>JBEKDH010000070.1:0-19661 GCA_050014455.1 Occallatibacter sp.
ACCGCGAAACCGCGGAATGGCAGGATCGCCTGGAACAGCTCGACGGCGTAACCAGCGTTCAGGCCGAGTCGGCCGGCTTCTATCGCGTTCTGACTTCCTCCGGCTCCAGAACCACCATGCAACTAGTCGAGCTGGCCGCCTCGCTGGGCGAGACGCTGACTTCCTTGAGCGTCCAGAACACCACACTCGACGACGTTTTCGTGCATTACACCGGCCGCCAGCTTCGCGATGAGCAGGTCAAGCCCGCCGTCTTCACCATGCCGCCCCGTCCCGGAGCCCAGCCATGAACAGAATGTTCGCCATTATCGAGCGCGAGATGCGCAAGTTCTTCCGTTCGCCGACGCTGATGATCATGTCCCTGATGATGCCGATCTTGCAGTTGCTCATCATGGGTAATGCCTTCGGCGGCAAGATCGTGGGCGCCCGCGTCGCCGTGGTGGATTACGATCGCGGTCCCGAGGCTGTCAAAATCCGCGAAGGCTTCGACGCGATAGCCGTCAACATCAAAACCTTCACCACCGTGAACTACACCGACGAGAACAAGGCTCGCGAAGACGTACGCACCGGCAAAGTCGACGCCGCCGTCATCATTCCCGCGCAATACTCGCGCCGCGTCTATGCCCAGGACGCGCCCCAGATCGGCTTCGTCGTCGATAACTCCGACCTGTTCACATCGGGCAGCCTGGAGGCGGAGATGCAGTCGCTGGTCACCGCGCTCACCACCCCCGTCATCCAGCCCCGCCTTGCCAACTCCATCGCCCTGGAGATCGTCGAGCTCTATCCCTACGTGAATTACATGAAGTTCTTGCTCCCCGCCTGCATCGCCTTGGCCATGTATATCTCCGTGATGATCGGCGGCGGAATGTTGTACATCGACGACAAGGCGCGCGGAGTCCACGAGGGCTATCTGGTGACTCCGATAACGAAGGTGGAGCTGGTCTTCGGCCTGAACATAGCGGGTTCCATCAAGGCCGTTCTATCCGGAATCTGCCTCACGGTTATCGGCTCCCTCATGGCCGGCCTGGGCGTCATCTTCCATCCCTGGGTGCTGCTCCAGCTCCTTGCCCTCATTCTCGGCACCGCCATCGCCTTCAATGGCATGATGTTTCTCTTGATGGTCCGCGTCGAAGACCCGCTCACCCCGCGCGCCATGTTCGGAGTCCTCAACATGCTCCTCTTCTATCCCTCCGGCGCCATGTATCCCATCGCCTCATTTCCCTGGTGGCTTCGCTCCCTCTCGGTCGTTGACCCCTTCACGTACTGCATCCACGGCTTCAAATCCGTCATTCTCAAAGACGGTGGCTTCCAAGCCATCCAGTTCGACTTGCTCTTTCTCTTCGCCTTCGGCATCGGCACGCTGCTGATTGCCACGCCGCTCTTCAAGCGGACGCTGTAACTCAATCCCGCGCGGAGCGGGAGGAGGATTTCCGGCTGGCAAAGTTGAAAGCTCCGGAATGCAAAGAGGCGGTCCATTCCTTGTGGGAGGATGGACCGCCTCGCTGCGTGCGCGCGCGACTAGGCCGCATTTCTCACCGTAGCCGTTGCCGGGCGCGATTCTTGGCTTCAGATATTTACGGTAAGGGCCTTCGAATGTATGAGTTAACTGGCGGGTGACCCCGGTCCCGATGACGATGTCAACCCCCGCCGAGGGTGCCCCCGGTCCCTCGCTTTTGGGGACCGAGGATGGAGGACAGCCATTTCACTGCCGACGAATTCACATTTGGAGTACCCTTGTAGCGTATGAAAGGCGAGCGCATCCGGTATCGGCGGACGGGGGAGTATCACTTCCTCACCTTCAGTTGTTATGGTCGTCGCCCTTACCTGTCGACAGTCGCGGCCACGGAGCTTTTTGAAGATGCGCTGGAGTGCGCTCGTTTGCGTTCTCTCTTTGCAGTTGCCGGTTACGTGGTCATGCCGGAGCATGTGCATCTGCCTCCTCCCCGGTCCCCAAAAGCGAGGGACCGGGGGCACCCTCAATTTGATAGGATTCGGCATGAGACTACGAGGGACCGGGGGCACCCTCAACTTGATATAGGTTGGTATGAGACCAGGGCAAACCGCCCGCCGTACCGCGACCTTAGGCGCGATTTACCGCTGGGCAATCTACCAGAACGGATGGCCGAAGTAGCTGAGCAGGGAGAGCGCAAGCAGTCCGGCGCCGAGGAGCGCCTGAACCCCCGAGACGGTGCGCAGCCAGCCGCGGGCGCGGATATCGAATTCGCGGGGCTGAATCATGCGAATCCATTGGCCGCCGTTGAACCCCTCAACCCCCAGCGTAAAGATGCTCATCAGGCTGAAGAAGAAGGCTGTCAGAAGCGCTTGCATCTCCAGTCTCGTTCTGCGCCGCAGCCTGCGCCATGCCGCTGAGCCGCCGCCAATCGCAGCCTTCATCGGTTCGGATCGCGAAGGAACTACGGCGATTCGGGATGCGCGTTCCTGCGGCCCGCCGCCGGCGCTGCTCTTGCCGCCGGCGATCAGGTACAGGCCGGCCCCTTTCATGTCAAAATGCAGCGCGCCCCAATAGACCAGCGTACAAAGCGCGCATAGGCAAGCGACGATCGCGAGCGGCCGCAGCGGATCGGCCCCCCATGCGCATGTCCAGTCGAAGAGCAGCCACTGGACCGGATTCTCGCCGTGACGGTGATAGGCCCGATTTACCTCCCGTCCCGACTGCTCAAAGCCGGCATCGAGCAGTGCATTCCTCAGGCTCACAATCGGTTCCGGATTGTCGATGAAGCGCAAATCGGCCAAGTGCCGGGCCGTGCCGATCAGCGAAGGCTCTGGGCCATCCGTGGGCCGGAAGAGAACGCCTCTCAGGTCGGCGTTCTCCAACTGGGTTTGGGTCAGAATTGTATCGATGAGGTTGGCGTTGGTCAGGTCCGCGTTGGTCAGGTCCGCGTCTTCCAGGTCCGCATTGGTTAGATCCGCGCCGGTAAGGTCGGCCCCGCTGTGCTGCAAGTCCGGTCCGCCCAGGTAGGCCCCATTCAAGTGCGCCCCGCTCAGATGCGCACCGCGCAGGCTGGCCTGGGTCAAGTCGGTCAGGCCCCGATCGGGGTTAGCCAGGTTCGCCGCCGTGAGGTCCGCCCCATCCAGGTTTGCGTTGGTCAGGTCCAGCCCCCTGAGGTCGCGGTTGGCCAGCTCAGCCCCCTGCAAATTCGCACGGATGAGAACCCCCGGCGCTCCATCGTGTCCTTCCGAAGCCACCCACGTGCTGTTTTTGCTGAGAATGGCATCCAGTTCGGCCTGCGAGCGCACGGCGCCATTGGCGTCCGTCCATGTCCACGGCTTATCGGTGGCGGCATAAGCCGTCGACGCCAGGCAAAAGATCAGCAGCCAGGTCTTCATAGCGCGCCTCGTGCAATTCAGATTCGGCGACCGGGTCCAGGGATTCAGGAAGCGGATGCGAGGCGCTGCGCCTTTGGCGCACATCAACCGAGCATGAGGAAGGACGCCCAATACTCCGGTTCCCAATGCGGAAGATGGCGCATCTGGATTGATTCAGCTTGCAATGTGGAGCTTGATCAGTGGACTCGCTCGCGCAAACCGCCGGATCTTCACCTGTAACTGCATGGGATCCCAACCATTACAGCTCACATGTAGATAGTGTATTGTTCCCATCTTCGCATGCGGAAACCTGAAGCGCCCTTCGGAATCGGTTGTTGTGGAAGCTAGAACGTGCTTAGGTTCAAAATGGCAGTCAAGGATCATCGCTTTCTCGAAAACGGGCGGTTCTGCGTCGCCTGATGCCCTAACCTGCCTAAATGTCTGAACGCAGTCTTCAATCACTACGCCAGCCACCGGCGCTCCCATGGAATCCACAACGACTCCGGTCAGGTTGCGTGTCTGAAAGGGCCTGTTAAAGGTGATGAGATCTAACTGAGCCCGCGTAGACGGCACGAATAAAAATAGGAAGGCAAGGACATTTGTCCACCGGCAAGGCGGCCGCATCATTTCACGCGTCTCCCTACTTCTTCTCCGCTGCCGCTGGTTGCTTGGCCATGCGGCCGACGGGAAAGTAGCCGGTGCGGGTGCGAACGGTCAGCTTGCCCGTGTCCTTGGCTTCGGCGGTCACTTGCACCCTGCGGAAACCGGGTTCGGTGGTGGGTTTGGTGGAGTGGTAGCCGAGGGTGTACTGGTTGCGAATATCGCGGGCGACCTCGGCGGCGATCTGATCGATCTGCTCAATGGACTTGGGGAAGAAGGCCTCGCCGCCGGTCTCGGTGGAGAGCATCTCGAGAGCCCGGCGGGCGTGGCGCACCTCGGCACGGGTCATCTCGTCGCCAAACAAGAGGCCGATCGAATAAATGACCGGTCCCGAGAGCCGCTGGACACGCTGGATGGTGTCTTCCAGGTTGGTAGTTGAGGCGTTGTCTTCGCCGTCGGTGATGAGGATGAGCACCTGCTTGGGGCGCTTGGCGTCGGCCGCCAGCTTGTCGGCCGAGGCCGACACGGCATCGTAAAGCGCGGTGCCGCCCCTGGATTCGATGTGGCTCAGCCCGTCGCGCAGCTTGTTCACGTCGGAGGTGAACTCCTGGTCGATAAAGGCCTCGTCGGAGAAGTTCACCACAAAGGCCTCGTCCTGGGGATTGGAGGCCTGAATGAGGTCGAGTGCGCTCTTGTTCACCGCCGGGCGCTTGCGATACATGGATCCGGAGTTATCGACCACCAGGGCGATGGAGACAGGAAGGTCGGTGTGCTGGAAGCTGATGAGGGTCTGCTGGACTCCGTCCTCGAAGACGGAAAAATTCTCCTTCTTCAGGTTTGGGACCAGGCGGTTGCCGTCGAGCACGGTGCAATTGAGCGCCACTTCTTCCACATCGGTGTGCAGGACGAAGCCGCCGCCCTCCTTGCGCAGGGGGGCGGGCGCGGCGACAGGCTCGGCATCCGGCGAGCGCACCGGGTCGCGGTCTACCGTCAGGGAGGGAGCCTGGGCCGGCGCAGCTTGCGCGGGGGCAGGCTGTGTGGGCGGTTGTTGCGCGAGCAGCGAGAGCGCTGCCGCGGCAAGAAGAACCGCGAGAGCCGCTTTATTGCAAAGGCGCATAGTAGCCGGTGCGAGCATGGACAGTGAGTACAGGCAACCCTGCGGGTGGATTGACCTTCACCTTCACTTTACGCCACTTGCCGTCGCGAGTCAGATCCTTGGGCCGGAAGCCGATCACATATTGGTTGCGCAGCTCGGCTGAGATCTTTTCGGCGATGTCGCCCATATCGGCGATATCGTCCACGCGGAAGAGGCGTCCGCCGGTTTCTTCGCTCAAATCGAAGAGCAACTGGGGTCCGGCGCGTTCTTCGGGAGTGGCCGCATAGGGGTCGAAGATGCCGATGGAGTAGATCTCGACGTCGGCCTCGCGCACCTGGGCGCGCAGTTCGCCTTCGGTGTAGCGGGATCGGTTATCTCCCCCATCGGAGACCACCAGCAGCGCCTTGCGCTCGTGGCGGGCATCCTTCATTTTGGCCACGCCGTAGTAGATTGCGTCCAGCAGGGCAGTGCGATGGCCGCTGCGCACGGTGGCCAGCCGGGCCTCGATGTCGTCTACAGAACTGGTGAAGTCCTCAATCAGTTCCGGCCGGTCGTTGAAGCCGATGACGAAAAACTCGTCTTGCGGGTTGGCGGTCTTGATGAACTGCAGAATCGACTCCCGGGCGCGAATCAGCTTGGAGGTCATGGAACCGGAGAGGTCGAAGATGATGCCAATCGAGACCGGCGCGTCCTCGCTGGCAAAGGTGGCGATCTTCTGCTGGCCGTTATTCTCAAAGATCTGGAAGTTCTCCTTCTCCAGGCCGGTGACCAGGCGGTTCATCGGATCGGTGACCGAGACCGGAATCAGCACCAGATCCACATCGAGCCTGATCCGGGAGCCAGGACGGATCTTCAGCGCATCGGCGCCGGTGGCAGCAGGCGCCTCAGCTCCCGCGGGCTCTCCTGTAGCCGGCGCGGAAGTGGCGGGCGGGGGAACATGCACGGTGTCGAGAGGGTTGTCCTGAGCCTGGGTGCGCGCCAGGCAGAAAATCGCCGCCAATCCGCAGATACCCAGCCGGCGGAGCAACCGCTGGGATTTGCGCCAATCAGGAAAGACTTGCTGGAGAGGAAGCATGGTCATGCCGCGGCACCACGGAATGAAGGCGATATTAGCACGGATGGCGCCATCCCGGCGCAGCTGTCACAAAGCGATTACAATTCCCCGCTGGAGACCTGGCGGGCTTCGCGTCAGCCAAGCCGAGCGGCAGCCGCCGTCATGCGATTGCCCTTCGCCCTTCCAGCCATTAGACTGATGGACTGAGGGGCCAGTCATGTTGGTTGTGATGAAAGCGCAGGCTACGCCAGAGGAGATTCAGGCGGTCTGCGAGCAAATAGAGCAGTTGGGTTTGCGTGCCCATCCGCTTCCAGGAGCGCAGCGCACCGCCATCGGCATCACCGGCAACAAGGGCGAGCTCGACCGCGGCAACCTGGAATCGCTTTCCGGAGTCGCCGAGGTGATCCGGGTATCGAAGGCCTACAAGCTAGCCAGCCGCGAGGTCAAGGAAGAGGACACCGTCATCCGCTTCGCCGGAACGGACGCCGCCATCGGCGGACGAAACCTGGCCATCGTCGCTGGCCCGTGCTCCATCGAGAGTCGCGATCAGGCCTTCGCCATCGCCGCGCAGGTAACGGCAGCGGGCGCGCAGTTCTTCCGCGGCGGCGCGTTCAAGCCCCGCACCTCGCCCTACGCCTTTCAAGGTCTGGGCCTTGAAGCTCTGCGCATCCTGGCCGAGATCCGCGACCGCTTCGGCCTGCGCATCGTCACCGAGGCCCTCGACAACGAATCCCTCGAACTGGTCGCCGAGTGGGCGGATGTCGTCCAGATCGGGGCGCGCAACATGCAGAATTTCTCGCTGCTCAAGCGCGCCGGCCGCCTGCGCAAGCCGGTCCTGCTCAAGCGCGGCCTTTCGGCCACTCTGGAAGAGTTTCTGATGGCCGCCGAATACGTGATGAGCGAGGGCAACTACGAGGTGATCCTCTGCGAGCGCGGCGTGCGCACCTTTACCGACCACACCCGCAACACCCTCGACCTGAGCATCATCCCCGCCGTCCGCCGCCTCAGCCATCTGCCCATTCTGGTGGACCCCAGCCACGCGACCGGCAAGCGCGATAGCGTGCTGCCCATGGCTCGCGCCGCGGTGGCCTCGGGCGCCGACGGTCTGTTGGTCGAAGTCCACCACCAACCCGACAAGGCGCTCTCAGACGGGCCCCAATCCATCTATCCCAGCCAATTTGCCACCATGATGGACGAGATCGAACAGATTGCGCCGGTGGTCGGCCGCAATCTGGCCCGCGGCATCCACATCGAGGCTGCCGCCGGCTAAGCCCATGACCCCGCGGCGCGCCATACCCGTAACCGTCACCGTGCTGGCGCTTGCGCTGACAGCGTGCCGGCCGAACGACTTTCCGCAATACCCGCCGAACTATCGCGAGTACGCCTACATCACCAACGGCGGCAGCGGCACCGTCACCGTGCTGGACGTGGTGAACGTGCGCGTAGACCGCGAACTGCCCGTGGGCCGGAATCCCGTGGCCGTTGCCGCCAGCCCAACGCGCAATGAAGTCTATATTGTGAACTTTGGCGCCGAAGGCGGGCAAGGGTCGGTCTCCGTGATCGACGCGGAAACGAACACCGTCGCAGCCACCATTTCCGTTCACCGCCAGCCGGTCTCCATTGACCTGGACTCGGCCGGGAAACTGGCTTACGTAGCCAACTCCGGCTCCAACACCATCTCAGTCCTCGATTTGAAGGCACGCCGCGAGGTCGCCATCCTGGGCGCTGGCGAGGTTCCCGTCGCGGCGCGCATCTCCGCAGACGGCAAGACCCTGGTTGTGGCCAACCGCGGCGGAAACAGCGTCAGCCTGATCGATCCCGCAGCCAAGTCTCTCCGCTCGGTCTTCGAGGGCTGCCCCGGCGCCAGCGACGCGGTCATCCTTCCCGATTCATCCAAGGCATTCGTGGCCTGCGCCGCCGGCCACCAGGTGATGGCCATCGCCCTGGCTCACTCGAAACTCAACCCGGAGCAGCCTGACCGCCTGGAGGCCCTCCTCGATGTGGGCCGCGTCCCCGTGCAACTCGCCCTCAAGCCCGACGGTGGCGAGCTTTTCGTCTCCAACTCCCTCAGCGATTCCATCTCCGAGGTGGCTACCACCAGCGATGAGGTCGGCGGCGCTTACCTGATCGGCGACTACCCGGTGCGCGGGCTTGTCTCGGCTGACAACTCCATGCTTTACGTCGCCAACCTCCACTCCCAATACGTCACTCCATACGCCATCGACGACGGCACGCGCCTGCGCTCCATTCACGTGGGCGATGGCCCCTCGGCTCTGGCGTTTTCATCGGGCGGTCACCTCATCTTCGTGGTTGACAACCGCTCGAACGACATTGCCGTGGTCCGCACGGCCTCCAGTTCCCTCTTCACCATGCTCCCCACCGGGCGAGCCCCCAACGCCATCGCCGTCAAGGCCTTCAAACTGCCATAGCTCCGCGCCATGCGTCGGGAAACGGCACACTGAGGACACCCGCAGGTCTCAGTTCTTCAAGAGGGATCGAGCCCGCCGAAACGACTCACCGCTGCCGGCTGGAGCTTTTGTGAAGGCGGAACAGGCCCTACTTGGCCTTCAACGCCTCCGCGATGCCGCCGGCCCAGTCTTCAATCGCGGCCCAGTTGCGGAAGTCGCCCTGGGGAAACAGCGCGTTGTCGCGATTGGCCGGCAATTTGCAGATGAGGCGGTGCAGAAAGCCGAGCTTGCTCGCGTCCATTACGCCAAAGAAGACGCGATGATCCCTGGGCTTGACGCTCAGCCGGAACTCCGCGATCTCCCTGGGTTCCAGAACCGCGCACAGGTCGCGGCCCTGGTCATCCTTTTCCTTTGTCCCCAGCGGACCGACGCTGAACAGCCAGACGGGCAGTTTGGCGAGCGAGTCCACGTTGCGCCGGACAAACTTCGCGGCCGTATTCATCCAGCGGAAATAGTATGTGGCGCTGCCGATGACGGCGGCGTCGTAGCTTGCCGGATCGGGAGCTTGCTGCGCGCTCTCAACCGTGGCTTCAATGCCCTGCCGGCGCAGCGTGGCGGCAATGCGTTCGGCTATTCCTTGTGTGGCTCCGTAGCGGCTTGCGTAAGCAACGAGAACTCGCATATTCCTCAACTTCCCCGGTTCTGAGCGGGCGGCGAACCTCGCCCGTGCTCTTTCCGGCGCACACGGTCTCCGCATGCACGAAAAAAGAATAGGCTCGTCCGGTTGCCTGCGCCGTGGCCTCCATCACAAGGCCGGGGACGGAAGCAGACGCAGGCAAGAGGCACCGCGCCTTTATAGCATGGACAGGTGAACAGTTTGTAAAAGGGCTGTGTTCAAGGGGGCGCGGGTGAAGGGTTGTGCGGCCTCCGTTGATTTCTTTCTAAGTACCGCGGTAAGCCCATCCTTCCAATAATCCGGTTGCTACGCCTCGGACGGCGCGCTTTTCAGGCCGATGGATAAGAAGACGCTCAGAATGCGGGGAGGTTTTCCGGTCCTGAGGCGGACTTTGTCGTCTTGAAGGCCGGAATGCGGAGTTCTATTGGAGTTCGCTCATTCTGCGCAGCGCTGCTCATCTTGGGCGCGAGGTGCGCGGTTGGCGTGGGTCAGGCCCCCGTGAACTGGCTAGCCGTTCCGAGCCGAATTGCAGGGCCGATCGATGAGTCACGGCTGGTGACGCTGGAGGGAAATGTGCACCCGCTGGCGCGGGCGGAGTTTGACCGGGGGTTGGTAAGCGCCGAGACCGAGCTGGGGCGGATGGTGCTTGTGCTGGAGCCCTCGGCCGGGCAGCAGGCGGAGCTTGACGCTCTGGTGGCGGCGCAGCTCGATCCGCATTCGCCCCTCTATCGGCAATGGCTGACGCCGGCCCAGTTTGGGGCGCGGTTTGGGGTAAGCGCGGAGGATGCGGCGCGGGTTGCGGCCTGGCTCGATGCGCATGGATTCACGGTGGAAGAGATTCCGGCGAGCAACCGGTTGATGGTCTTTTCCGGAACGGCTGGACAGGTTGCGGAGACCTTTCACACAGGAATTCACCGTTATCTGGTGGATGGGATGGAGCATATCGCCAACTCCGGGAACCCTCAGGTTCCGGCGGCGCTGGCAGGGGTGGTGGGTGGCGTGGTGTCGCTGCACGACTTTCGGCGGCGATCCGAGATCAAGGCGCGAACAGCGATGGCGGTTGACGCTCTCTTGGGTGAGCAAAGCCTGGCTGGGGCGCAGCCCTTTTATACCAGCGGCAGCACGCATTATTTGTTTCCGGCCGACTGGGCGGCGATCTACGATCTGAATTCGCTTTACAGCGCGGGTACGGCGGGGACCGGCATCTCGATTGCGATTGCCGGGCGAAGCAATATCGCCGTGGGCGACGTTGCGGCGTTCCGGACGGCGGCCGGGCTGGCGGCGAACAATCCGGCGGTGATCCTGGCGGGAGCAGACCCCGGGCTGGTTGGCGGGGATCAGGATGAGGCCACGTTGGACGTGGAATGGAGCGGGGCGGTGGCTCCGGCGGCTGCCGTGGAGCTTGTGGTGGGGGAATCGGCGGAGACCACCGACGGTGTGGACCTGGCGGCCGAATACATTGTGAACCACGATCTGGCCCAGGTGGTAAGCACCAGCTACGGCAGTTGCGAGCAGGAGATGGGAACCGTCGAGCTGGCCTTCTACAACGGCCTCTGGGAGCAGGCGGCGAGCCAGGGGATGAGTGCGTTTGTGGCCTCGGGAGACGCGGGCGCGGCGGGCTGCTATGAGGGTTCATCCGCCTTGGGGTCGGGGACCGCGGTTAACGGGCTGTGCACTTCGCCCTATGCCACCTGCGTGGGCGGAACGGAGTTCAACGAGGGGTCGAATCCGGCGCAGTACTGGGCTGCATCCAACGCGGCAAATTATGGCACGGCGCTCAGCTACATCCCGGAGGAAGTGTGGAACGAGAGCGCGCTCGACGGCGGGACGGGCCTGTGGGCCTCGGGGGGCGGGGCGAGCGTGGTTTATCCGCAACCGGGGTGGCAGAAGGCGGTAATGGGAACGAGCGCGGCCAATGGAATGCGGTCTGTACCGGACGTGGCGGTGACGGCGGCGGCGCACGATGGGTACGTCGTCTATGAGAACGGTTCGTACCACATTTTTTCGGGAACATCGATCGCTTGTTCTGCCTTTGCGGGGGTGATGGCGCTGGTGGTGGAGCGGCAGGGCGGGGCGGGAATCGGCAGCGCCAACCCGGGCCTGTACGCCCTGTTGAGCGCGGCGCACAGTCCCTTCCACGCAACGCCATCAGGGAACAACAGTGTTCCGGGCGTGACAGGGTTCACAGCCAGCGGTGCCGAGTACAACCTGGCCACTGGTCTTGGCTCGGTGGATGGAGCCTTGCTGGTGGAGCAGTGGGGCGAGGGCTCCGGTGGCTCCGCGCCGACACTGGCGCTGACAGCAGGTTCGAGTGCGGTCATGGTGGTGGAGGGCGGCTCCAGCACGGTGAACTTCTCAGCGGCTACGGGCGGGTCGTTTAGCGGCGTCATCGGCTTCTCGGTAACCGGGCTGCCGGAAGGGGTGACGGCGGCGTGGTCGGCCAACCCGCTTGTGGCGGCTTCTGGCGTCGGCACCAATCTGGCCACGCTTACGCTGACGGCATCCGCGACTGCGATTCCCGGGTCTGCCACAATGGTGGCGACGGCTGCAGGGGACGGTCTGGTCGCCAGCCAGAGTGTCGCCTTGCAGGTGCAGACAAATGTTATCGACCAGGCCGCCTCCAGTGACTTCACCATTCAAACGGCTGGCGGCACAGGCAGTTCGGCGACTGTGCTGCCCGGCGGATCCGTAACTGAAAGCTTCACCGTGAGCCCTGCGGACGGAGCCGGCGCCTTGACAAATGCGATTGCGCTCACGGCCAGTGGCCTGCCCGCTGGAGCGACGGCCGTCTTCTCGCCGGCGAGCGTCGCGGCAGGGTCGGGAACCACGACGGTGACGCTGGCCATCCAGCTGCCGCAAGCTTCGCCAGACTCGGAGTGGGCTGGCGGCAGCGGCGGCGGCCTGGCCCCACTTTCGCTGGCTCTGCTTTTTTTGCCCCTTGCGGGCCGACTGCGGCGTGGCGGCAGGCGGATTGGCCGGCTGATCCCCCTGTTGGTTCTGGTAGGCGCCGGCTTGGCGGCGACGGCCGGACTGAACGGCTGCGGTTCCGTCAGCGGCCCCCTGGGCCAAAGCGCGCAGACCTACATAGTGACAGTGACCGGAACTTCGGGCGTGCTGTCGCACTCCGCCACCATCACTCTGACAGTTGAGTGACAGATGGAACTTGGGTCGTACACTCCGGCTCACAAGAGCGCGCTCCTCAGTCGAACAGGGAGAAGGCTTCACCCATGCGGATAGCGATTTGGGCAGGTGTATCGGAGAGGTTCTGGGAAATCTCGAGGACGGCAGCGGGAGCGGAGGGGAGGGTCTTGAGAGCTCGGACGGTAAAGGCCCAGGCAATAGAACCGTCTCCGGGCCAGAGGTGCTCGTCCTTCAGCCCGTCATTGTCGTGGACGTGAACGGAGGCGATGTGCTGGCCGAGGGTGGCAATGGCCTCGGCGATGCCAACGGTGAGGTGGGCATGGCCAAGGTCCAGGCAGACGCCAACCTGATCGAGGTGGCCCATCTCAAGGATGGTGAGAAGGTGGCTGGGAGTGGTGGGCTCGCTGGTCAGGTTTTCAACCAGCAGACGAACGCCCAGGGGGTGGGCAAAGGCGCCCAGGTGTTCCATGGCGGTGATGGCGTGCTCAATGCTGCGCAGCGACCATCCGTCGTCGCGTTCGCCCAGGTGGAGGATGAGGTTGCGGAAGTGGATCTGCTCGGCGGATTCAAGGGCGCGCTTGATCTCGTCCATGGCTTCGATGCGGCGGGCCTTGTCGGGGTGCAGCACATTGACGGCGTGTGCCCCGGCGCGGCCCATTTCGCGGTCCGGAAAAAGCGGGGCGTGCATGGAAAAGGGCTCAAGCGAGTTGGAACGGAACCAGTTGGCGAGTTCGCTGCAATGTTCGCGGCTTGCGTAATCGAAGTGCTGGCGGGCGGCAAAGATCTCCACCGCTTGCGCGCCGGAGCGGGAGGCCAGCTCGAGGAGGCCTGGGTGCAAACGCTGTTTGAGAAACAGGTGCGTGGACAAGACTCGCTGCATGGTCAGAGGCTCTCCGAAATCGATCTGGAAAGCAAATCGAACATTACTCCGATTGTCTCATTTTTCGCAACAGTCCAGGACGGCGCGCGAATTATGGAAGAGGATGGGGGGCGGGAAAGATGGATTCGAGGTGCAAGCCTGCGGATCTTGGGGGTCGCAGGCTTGCATCCCGAAAACGCACAACTGGGAAACGATGATGCGCTACAGCCAGCTCTCCCGGAGATTGCACCGTATAGATCGCGGCGGTCCCGGTGAGGTAACCAACGTTGAGGGCCCCTGTGCTGAGCGGCGGGATTGCCGTTCTCTCAAGCTGGCGGAGCGACTGTTTCGAGAGAGTTCCGCCAACTGCACGATCTAAAGGGTAGCACCAAACGCAAGCGCCGAACGGTCAATTGTGAACGTATTGCATATTGCGGGGAATCCTTCGCCGTAAACCGGGCGGCGATGGAGACTGCGGCGGGGTCCGATTGAGCAGGCACTTTGCTGACGGTGACGGTGTGGCCGGCATTTGCGCGACCGGTGGTACACTGGCTTCGCGCGCGCTTGCACGCCGCGCAAAATCCCCTTGAATAACCTTTGGAGGCCCATATGAGCGATCGTCCAACCTTTGCCCCGAACATCGTTGTGAGCAACGCCGCCGCGGCTATCGACTTTTATAAAAGCGCCTTCGGCGCGGTGGAACTGGTGCGCCACCCGGCGCCCGGAACCGCCAAGCTCTTTCACGCCCACCTGGTGATCCACGGCGGCCACCTGATGATGGGCGATGACTTTTCCAGTACCATGGGCGGCAAATCCGAGACCCCGGAGGCGCTGGGAGGAAGCCCGGTGACCTTCCATCTGTTTGTCGGCGATGCCGATGCTGTCTGGGCGCAAGCCGTGGCTGCCGGCGCCGAAGTCACCATGCCCTTGGCCGACCAGTTCTGGGGCGAACGCTTTGGCCAGTTGCGCGACCCCTTCGGGCACAAGTGGGCGATCCGCCAGCCCATCGGCAAACCCAGCCAGGCCTAGATCGAAGAAGGCGGCAAGGCGGTGTTTTCGGAGCTGGGTGTTTGGTGGTATCCGATCCTCGACGCACGAGAGCTGCGAGGGCGGGGACCCCGGCGCACTTTGCCAAGCGGCCGGAATCGGTAAGCTCCGGTGAACCATTCTGGCATTGCATTCGTAATGCAGTTAGAATGATCCCCGGCTCAAAGAGAAAGGACTTGAGGCTCCTGCACTCAAGATGACAAACCCCATG
Source organism: Occallatibacter sp. (assembly GCA_050014455.1). Taxonomy (GTDB): domain Bacteria; phylum Acidobacteriota; class Terriglobia; order Terriglobales; family Acidobacteriaceae; genus Telmatobacter. The sequence goes on from JBEKDH010000070.1 coordinate 14,417, forward strand.
CGCAATGCCCTGCTTTACACCTCCTCCGCCCTGCTGATGAGTCTGACGATCTCCTCCGTGGCCTTCGCCCAGGAAAAGCCTGCCGCTCAGCCTGCCTCACCCCGCTACAAGGATGCCAGCCTTCCCATTGAAGACCGGGTGGCCGACCTGCTTCCGCGCATGACGTTGGAAGAAAAAGTGGATCAGATCGCCACAGGCTGGGAAGAGCGGATCGAAGTGATCGACCCTACCGGAACCTATACCAGCGAACAGGCGCGCAAGGTCATCCAGAGCGAGTGGGGCGCCGAGCAGAAGGTCACTCCTCGCCAGATGGCGATCCTGCGCAATGGCGTGCAGCGGTATCAGCGCGAGAGGTCGCGGCTTGGCATACCGGCGCTCTTCTATAGCGAAGCCCTGCACGGATTGATGGAGTACGGCGCCACCAGCTTCCCTGAGACGCTTGCCCTTGCCAGCACCTGGGATCCGGCGCTGGTGAAGCGGGTCTTTAGCGCGGCCGGCGACGAGGCCGGCTCTCGCGGCGTTGGCCAGGTGTTTACTCCCGATCTGGATATCGCGCGCGATCCGCGCTGGGGCCGCACGGAAGAGACCTATGGCGAAGATCCCTTCCTGGTTTCGCGCATGGGAGTCGCGGCGGTCGAGGGGTTGCAGGGCGATTCCTTCTTCATCGGCCGCCATAACGTGATGGCCACCGCCAAGCACTTTGCAGTACACGGGCAGCCGGAGGGCGGCACCAACACGGCTCCGGGCAACTTTTCAGAACGGATCATCCGCGAGAACTTCTTCGTTCCCTTCCAGGCTGCTGTTCAGGAAGCTCGCGCGGGCAGCGTGATGGCTTCCTACAACGAGATCGACGGCGTGCCTTCGCATATGAATCGCTGGCTGCTGGACCGCGTACTCCGCCAGGAGTGGGGCTTCAACGGCTACATCACCTCCGACGATAACGGTATCCAGATGATGGCGCAAACGCATCATGTGGCCTATAACAACGCGGATGCGGCCCGCCTGGCGCTGGCGGCCGGCGTGGACTACGACCTTTCCGACGGCTCTGCCTATCGCTCGCTGATCGACCAGGTGAATCGGGGCATAGTGCCGATGAGCGCTGTGGACAAGGCCGTTGCGAGGGTGCTGGCTGCCAAATTCCGGCTGGGACTTTTTGAGAACCCGTACGTTGACCCCGACTATGCCGAGCGCGTGACCAACGGAGAGGAACACCGCAAGCTAGCGCTGGAGGCGGCGCGCAAAGCCATCGTGCTGCTGAAGAACGAGAAGGATCTGCTGCCGCTGGACCTGTCGAAGCTGAAGACGATTGCCGTGATCGGACCCAACGCCGCCGACCTGCACCTGGGCGGCTACAGCCGCGATCCCGGCCGGGGAGTCAGCATCCTCGATGGCATCCGCGCACGCGTGGGGAACAAGGCCACCGTACTCTACGCTGAAGGCTGCAAGATAACGAACGCGCCTCCAGGCTATCTGGGGTCGGACGCGAACAACGTGCAACTCATCGATCCCACGACGCAGACGGCGTCGATCCAGGCGGCAGTAGAGATGGCGCGCAAGGCCGATGTGGCCATCCTGGTGGTGGGAGAAAACGAAAGCACCAACCGCGAAGCATACGCCGAGGAGCATCGCGGCGATCGGGATTCGCTGGACCTGTTGGGCGCGCAGAACGACCTGGTGAAAGCGGTAGTGGAGACGGGAACGCCGACGGTGGTCCTGCTGCTGAATGGGCGGCCGCTGTCCATCAACTACATAGCCGAGAAGGTTCCGGCCATTCTTGAAGGCTGGTATCTTGGCCAGGAAGGCGGAACGGGCGCGGCTGAGGTTATCTTCGGCGATGTGAACCCCGGCGGAAAACTGCCCATCACCTTTCCGCACAATGTTGGCGCCCTGCCCGACTATTACAATCACAAGCCTTCAGCCAACAGAAGCTATGAGTTCAGCACCCGCCAGCCGCTATATGCATTCGGCTACGGACTGAGTTATACCACCTTCCATTTCGATAACCTGCGCGTGGAACCTGCGCAGATTCTGTCGGGCGGAACGGCCAAGGTGACCGTGGATGTTACCAATACCGGCAAGCGCGACGGAGACGAGGTGGCGCAGCTCTATGTGCATCCGAAGGTCTCTTCGGTAACCCAGCCGGTGATGCAGTTGAGGGGATTCCAGCGCATTACGCTCAAGCCGGGAGAGAAGAAGACCGTCGAGTTCGCCATCGCGCCGGAGACGCTGTCGATCCTCAACGTCGATATGCAGCGCGTGGTCGAGCCTGGGGTATTCGAATTGATGGTTGGTCCCAGCTCCGATAAAACCAGCACCGTTAAGCTCATAGTGACTGGGACACATGGCGAAACCGGCCGTCCCGCGCTACCATCGCCGCCCGTTGGCTCGGAGTCCGGGATGGTGAGCAACTTCGACGATGGGAAGGTGGGAGCCAACTACGGATCGTGGATGGCCGCCTCGGACTCGATGAACGGCGGAAAATCCACCTCCGCGATGCAGGTTGTCGAGCCCGGAGCCGATAACACCAAGGGAGCGTTGCAGGTAAGCGGTGAGGTCATTGCTGGCTCGCAGCCTTTCGCATACGCGGGAGCGATCTACTGGCCCGGAAAGTCGCCCATGCAGCCGGTAAACCTCTCCGGTAAGAAGAGCATCAGCTTCTGGGCCAAGGGCGATGGCAAGGCCTACACCCTGATCGTGCTCACCGAAAGCCGCTCCGGCAATGGCGGCGAGATGCCTGCCATGACCATCTTCGCCGCCGGTCCGGAGTGGAAGCAATACACATTCCCGTTCTCGACCTTCGACACCGACGGCAGTGACCTGGGCGGCCTGGGCTTTGTTCACGCTATGGAGCCCGGCAAGTTTCAATTCGAGGTCGATCAGCTGGAGATCAAATAAGATCTCCAGCTTGATGGGTGACGAGGGGAAGTTTTTTGCTTCCAGCTAAGCTGTGAGAGGGCCGGTGTGTGCAATCCCATATCTTATTCCGGATGTTGGGTGCACAGACAAATGCCCTATCGCGCATAATGCTCTATGTGGCATAATCAGTCTATGAGCTGGTCAGTCGACTTCCATCCGAAGTTCAAGGCTGAGTACGAAGAGCTGTCAGAGGATGTTCAGAACGAGCTCGTGGCGTCTCTCGTGCCGTTGCGGAAGTATGGACCAGCTTTGGGACGGCCGGATGTCGACACGCTGAACGATTCGCACTACGCCAACATGAAGGAACTTCGCTTCCGGGCCGATGGAGGCGTCTGGCGGGTGGCTTTCGCCTTCGATCCCCGGCGCAATGGGATTTTGCTCGTCGCAGGAGACAAATCGGGGGTGAGCGAAGCGAAGTTCTACAAGCGGCTGATTGACAAGGCCGATAAACGGTACAGGGAACACCTCGAAAACCTTAAGTCGAAGGAGTAGCTGCGATGTACAGACCCATTCCAGTTGAAGAAGTGATTGCGGCGATGCCGAAGAAGAGACAAGAGGCCATTGCCAAGAGGGGCGCTGAGTTGGTGGCCAAGGTGGAGCGGCGCATGACTCTTGCCGCTCTGCGCAAGGAGCGCAAGATAAGCCAGGCGACGGTCGCCGAGGCGCTGGGAATCGGCCAGATGCAGATTTCGCGGCTGGAGAAGCGCAAGGACCCGCGCTTGTCTACGATGGCGCGCACGGTTGCGGCGATGGGCGGCCACCTGACCATGATTGCAACGTTTCCGGATCAGGAGCCGGTGGTGCTCATCCCATCGCAGCTTGCCGAGGATGCAAGAGAACACGATGGATGGTTCCGCGCCAAGGTGCAAGAAGCTTTGGACAATCCGCGCCCCGGAATTCCGCGTGAACAGGTTGAGGCACACTTTGCCAAACGGCGCGTTGCCGCACTGGGCAAAGCAAAAAGCGTTGGGCGCTAGAACTCCGAGCGGCTCGGAGAGTTCGATCCCACATCTCAAACGCGAGATGTGGGGCACCCGGCACCAGGCGCGAGCCAACATATTGGAGAGGCGGTGCGAGCCTTTGAAACCGCTGAAGTGGAGTCCCAAAGAATTCGCGCATATCTTGAGACTTCCGGAGAGTCCTGCAAAGCGGCGGGCCTATCAGGCAACGCAGCAAATGTTAGACAAATCTGGAATGAAGGCTCTTCGGGAGTGGGAGACGTTTACGAGTTTCTGTCAGGTTGCGGGCTTCGTGATCGAACCCGCAGGCGTTGTAATGCTTGATCCAAATTCTTCGAGTCCACCTCCTCCAGACCTGCGATGCAACATTGATGGCTTGCCGCATTTTTTCGAACTCGGGGAGATCATTCAACAGGATATAGCAAGGGCATTATCGCGCCTTGAGAGTCGGCCAATCGCGGAACCGCGTATGCCCTTGGATATGGGCTTGGAGCCGCTTGAAATTATCCTCAACAAGAAGCTGGATACTTGCTACGTTGCCGAGGCTAGGCCTATTTCGTTGCTACTCTATTAGGACTACGGCCCGATATTCTGGAGTTTTTTGAAACCGCTCGTTTTACAGAAAGCAGCAGAATTTCGAGCGCGTTTTGAATCAAGCAGGTTCGATTCCATTTATCTGTACGATGCTACTGAGCAAGAGATTCCCTTTGATTTTTCGCGGTTCTTCGCACCCGTGATCACATAGAGCTTGTTTCAAGGATTACTCCGATCAGCGTCAAGGAGTGAATGTCATGGTCGTCCATGGCAACCATTTCAATAGCAACGCGCCAAAAGGACACTGCCCAGGGAGCGGCGCGGGCGCGGCTTCCTTGTACACTGAAGGGTCCCCCATATTCCGGCAGGGAAGCAGGAGGTTGTGCGAAATGGCATCGGTGATTCTTCCGGCGGTACCGTCGGAGTCGCGGCCCGGCCGGTTTGGCGTTTATGGCGGGCGGTATGTGCCGGAGACGCTGATGGCGGCGCTCGTCGAGCTGGAGCATGAGTACGACGCCGCGAAAAACGATGCGGCGTTTCAGGCGGAGCTGGCCGGGCTGCTGAAGGATTATGCGGGGCGGCCTACGCCGCTCTACTTTGCCAAGCGGCTGACGGAGCAACTGGGCGGGGCGAAGGTCTACCTGAAGCGCGAGGACCTGCTACACACCGGAGCGCACAAGATCAACAACGCTCTGGGGCAGGGGCTGCTGGCCAAGCGCATGGGCAAGAAGCGCGTGATCGCGGAGACAGGCGCGGGGCAGCATGGCGTGGCAACCGCAACTGTCTGCGCGCTTCTGGGCCTCGAATGCTGCGTCTACATGGGCGATGTGGACATG
>JBEKDH010000071.1:0-19618 GCA_050014455.1 Occallatibacter sp.
GCACCATCTCATCCTCGGTACGGCGCGCCCAATCCTCCGCATCTCGTTTGGTGCGAAATGTCTTGATATTTGTGGGCCAGCCGTTCTTGCGAACAACTGCTTTCCAGGTTCCGGAAGGGGTCTTAACAAGAGTTGCCATATTCGCTCCGGTACAGTGCAAATGTTCCGTCACTGTACCGAAATTGTACCGAAAGCGAATACTAAGCGCAAGTTCACCGCAAATCCGCTTGTTTGTCTTGTCCGGTTTGTTTCTGTATATTGCTGTATTTATTGTCTTTATGTTCTCTTAGTTTTGGTGGGCCTGCAGGGATTCGAACCCCGAACCAAGGGATTATGAGTCCCCTGCTCTAACCGTTGAGCTACAGGCCCTTCAATGACTTGGAGATGCCGCCGGCATCCGTGCAGCGGAATGCCGCGGCCGGTGGCAGCCGTTCCGGCCGGATATTCCCCAAGCCCTGCAAGCATTGTATGGCGTGGGGAGTGGAGCGCAAAACCGGCGGGGAAGGCGGCCCGGCGCTTTTCTGCGATCCCTGGGGCGGAAGCGCAATACTCAGCCACTTCAGGCGCCGCGTCTCAACGGGCGGCCGACTCATTTTGCGCTGGAATCATCTCCCTCCTCAGGGGCCATTTTGCGCTGGAAAGACGTGCGCCTTTACACACCCGGACCCACCCGGTAGACTTGAAATTTCGGGGGTCATGCGCGTTTTTGGCGTGGCGGTTGTCTTCCCTTGCCGCGAGCCGGTATCTTAGGCTGACGGAGCAGGATTGAACTCCAGCCCCGGAGAGACTTTCAAGTTCCGAACAAAATACGAGGAGAAACACGCATGGCCGTTGAAGAGAAAGTCAAGCAGATCATCGTCGAGCAACTACAGGTGGACGAAGCCGAAGTGACCCCCGGCGCCAGCTTCCAGGAAGACCTGGGCGCCGATTCCCTCGACGTGGTCGAGCTGGTGATGCAGTTCGAAGAGGCCTTCGATCTGGAGATTCCCGACGAAGACGCCGAGAAGATCAAGACCGTCAAGGACGCGATCGAGTACATCGAGAAGAACGCGAAAGGCAGCAAGTAGCCCTTGTCCAATCCGTCCCGCAGAGTCGTCATCACCGGACTCGGTCTGGTGTGCGGTGTGGGCAACACCGCTCCCGAGGTTTGGCGGCAGCTCTTGGCCGGCGCCAGTGGCATGGGGCCCATTCAGGGCTTCGATACCACTGGCTTTCCGGTTACTTTTGCCGCCGAGGTCAAGAACTTTGACCCGCTAGACTTCGTGGACAAAAAGGAAGCGCGCAAGATGGGGCGCTTCATCCATTTTGCCTTTGCCGCCACCCAGGAAGCCATCGCCCAGGCCGGCCTTGAGATCACCGCGGAGATTGCCGACCGGGTGGGCGTCTTCATCGGCTCCGGCATCGGTGGCTTTGAGATCATCGAGCGCGAACACACCAACCTGCTACAGGGCGGCCCGCGCAAGATCTCGCCCTTCTTCATTCCAGCCGCTATCGTCAACATGGCCGCCGGGCAATTGAGCATCCGTTACGGCGCCAAAGGGCCCATTTCGGCCACCGCAACGGCCTGCGCCACCAGCGCCAACTCCATCGGCGACTCGGTGCGCATGATTTTGCATGGAGACGCGGACGCGATGATTGCAGGCGGCGCAGAGGCCGCGGTAACGCAGCTTTCTGTCGGCGGTTTTGCGGCCATGCGCGCGCTTTCCACCCGCAACGGGGAACCCACCCGCGCCAGCCGTCCCTTCGATAGGGATCGCGACGGCTTTGTGATCGGCGAGGGCGCAGGCATCCTCATCCTTGAGGAGCTGGAGTTCGCCAAAGCCCGCGGCGCAAGGATTCTGGCCGAGGTGATCGGCTACGGCATGAGCGCCGATGCTTATCACATGACGGGCATCGCACCCGAGGGCCAGGGCGCCCAGCGCAGCATGAGAGCCGCGCTCAAAGACGCCGGCATCGCACCGGAAGAGGTGGGCTATGTGAACGCCCACGCCACCGCCACGCCGGCCGGCGACGGCAATGAATCGCGCGCCATCGAAGTGGTCTTCGGCGAGCACGCCCTCAGCCACAAGCTCAAGGTGAGCGGCACCAAGTCGATGACCGGCCACCTGCTGGGCGGCGCGGGCGGCCTGGAGGCCGGTATCTCGGTGCTGGCGCTGGTCAACCAGCAGCTTCCGCCCACCATCAACCTTGATAACGTCGATCCCGAGTGCCGGCTGGACTACGTGCCCAACCACGCCATCGCGCACAGCTTCGACGTGGCCCTGTCGAACTCCTTCGGCTTCGGCGGCATCAATGCCACGCTCATCATGCGCCGCTGGACAGAATAGCCTTCCAAAGCCTCACAGGCAAAACAGCGCAAATCCCTCGGGATTCGCGCTGCCTTGTCTGCTTGAGCCGTTCCACGCCTTCAATACAGGTGGAAGTTGACTAGGACCGTAATCATAACGGGCACCGGTGTTTTGCCTTTCATTGCCGGTTTGAACTTGTACTTGCGCACCGCTTCCAGGGCCTTCTCGTCCAGCCCCATGCCCAGCGCCTGGATCACGCGCGGGTTCTGAGGATTGCCCTGCGTGTCTACGATCAGTGAGATCAGGCAAACGCCCTGGTACTTGGCCCTGCGCGCCTCGTCGGAGAACTCCGCCTCTACATTGTTGAGTGGAACCGGGGCCGAAACTTCGCCGCCAATGCGATACAACCCGCCGCCGATATTCCCGCCCTCTCCCGGTCCGTAGCCGTTTCCATGGCCGTTGCCCAGGCCCCCGCCAGACCCGTTTCCTCCCGAAGCCAGACTGACGTTGGCAGAGTTTGAAACGCCGAAATTCGGCATGTTCGGGTTGTCGGGAATGACGATGTCCTTCTGTACGTCGATGGAGGGAAGCGGCGTGTCCAACTTGGGAGGTATCACCGCGGGCTGCATCCGGGGCGGGATCCGGCCCTTGATTGCTTCCATCTTGTCCGGACTTCCGCCACCGCCGCCAGCGGCAACATCGAGCTTCGGGGCCTTGAACGGCGGTATATCCACCTTGGTCACTTCCAGCTTGGGGGGGGTGGTGACCGCCTGGACAATCGTCCTTATGCCGAGGAAAATCAGCACGGCAAGAACAGTAACATTGACCACGGTGGCGATGCCGTAGGCCCAGGGATTGGGCTTGACCGCCATCCGATCGGGAACCGGAATCGGCTTCGAGGTCAACTCCAACGGGGGCAGATGAGGCGGAAAAAAGACATCGCGGATGCTCTCGTAGAGCCCCACCCAGATAGGCTGCTCCTCAAGGGCGATGCCGAAGGCCGAGTTGAGATCGATGCCGCTTACAGCGGTGGCTGTGGCGGCCTGAGAATCCGTTTCTGACATAGGTGCATCTTTATCCATGGCTGCCGCCGGAACGATTGCACGCGTCTGTATAGACGCGAACCCTCCGTCGTCCCGGCTCGACAAACCGTTATCTTTCATTATGCTCGACAAAGGCCACTCTTGTCTCGGAATCCCCCGCTCGTGGTCCAGAGTTTCATAGTTCACATCGAGTGCGGCTCCCATAAACAATAGACGATGGGACCACGAACTTGGTCACCGAAAAAAATCGTTGCCCCGCCATTTACACTGAGAACTGAAGCAGAGACTAAACAACCTCGCAGTATTCCAGGGAGTGACGATGTCCGCAGCGCCCGAGTTGAAGGCGACCCTTACCTTGCCGCAGACCGCCTTTCCAATGAAGGCTAATCTGCCGCAGAATGAGCCGCTTAGGCTGGCCAAGTGGGCGTCGCTGCGGCTCTATGACGAGCTGCGCAAGGCAGGCCGCGACCGCCCCGCATACATTCTCCACGACGGACCTCCCTACGCCAACGGCCCCATCCACCTGGGCCATGCGCTCAACAAGGGGCTCAAGGATTTTGTCGTCAAGTCGAAGACCATGGCGGGCTTCGACTCACCCTACATCCCCGGTTTCGACTGCCACGGCCTGCCCATCGAGATCAAGGTAGAGGAGCAGTTGGGCCGCAGGAGGCTGGAGCTGCCGGCGGCAGCGATCCTCGAGGCCTGCCGCGAATACGCCCAGAAGTATGTTGACCTGCAGACCTCGCAGTTCGAGCGCATCGGTTGCTTTGGCCGCTGGGACAAGCCCTACAAGACCATGGCCCGCGACTACGAGGCGCGGACGCTGGAGGCGTTTTACGGCTTTCTCGAGAAGGGCTTCGTCTATCGCGGCCTCAAGCCGGTTTACTGGTGCATCCACGACCGCACCACGCTGGCCGAGGCTGAGATCGAGTACGAGATGCACACCAGCCCCTCGATCTACGTGCGCTACCGGCTCACCTCGGATCCGGCGGCGATCGACCCGGCGCTGGCCGGCAGGCAGGTTTCGACGATCATCTGGACGACCACGCCTTGGACACTTCCTGCGTCGCTGGCTGTGGCCTTCCATCCCGACTTCGAGTACGTGGCATTGGAAGCCGGGTCAGCGCCGGCTGTTCCACCAATTCAGGGTGCCCCATCCTTTCCGCGTTCTTCAGCGGAAAGGATGGGAAACCACGAATCCGGACCGGTCTACATCGTCGCCGCCGAGTTGGCCGCTGCCGTGGCCGCCGCCTGCCAGTTGGGCGCGACGAAAGAACTCGCCCGTTTCAAAGGCCGCGTGCTCGACCGCGCCACATTCCAGCATCCCTTCCTCAATCGCAGCGTTCTGGGCGTGCTGGCCACTTACGTCACCGCCGACACCGGCACAGGCGCCGTCCACACCGCGCCCGCTCACGGCGCGGACGACTTCTATACCGGTCAGCGCTACGGCCTGGACCCCACATGCCGTGTAGATGCCACGGGCCACGTCCACGTCGATCCCGCCGCCTGGAACCAAGCCGCACCGCCCGCCTTTGAAGGCTTGAAGGTTTGGGCCGCCAATCCCATCATCCTGGCCATGCTGGAGGAGAACGGCGCGCTTTTAGCCTCCGCCGATTTCGAACACTCGTATCCCCATTGCTGGCGCTGCCACAATCCGGTCATCTACCGCGCCACCGAGCAGTGGTTCATCGGCATGGAGACGCCGGTAAAGCGCGCCGACGGCAGCGAGACGACATTCCGCCAGTTGGCCATCGAGGAGATCGACAAGGTGGTCTGGGATCCGGCTTGGGGCAAGGAGCGCATCACCAACATGATCGCCACGCGGCCCGATTGGTGCATCAGCCGGCAGAAGATCTGGGACGTGCCCATCGCCGTTTTTCTTTGCGAGCGGTGCAATGAGCCGATCGTCTCCGCGGAGCTGAACCGCGCGGTGGTCGATCTTATCGAGCGGGAGGGCATCGAGGCCTGGCGCACGGCCGCCCCCGAAGCGCTTTTGGGCGCGCTGCTGCCCGCGGGCTCCGTTTGCGCGCATTGCGGGGGCACGGAGTTTCGCAAGGAGACCGACATTCTGGACGTGTGGGTGGACTCCGGCACGAGCTGGTTTGCCGTGTGCGAGGCCGACGCGGACCTGAAGACGGCCTATACCGCCTTCCAGAATGGCGAAGGCGTCGAAGTTCTTTACCTTGAGGGCGGCGACCAGCATCGCGGCTGGTTCCACTCCTCGCTGCTGACCTCGGTTGCCCTGCGCGGCCACGCGCCTTACTCTCGCGTAGCTACCGCCGGCTGGACGCTGGACGAGCAAGGCCGGGCCATGAGCAAATCGCTCGGAAACGGCGTGGACCCGGTCGATATCGCCAACCGCCTGGGGGGAGAGATCGTCCGCCTGTGGGTCGCGTCCGTCGATTTTCGCGAAGACATGGCCGCCAGCGAGAACCTGATGCAGCGCTGTGCCGACATCTACCGCAAGCTGCGGAATACCTTCCGATTCCTGCTGGGCAACCTGAATGGCTTTGACCCCGTCCGCGACCGCGTTCCAGAGGCGGAGTTGCTGCTGCTCGACCGTTACATGCTGGCCCGCACGCGCGAGCTTACGGAGAAGATTCTTGCCTGGTACGCGGCCTTTGAGTTCCACCGCGTCTACCATGCGATCAACGAGTTTGCCATCGTCGATCTGAGCTCATTCTATCTGGACGTGCTCAAAGACCGCATGTACACCTTTGCGCCGACATGCCGCGAGCGGCGTTCCGCTCAGACGGTGCTCTGGCAGATCACCGAAGCGCTGGTAAGGCTCGTAGCGCCCATCCTCAGCTTCACCGCCGACGAGGTTTGGGAGCATCTGCCCACCGTCGAAGGTCGCGAGAAGAGCGTGCATCTGGCGCTCTTCCACAAACCGGAAGATGTCTTTTCCGAAGACCCCGCGGAGTTGCTTGTCACGTGGAAACGACTCCTTGCAATCCGTGATGAGGTTCTCGGCGCAATTGAGATTGAACGAAAGCAAGGCAACATAGGAAAAGGATTGGAGGCTCACATTCAGATTCAGGTGATGTCTACCGAAAAACTTTTTCTCGACCAATTCTCCAAAGAGACGCTCGAAGAAATCTTAAATGTCTCTGAAGTAGAAGTAATCGAAGGTAGACGGGCTGTGTTGGTAAGCCGAGCCTCTGGCACAAAATGCAATCGCTGCTGGCGCTACACGAACGACACGTCGAACTACGGCATCTGGCAGAACGTCTGCACCCGCTGCCAATCGGCGCTCACCGAAATGGGCATCCACCCGCCCCAACCGGAGGCCGCCCAATGAGCAATAGCTCCGTGCCCCATCCATTTCGCGTTCTTTGCGAAATGGGTGGGAAACCACAGACGTTAGGGGTTCGTGCTTTCCCACCCATGCGACAGAGTACATACCGCAGGTCCTTCGACTCGCTCCGCTCGCTCAGGATGACAGCAAGGATGGGGCACGGAGGATGGTTGACGACGCCAAAATCGCTTGTTTATGAGGAGGCCGCCTCGTGAGCAAGTTCATCCCCCGCCGCCTGCCCTGGCTGCTCGGCCTCTCCGCGCTGATCATCCTTGCCGACCGCATCACCAAGACCTGGGTCGCGGCGCACGTGCGCATGGGCACCGTCATTCCGGTCATACCGCGGTTTCTGGCCATCTCCCACTGGACCAACGACGGCGCTGCCTTTTCGCTCTTCGCCGATTCGGCCTCGCCCCACCTGGTCCGCCGGGTCTTGATCGGGTTTACGCTCGCGGCGGCAATGGCGGTGCTAATCGCGTTGGTGCGGCTGGGCGACCGCATTACCCTGACCACCGTTGCCCTCGCGCTCATTCTTGGCGGAGCGCTGGGCAACGCCCACGACCGCATCCTTTACGGCTCGGTCGTCGATTTCATTCAGGTTCACATCTTCAGTTACCACTGGCCGGACTTCAACATCGCCGACTCCTCGGTGGTCACTGGCGCCTGCCTGCTGCTGCTCGATTCGCTTCTGCCGCACAGAAATCAGGCGGGCTGAACGCCCTTTGGCGGCGAGGAACCGCCAGGACGCCGGACCGGGACTCTGGCCGCGTGATTTCAGACTCGCAATTGAGCGCCATCCAATCCCAGGTCCCAAAATCGGGACCTGGGGCACCCAGAGCCGGTACAAGAACAAGCGCTCAGAGACCTAAAATAGCTTTTCGGGAGCAAGCATGGAAAAGAAGTGGCAGTATCCGCATCGCCGCTGGAATCCGCTGCGCCAGTCGTGGGTGCTGGTTTCGCCGCACCGCACCCAGCGACCCTGGCAGGGAGAAGTGGGCCAGAAGGCCGCGCCCGCAGGGGTTTCGTACGATCCGCAGTGCTACCTTTGCCCCGGCAATCTGCGTGCGGGCGGAGCCGTGAATCCCGAATACAGCGGCATTTTTTCTTTTGTAAACGACTACGCCGCGTTGCTGCCGGAGTCGCCGAGCGCGACCGAGGCGCCGGTTTCCTCGCTGCTCAGGGCTGAGCCCGCGCGCGGCGTGTGCAAGGTGCTCTGCTACCACCCCGACCACAGCCTGACCCTGGCTCGCATGACCCGCGAAGAGATTCGTCCCGTGGTGGACGCCTGGACGCGCGAGTACCTCGAACTGGGTGGCATCGGTTGGATCGAGTACGTGCAGATCTTTGAGAACCGCGGGGCCATGATGGGAGCCAGCAACCCGCATCCCCACGGCCAGATCTGGTCCACCGGCTTTGTGCCCGACGAGCCGGCCGCCGAGACGCAGGCACAAAGCGAACACCTGGCCCGCACCGGCCACTGCCTGCTCTGCGATTATATTGAGGCCGAGCAGTTGGCTGGTGAACGCATGGTCTTCGAGAACGAGCATTTTCTCGCGCTTGTGCCGTGGTGGGCTACCTGGCCGTTCGAAGTGCTGCTGGTCAGCCGTCGGCATGCACGGGCGCTGCCGGAGCTTTACATTGATGAGCGCGACGCGCTGGCCGACGCCTTGAAGCGCCTGACCACACGCTTCGACAATCTCTTCGAGACCAGCTTTCCCTACACAATGGGCTTCCACCAGGCGCCTACGGATGGCGAGGAACACGCGGAATGGCATTTCCATGCCCACTTTTATCCGCCTCTGCTGCGCTCGGCCACGGTGCGCAAGTTCATGGTGGGCTTTGAGATGCTGGGCATGCCGCAGCGCGATATTACCCCCGAGGACGCGGCCCAAAGGCTGCGCGCCTGCTCCGAGGAGCATTTCTGGCCCCGAGTTTGAGAAGCGATCCGGCTGCGAATCGAGGTTTGTGAATCTGAAAGGTCTGGCAGCTTGCCGCCGCGAGTTGGCCCGCCAAGGAAGACAAGTCCCCGAAAGTTGAATGAAGGGCGCTACGGAAAAACCAGGCCTTTTTCAGGTGCGATTCTCATCCGCTGGCTCGGATCCCTCGCGTCCGGCCTCTTTGCCGGCGGCCTGCTTCCGGAAGTTCTTTGCGGCATACATGGCAGCGTCGGCGGCTGCCAGGAGGCTCTCTTTGGTGGCGCCGTCTTCAGGATAGATGGAGTAGCCAAAACTGGCGGAGCCTTCCAGGAGTTTTCCTTCTATGGAAAACGGCTCTTTGAAGGAATGTTCCAAACGCAGGACGATCTCCTCGATGCGGGTACGCGTGCGCACCATTGGAAGCAGCACGGCAAACTCATCGCCGCCCATCCGCGCCAGCAGGTCACCGGAGCGGAGCTGCTGCTTCATCCGCTGTGCAACCTGCTGAAGGAACAGGTCTCCAACATGGTGGCCGTAGCGGTCGTTGATCGGTTTGAATCTGTTGAGATCGATGTAGATCAAGCCAAAGACCCTGGCATTCTGGCGGGCATCTTCAATCAAGGCGTCCAGGCGCTCCCCGATCGAACGGCGGTTGCCGATATTGGTGAGGAGGTCGACCTCAGAGCGGGTCACCAATTCGGAGTAAAGCCTGCGGGTTTCCATGGCCAGCATGGCCAGTTGCGCCCCCCTGGACAGGGCCTCCATTTCCTGGACGAGTTTGCGATGGAAGCCCGGGAGAGATTTAGGATCGAGACCGGCAAAGAGAACCCCCAGCGGCGGTCCGGAGCGGGCCGGAATCTCCTCGTGAAGGAGATGCAACCGGTCTATATCATGGGGGTAATTGCCAAGCCGCGCTCCATCCGTAACCTCGCACCAGCAGGGAGCGCCATTGAGCATGAAAGAGGTCAAATCGGCAATCGTCTCGAGAATTTCTGCCAGGGGCCTCGAACTGTTGATGTCCGCAAAGATGCGGCTGCGGCGATGTTCGAGATAGGCCATCGCAGCCAGTTTCTGAGTCTCCTGGCGCAACTTGGTTCTGAGGGTCCATGCCCAACCGCACACTGCAATGATCGCCACCACCAGCATCAGGCTGAGCATAGTCAAACCGGCACCGTTTCGACTGCCTTTCTAGTCTAGCTCGGAGCCCAGAAGAATGAACAACTGCGGATAAGGAATAGGCCGTGTACCGGCTCACAAAAGCGACAGGATACAGCAATCTGCCGGAAGGCGGCTATCACGATGCCATCACCTATAACGACGATGCCATGACGCAGGTGGTAGGGCTGATGCGGCGCGTGGCGGATGGCCGCGACTAGTTCGCGTTTGCGCCCCGGAAAGCTGCGTGCCCGAGCGGCGGCCAGCTTTGCGGCGCGCCGTCCGCGCCTCGGCTGCCTGGTTCAAGAAGACGGCCATCTACGGTCAAGCTTGGGCGCGCACGCCGGAAGGCCGGCAGCTCGTCCCCCAACCTGGAGCGGGCCCTATCTGGGCCCGCTGCTATCGGATCGGCGCCGACATTCCCATCTTCGCGGATCGCGACAAGTCCATTCACGACAACGTGAGTGAACTTTCCAGGGAGCGGAGGAACGGCTACAACTGGTGCAGCGCCGATGCCAAGCGCGTCCTGGAGCGCTTTGACAAGTGGAGCGCGGAGCACCGGCATTCCAGGTGACCTTGAGCGCGCGCGCCGGCATGGGGAACAGAGGCGCGTGCAGCACAAGCGCTCGCAGGCAATTCGGCGGCTTGCAATGTCCAAGGCAATTCAGCTTCCGAGTGAGCGAAAATGGAAGCATCGCGGGAGAGAAGACAGATGTCGACATCGAGGCGGGATTTTCTGAAGACAACGGCAGTTGCGGGTGCAGGCGTGGCGATCGGGGGCCTGCCGGCCTGGGCGAAGCCCATGGGGACGCCTGCGGCACAGGCCTCGGCTGCGGCCGGCGGACCAGGCCAGTCCGTAAGCGCTATTGAGTACACGCGGGGAGTCGGCATCTATCCCGGTGCGCCAGGTGAGGACTTCAGCCCGGAGCTTGTTCCCGACAGCGCCACCTACCGCAATCTTGCGCTGCTGCGTCCCGCCTATCACTCCAGCAGCTACGACTACAATCTGACGGCGCAGCTTGCGACCGACGGCATCAAGGAGACGCGGCAGCCCGAATGGATTGTGGTCTCCGACGAATTTCGCGGGGCGCTACCCAAGGAAGAGCGAGAGATTCCCATCGCTCATTTTCCCATGAACACGATCGATCTGCGCGGGCCGCGCCCGTCCATTGAGATCAAGCTCGGCGGAGGCGAGGACTTGCCGGAGATCGACCGCGTGGATCTGATCCTCCTTGCTCCGCCGCAAGCCAAGCGGGAGTCGCTGAAGTTCACCGTGTCGGTCTCCCCAGACGGGCGCGTATGGCAGGAGGCGGGCAGCGTTGCCGCGCCCCAGCCGGCATCGACAGCCGGTTATCCGCTGGGCATCACCGCCCAGGGCCAGCTCTTTGCACCCTCGATTCCGCTCAGCGCGGCGAGCCGCAGCCGCTTCTACCGCGTGGAGTGCGCCACTGAAGCTAAAGGGATGAGTCCGATGCAGGCCTTCGGAATGACGTGGCGGCTCGGCCAGGCGGCCTTCTTTTGCGGTCGGCAGCGCGTGGAGATCGGCGGCCCGTACAGCTTTACCAGTGCCTGGATGAGCGCGGGAATGGATGAAGAATGGGTCTACGTCGATCTGGGCGCGCGTTGCGTCTTCGATCGGGTCGCGCTGTACTGGATTGCGCGCGCCGCCGAGGGCTCGGTGCAGGTCTCGGACGATGCCCAGAACTGGCGCGATCTTGCGCCCCTTTCCGCCGGGACCGGACTGGTAGACGACCTGAAGCTGGCGCAGCCCGCGCAGGGCCGCTACGTGCGTGTGCTGATGACGCGGCCCAGCTCGCCAGACGGATACATTCTGAGCGAGATCGAGGTCTATGGACGGGGCGGATTCGTGGCCCGGCCAAAGCCGGCGCCTGCGCCCGGATCCGATGGGCGTCTGGAGCTGAGCGGAGGCGCGTGGCGCCTGCAGCGGTCGAACCTGACGAATGCCCCGGGAGAAGCTCTCTCGAAACCTGGATTTCAGGATGCCGGGTGGATCGCGGCGACCGTGCCCGGCACCGTGCTCACGTCGTACCTGAATGTGGGCGCCATACCCGACCCGAACTTCGGAGAGAATCAGCTCTACGTCTCCGATTCCTATTTCTATTCGGACTTCTGGTATCGAACCGAGTTCACCGCGCCGGCCGTGACCGCGAAGCAGGCCGCTTGGCTGAACTTCGATGGCATCAACTGGAAGGCCGAGGTCTTTCTGAACGGCGAGAAGCTTGGCCGCATTGAAGGCGGTTTCATGCGCGGCCGCTTCGACGTCTCTGGCAAGCTGGTTGCGGGCCGCCTCAACGCACTTGCCGTGCGCATCGAAAAAAATGCCACGCCGGGGAGCGTCCATCAGAGGACCTTCCAGAACGTGGGCAAGAACGGCGGAGGCCTGGGCGCCGACAACCCCACCTATCATGCTTCGGCCGGCTGGGACTGGATTCCGACCATCCGCGGACGCAATACCGGCATCTGGGGAGCTGTCTACCTCACAGTGACCGGAACGGTCACCATCGAAGACCCGTTTGTCACGGCAACGCTGCCACTGCCAGACACAACGAGCGCCGACCTGAGCATCCAGTTCGACCTCCAGAACCACCACTCGAAGCCGATCAACGGCACCCTGCGCGGGCGCTTCGGCGAGGTTCGCTTCGAGCAGCACGTGATGCTGCCGGGGATGGCTCGAAAGACGGTGAGCCTGAGCGTCGCGACCCATCCGCAGTTAAGACTGAAGGATCCGAAGCTGTGGTGGCCGGTTGGATACGGAGACCCGCATCTCTACGATGTGGAACTGGTCTTTGAGGCCGCCCATGGCGAAGCGCTGGACAGCAAAGCCTTCAAGTTTGGAGTGCGCCAGATGACCTATAGCGATGAGGGCGGCGCGCTGAAGATGTGGATCAACGGCCGGCGCTTCGTGGCCCGCGGCGGCAACTGGGGCTTCAGCGAGTCGATGCTTCGCTACCGCGCCCGCGAATTCGATGCCGCCCTGCGTTACCACCGCGAGATGAACTTCACCATGATCCGCAACTGGGTTGGGCAGGTTGGCGACGACGCCTTCTACGAAGCATGCGACCGCCACGGGGTCATGATCTGGCAGGACTTCTGGCTCGCCAACCCCTGGGATGGGCCGGAGCCGGAAGACAATGCGATGTTCCTCAGCAATGTGAAGGATCTGGTGCTGCGCATCCGCAACCATGCTTCCTTGGGGCTCTACTGCGGGCGCAATGAGGGATATCCGCCCAAGCCCCTTGAGGATGGCATTCGCAAAACTCTTGCGGAGTTGCATCCTGGGCTACACTACATTCCCAACTCCGCCAGCGATGTGGTTGGAGGCGGCGGGCCGTACCAGGCCATGCCGCTCGACTTCTACTTCCGCATGGTCGATCCCAAGCTCCACAGCGAGATCGGCATGCCTACCATTCCGCCTATTGAAAGCGTACGCGCCATGATGCCAGAGAGCGCGTTGTGGCCGCAAGGGCTGGGATGGGGTATGCACGACTTCACCCTGACCGGCGCGCAGGGCGGCGCTGGTTTCCGATCGATGATTGAAAACGGCTTTGGCGGCGCAACCAGCGTGGAGGAATGGATCGATCTGGCGCAATTCCTGTGTTACGACGGCTATCGAGCCATGTTTGAGGCGCAGAGCCGCCACCGGATGGGCGTGCTGCTGTGGATGAGCCATCCTTGCTGGCCGTCCTTTGTGTGGCAAACCTACGACCATTACTTTGAGCCGACTTCGGCTTATTTCGGCTGCAAGAAAGGCTCTGAGCCGCTCCACATCCAGTGGAACCGCGACAGGGAGACCATCGAGGTGGTGAATTACAGCGCGGGCAACGTAGCGGGACTGACGGCAAAGGTGGAGATCTTGAACATGGATGGAAGCCCGATGGCCCAGAACTCCGCAACGCTGGACAGCGCGGAAGACAGCACCTCATCCTGCATTCCGATGCAGTACCCGGCGGGGCTGACGCCGGTGCATTTTCTTCGCCTCACGCTCACGCGCGGTTCAGAAACGGTTTCAACCAACTTCTATCTGCGCGGGCTGCAAGATGGCGACTACCGCGCGATTCGCGAACTGCCCAAGCCCCAGGTGCAAGCCACGACCACCGCGGAGCAGGTGGGCGGCCGCTGGCAACTGACAACGCAACTCCGTAACACCGCCGCCTGGCCTGCGCTCATGGTCCGGGTGAAGGCCGTGCGCGAAAAGAGCGGCGACCGCATCCTGCCGGCGATCTACTCCGACAACTACATCGCGCTGATGCCGGGCGAAAGCCGCGCCATCGTAACCGAGGTGAACGAGGCCGATACCCGTGGTGAAAAGCCCGCGATCGTGGTGGCGGGATAGGACCGGGAGGCCGCGATGCGAACGGATTCGCCGAGCGTGCGCCGCTCTTCAGCGTGTGGTCGAGAGCAGCGGAGCACTAGCGATCAAAACGATAGAACGATCGCGAACGCGATAGCTTTGCCGCGTTTGCAAACCATAAGTCCGCCGGGTGCGGCACAGCCGCGCCCGGCCCTATGCTGAGAAAGCCGACACGGTGTCCGCCATGATGAAAAAGCACCTTGCTTCCCTGCTATGTCTTCTGGTCTCCGGGTTCGCCCCGGCGCTTGCGCAGCAATCGCATTATCCCTTTAACGATCCCGCGTTGCCCATGGAAAATAGGATCGATAACCTGCTTTCGCTCATGACCGTTGACGAAAAGATCGGCTGCCTGGGCACCAACACCGGCGTGCCCCGGCTTGGCGTTATGAGCTATGGCTCCTCTGAAGGCATCCATGGAGTCGTCCAGCGCGAAGCCAGGGGCAAGCGCCTGCCCATTACCACCACGCAGTTTCCGCAGCCTCCGGGCATGGGTGAATCGTGGGATCCCGACCTGGTTCGTCAGGCAGCGGCTGTTGAGGGCTACGAAGCGCGATTCATTACGCAAACCGCCAAGTACGAGCGCCAGGCGCTGATGCTGTGGGGACCGCAGTCCGACCTGGCGCGCGACCCGCGCTGGGGCCGCAGCGAAGAGGTCTACGGGGAAGATCCTTTCTTCAATGGCACCATGGCCGTCGCCTTCATCAAAGGCCTGCAGGGCGACGACCCGAAGTACTGGCAATCGGCGGCCCTGCTCAAGCATTTCCTGGCCAACAGCAACGAGGATCACCGCAACAGCTCGTCCTCCGATTTCGACCAGCGCCTGTTTTGGGAGTACTATTCCGTGCCCTTCCGAATGGGCTTCACGGAAGGAGGCGCCAAGGCGGTCATGGCTTCTTACAACGCCTGGAACGGCACCCCCATGGCCGTCAATCCAATTCTCAGGAGCATTGTCCGGCAGCAATGGGGGGTGGACGTAATTTCGAGCGACGGAGGGGCGGTCACGCTGCTTGTCAATCCCCGCAAGCTCTTTCCCAAGCAGAAGGATGCGGTGGTCGCATGTCTCAAGGCCGGCATCAATCAGTTCCTCGACAAGTATCTGGACGAAACCAAGGCAGCCGTGAAGGATCGCTCCATCACCGAGGCGGAGATCGACGCGCTGCTCCGGCCCAAGTTCCGAGTCACCATCCGCCTGGGGCTGCTGGACCCGCCGGAGATGGTTCCATACGCGAAGATCAAGGATTCGCCCGAGCCGTGGAATTCGGACAAGGATCGGGCAGTTTCAAGACAGATGGCGCTCGAATCGGTGGTGCTGCTCAAGAACGACCATTCCTTTCTGCCTCTCAGCAAAGATTCCATCAAGTCCATCGCCGTCATCGGTCCGCTGGCCGACTCCATCCATTGGGATTGGTACGGCGGCACGCCTCCCTATGCCGTCACGCCGCTCCAGGGGATCAAGGATGAGGTAGGCGCAGGCGTCAAGGTCAACTACGCCCCGAATGAGATCGGCAACGCCGCCGTCGACGCGGCGAAGGCCTCCGATGTCGCGGTGGTCGTGGTGGGCAACGACCCGACCTGCGGTCCGGACATGAGGCATGACTGGATCGTCACCTCCGAAGGAGGAGGCGTAACGCTCCCCTGCACGACGCCCAGCGACGGGCGCGAAGGACGCGATCGCGAGAGTATCACGCTTGAGCAGGAGCAGTTGGTCAAGCAGGTGTACGCTGTCAATCCCAACACCGTAGTCGTCCTGGTCTCGAGCTTTCCATTCGCCATCAACTGGACGCAGGCCAATGTTCCCGCGATTCTGCACATGGCCCACGCCTCACAGGACGAGGGTACGGCTCTCGCGAAGGTTCTGTTTGGCGAATACAACCCCGGCGGACATCTGGTAGTTACCTGGCCAAAGTCCCTCGATCAGTTGCCCCCGATGATGGATTACAACATCCGCGACGGTCGTACCTACATGTACTTCAAGGGAGAGCCGCTCTATCCCTTCGGCTTTGGCCTGAGCTACACAACCTTCAAGTACTCCAACCTGCGCGCCAGTTCGCCGCAACTGGCCAAGGATGGCATGGTCACGGTCAGCGTCGACGTAACGAATACCGGCAACCGTGTGGGTGATCAGGTGGTCCAGCTTTACGTAAAACACCTGCGCTCGAAGGTGGAGCGTCCACGCGAAGAGCTGAAAGGCTTCCAGCGCGTCACCATTCAGCCCAATGAAACCAGGACCGTGCAGATTCCGCTGAAAGCCACGACCCTTGCCTGGTGGGACGAGAAGCTGCCCGGATTCCGCGTGGAGTCCGAACCGGTTCAGGTAATGATCGGGGATTCGTCGAGCGACATCAAGCTGACCGCCACGGTGAAGGTCCAGTAGGCCGCGGGGCTCTGGGTATGCCGCAGTTCAGTCTGCCTTCCACACGGAAACCGTCTGCGTGCGAGATGCTGTAAGTCCGCTTCCCTGGCACGGCCTTTCATCGCCGCATGTGGCACCCGGCCCGCTGACAGAGGTCGCACGGCGAACGATAGCGACTGACTGCCTCCCTGGGCGCAAGGCCAACCAGCCCGGAGATGGATTTCAGCGGATGCATGAGCATGGAGGGCATGAGCGTCACACCCACTGAGCCGGCCTGCACAAGCGGAAACAGCTTGCGCTGCTGGCCAATCTCCATGCCGCAGTAACCGGGACTGTAGCGCAGCGTCAGCTCTTCTTCGCCGCGGAGATGACGCCGAATGCGCAACATCAGCGCGTCAGCCGCAGCCTCCGCTGCCCAGGAACCTACCGCATCCATAACCCATGCCGCGAGCGCGTCGCCGTCCTTCGCGGCGGATTCGGCCAGATGCGATATCCCCTCGCCCACGGTCACTGCAAACACCGCCACGCGATCCGCCTCTTCAAGGTATTCCCCGATATTGCCGGAGATCGTGGTGCGATCCAGTTTCAGCGAATGGGCTGTCCGGCTGGATACCGCGTACACGGAATACGTCCCACGCGGCCGCAGGCACGGCCGCGCCTCCGCCACCATCTGGGCAATGCGCTCCGCCATTCCCGGCGCAGGAGCAGCTTCCGGCGGATAGCCTAGATACCGATGGAGTTCAACCGCTGCTGCGGGACCGATCGCCAGGTCCGGGCAGACTTCGGTCGCAAGCGCCGCTGAGAGGGGATCGTCAGGGTGCCCCGCGACCGTCGAATTGAGTTCTTCCGGCACCTAGCCTTTCCGCCCTTCCCGTTCCGGTCCCTACCGCGTTACCTCTTCCACCGTCGAGATCAGCGCCCTGATATTCTCTGTGGGCGCATGGGGCGGCATTCCTCCCCCGCACGAAACAATCAGGCGCGACCGGTCGTCGAGGGCGTTCAGCATCTCCGTGGTCGCGCGCCTCACATCCTCAGGCGTTCCCTCGGCCAGCACGTCGCGCGGAGGAATGTTCCCCATCAGCGCAATGCGGTTGTTCGTCCAGGCCCTCATGCTTCCCAGCGTGTGCTGGGTGCCGAAGTTGAGCAGATTGATTCCCGCTTCCTCGAGCAAAGGCGCGCTGGCCTTGCACGGCGCATCGTTGTGAAAGAATTTCACCGTCACATCGGCGCTGAATGCGCGCTGCAAATACGGCAGCCCAAAGCTTTCAAAGTCGCGGCGGCTCACGAATCCGACGATATCGTCGAGCAGGAAGATGCCGTCGATCGACGGAAACACTTCGCGCTGATAAGCGATCCAGTCCACCAGAAAACCCGTGACCATCGCCAGCAGTCGATGCATCGGCTCCGGGTGCGTCTTGATGGCCTCAAGAAACTCCGTTGTGCCCATCAGGAACGAGGCGATATTGAGCGGGCCGCGAGCCACGGCAAAGCGAATCTTGTGGCCGGCCTTCTCGATCTCCGGCCGCAGATGCTCAAGCCGCTTGATCGCAAAGGGCAGCAAGCCGTGCTTGCGCGGATTGGGCTGTTCCAGGCGCTCCACATCGGATGGCGAGCGCAGCACCTTGCCGGCAAAGGGGAATTCATCCTCGCCCCACATGCACACCGAGCCGAAGGCCGAGGGTTCCGTGCACATTCCGTACTCCGACCAGAAGCCCGGCAGCAGGATCGTCTCAGGAAAGGTGCGAATGGCCCGGAGATTGTCGTCGAGAAACGCGCGCTCGCTGGTGAAGTAATCCAAAATCGTATGCCCCGCCCAGTTCGGGAGCCACGGACTATCGACGATAAATGCTGTCGGGAGGGGACGGAGCGTCTCTCCTCGCACTACGGAAACAAGCGTCTTCCATTGCTGGTCATTCATAACGTGTACTTATCTCTCGGTAACTTTTGCTTCTAGTGCTGTGTCCATGAGATTTCGTAATCCAAGCAGAAGGCCTGGGTGCCCCAGGTCCCTCGCATTTGGGGACCTGGGAAAGCACGAAATCATCAAGACACGGTACTAACAGCCTGTTGAAAGACCGTGGTATTGTGTCAGGGCACGACTTCAGTCGTGCCGTAAATGCCGCAAAATCGACGCGGGCTTCAGCCCCTGAGAGCCGAAACCCGCTATCGAGTTAGTAATTCCTGGGTTCCCACTAAACGGCGCGCCAAATCGACCGACGCCGCGGCGGTCTCGCCGTATCCATCCGCGCCTATCGATTCGGCATAGGTCCTGGTGATCGGCGCTCCGCCGACCATGATCTTGATCTGCTCTCGAATTCCGGCGGCGCGGAAGGCCTCGATGGTCGTCTTCATCGCGGGCATCGTCGTCGTCAGCAGCGCCGAGAGGCCTACAATCTGCGCAGGCTTCTTCATCACGGCAGCGATAAATCGTTCCGGGGGAACATCGACGCCGAGATCGGTGACCTCGAAGCCGCCGCCCTCCAGCATCGCGCCAACCAGATTCTTGCCGATGTCGTGCAGGTCGCCTTGGACCGTCCCCAGCACCACGTGGGCCATCGGCTTGGCGCCGGACTGCGCCAGCAACGGACGGAGGATCGCAAAGATCTCCTTGGTGGCGCGCGCCGCCATCAGCAGCTCGGGCACAAAGTACTCGCCCTCTTCAAACAGCCTTCCCACCTCGGCCATCGCCGGGCTGATGCCCTGGCCGATCAGCTCCAGCGGTGGCACACCGCCATCCAGAGCCAGGCGAGCCGCACAGACAGCGGCAGAAACATCTCCCTCGATCACGGCCTTGCGCATTGCCGACAGGTCATGCATGAATCACCCATTGATTCGCCAGTCAAACGAAATCTCGTGCCTGGCGTTACCCAAGACTCAGACTGGCTGAATAGAAGGCGCCCGGCGCGCACAAGTCATAGTACAACGTAGCTCAATTCCAGCGATATTGCCCCTCCGATTGCGGCAACCGCATGATCGGCGCTCCCGGCTATTCGGAACCCGAAACGTGTATCCTTGGTGCCATGAACGAACTGAAGGGAAAAATCGGCCTGGAGACCGGCAGGAACCGCCTGCGCGAGTGGTTGGCCGGCGGCTTGCTCATCTCCGATGGCGCCTGGGGAACGCAGTTGCAGGCGCGGGGCCTACCCCCCGGCACGATACCGGACACCTGGAACCTCGCCCATCCTGAAAGGGT
>JBEKDH010000072.1:0-19476 GCA_050014455.1 Occallatibacter sp.
CCCCGCGTAAAACGCAGCACCAAGCGGAGTGACCGCCGCAAGAAGATTCTCGAGCGAGCAAGCGGTTATTTCCTGACCAAATCCAAGCTCTACCAGGCAGCGCAGGAGGCCGTCGAGCGCGGACTCAAGTTCGCCTATACCGGCCGCAAGCAGAAGAAGCGCCAGTTCCGCTCGCTGTGGATCGTGCGCATCTCGGCCGCCGCCAAGCTCAACCAGATCAGCTACTCGCAGTTCATCAGCGGGCTGAAGAAGGCCGGCATCGAGCTGGACCGCAAGATTCTCGCCGACATCGCCGTCAAGGATCCCGCCGGCTTCACCAATCTGGTCATCCAGGCCAAGGCAACTCTGGCCGCGGAGAAGGCCGCGTAACAAGAGCATTCGCAGAAAGATCGAACGGCCCGGAATCCGGCGGATTCTGGGCCGTTCTGCGTTGGGCCTGGGCCGGCGAGATCGATATTCATTTGGCGCTATAATCGTTGCACGGATTGAGCGGTTTGCATGAAAGTTCGCGACGTGCTGAAACTGATCGAGGACGACGGCTGGTATCAGGTTTCGCAGAAGGGCAGCCATCGCCAGTTCAAGCACCCTGTGAAGATCGGGCGAGTCACAGTGGCCGGCCACCCGTCGCAGGAGATGGACAAGGGAACTTTCAGCAACATTCTCAAACAGGCGGGATTGAAATGAAGGAATACGCGGCGGTATTCGAAAAGACATCGAACGGTTGGAGCGCCTATGCTCCAGATCTGCCGGGGCTGGGCGTGGCAGCCGCGACCTTCGCCGAGACGGAGCAGTTGCTTCGCGAAGGCATTGAACTCCATATCGAAGGGATGCGCGAGGATGGCTTGCCTGTTCCCGAGCCGCATGCGCAGGTAATGCGGCTGGCGATTCCGGCGTAAGCGCAGGCGACTGAAAAGAATTTCGATGTCTCTCGAAGTTCGGCGTTACCGGCGATTTGTCGAGGAACCCGTTGAGCGGGAACCCGGATTGATTCCCGCCGGCTTTTTCGTGGGAGCGGAAGCTGCTCCGCATGCTCGAGGCTTTAGATCTGTTGGCGCATAGGAGAAGGAAGCCTCATTCCAGGTATAAGACACGCATTTCGGGTTATAGAGAAGCATTGCCGCCATATCTCTAGTGGGTGGCTTGCCACTCCATGAGATGAGCACAAAACCTGGCATGAGTTCTTGATTCTCGCCGATCAGTTTGGCCGGTTCCAAGCTGGTCTCTACAACGCTGCAATTGGGCCCATAAGAGGAGCCTTGCGGGCAAATTGTTGACCCGCTCTCGAAGTCGATCAAGGGCATCAATCGGCTGCCGCGAATACGAAAACGAATTTCCCGACCGTGATGTTCAGGAGGGTCTTCTGTACGGCGGTGAAGAGTAACAACCCACTCCTGCCTGGGCAGGGGGCGGCCTGAATAAGAATTGACCGGATCCCCGGATTCCTGCATCAGGCAGCGGCAGGCTAAGGTTGCAATGTGCGTCCACTGGCCATCTTTCTGGTTGAAGATTGCATGCAGTTCGAATGGATGATCGGAGGATTCATCAAAACCAGCTTCCAGGTCCACTTGTTTTGACCCCGGCTCACCGAAATTCAACTCCTCCGTCCCACCCCCAATGGACTGTGCGATGACTCTGTTCTGATCCTCTCCGGCATGATCACGAAGAAAGGCCGTCCAAAGATTGTGCAATTCTGGAATCGACTCGATTCCGATTGCGCGGAGAAGGCGCATCCTCTCCTCTGCCTTGTCGCTGAATAAATCGCCTCGGTAGGTCTCCGGATCAGGCGAATCTTCATGGGTGGCAACCACCAACAAAGGTCCGAAGTGCTGCACATCGGCGGGCACGGATACAACGGACCTCCCTGGGCAAATGAGCGGCGCACAAATCAATGCCAGCACAAAACAGGCTTGTCGAGAGGCTGGGATCATGCTGGCATACTACCACCGGCAGGCTTAATTGCTACCCAGGAACCCCACAACCGCTTCCTGCCACATCTCCGGCTGGTCGACGAAGTTCATATGCCCCGAGTTGGGCAGGATGACGAGCTTCGAGCCGGCGATCTTCTCGTGCATCTCCCTGCTCAGCGAAGGGTCGCATTCGTCGTGGTCGCCCACCAGCACCAGCGTGGGAACGTGAATGGCGGGCAGGCGGTCGAGGTACTCAACCGACTTGAGGTTGCCGTCGATGATGAATTCGCCGTGCTCGCCCCACATGGCGCGGTAGAGTTCCCAGTTGGTGGGGGCATTGCCGCTGGCGGGGTCGTAGGTGGAGTCGGGGCGCGCGCCATAGAGAAAGGGAAAGTAGCCGGGGCCCCAGGCAAGCGTTTCGTATTCGGCCGTGTAGCGTCCGTGCTCCCAGGCCTCGCCCTTGCCGAAGAGGCCGGCCGCTTCAAGCTGGTTCAGGCGGGCCAGTTTGGCGGGTGGCATGGCGGCCTTTTCGCGGGCCAGCACCTCGTTCATCTGGCGCGTGGAGGGGAAGGTGCTGTTGAGGATTAGGTGCGTAAGGTTCTGCTGGTATTTGAGGGCGTAGGCCTGCGCCAATACGCCTCCGCAGCTGTGGCCGAGCAGCGATATCTTGCCCAGGTTGAGGGCCACTCGCACGTCCTCGATTTCTTCCACCATGGCCTCCACCGTGTAGCGGCTGGGATCCTGGAGTCGCTGCGACCGGCCCGAACCGCTCTCATCGATGAAGATGAGGCGGTGAGTGCGCGCCAAGGGTAGCAGGTAAGGCAAAAAGTAATCGTGGCTGGCGCCCGGTCCGCCGTGCAGCACAACCAGCGGCGAGCCGCTGCCGAAGGCCACGTAATAGATGAGCACGCCGTGGGCGTCAACGAACCCCTCTTGCTGCGGATAGACGGCGGGTTGCGCAGCAGAAAGGCCAGCAAGCGCGGTGAAAGGCGCGGCGAGAAAAAGACCGAGAGCCAGTCGCGAGAGTTTCATGACAATGAGCATACCGGAACTTCGAGCAGCGGCGGACACCGGCGATGGAACCATGGCCGCCCCATGATGCCCTGTTCCCTAGTCCCTAGTCCCTAGTCCCTAGTCCCTGGTTTCTGCCCCCTGACCCCTGATCTCTGTTTTTGCTATCATTGCGTCTATAGAGTGAGTGGCCGGTTCCCGCCAAAGGCCGCCCCGGTGGTGAGTGTGTCTCGATTCTTTCAACGTTTTGTCTTCGTGCTTTCCGTGGCCATCTTTTCCGCTCTTGGCTTCGGCTTTGTTCTCGGCGAGTTCGGCCTCTTTGGCGTCCATGCAGGCGGCCAGCAGGATGGCGCGTACCGCCAGATGCGCGTCTACGCCGAAATCCTCAAGAAGGTCCAGACCGACTATGTCACCGAGCCCAACATCAACGACGTCACTGCCGGGGCGCTTCATGGACTGCTTGAATCGCTCGATGCCGACTCCAGCTACCTCAGCCCCACCGAGTACACCATCTACAAGGAGCGTCCCAGCGTCGGTGTCGCCCAGGTGGGTATCGTCGTCTCCAAGCGTTTTGGCTACGCCACCGTGGTCAACGTTCTGCCCGGATCGGCGGCTGACAAGGAGCACATTGCCGACGGCGACGTGATCGAGTCCATTGGCGAGCAGTCAACGCGCGAGCTCTCGCTGGCTGTGATTCGCCTCTTGCTTGAAGGCAAGCCGGGAAGCAGCGTGACCCTTTCGGTGGTTCGCCCGCGCAAGGCCGACCCCGATAAGCTGACCCTCACCCGATCCGTCGCCGCGCCTCCCGCCCTTGCCGAGCAGGAGTACGAGAACTCCACCATCCTCTACCTCAAGCCTGGAACGCTCACCCAGGCCCGCGTGGACGAAATTGCCGGCAAGCTCAGGTCCGCCGGCAAGAACCGCAAAGTGCTGCTCGACCTGCGCGATTGCGCCGGCGACGATCCCCAGCAGGGCCTGCGCCTGGCCAACTTCTTCCTCAAACAGGGAACCCTGGCCAAGCTGGAAGGCCAGAAGTTTCCCCTCCAGACCTTCGCCGCCGATCCCGCCAGGTTCCTGACCGATGCGCCGCTCGCCGTGCTCATCAACCGCGGAACTTACGGCGCTGCCGAGCTGACCGCCGCCGCCATCGCTGACTCGAAGCGCGGCGACGTGGTAGGCGAGCGCACTTTCGGCGAGGGCTCGGTGCAGAAGACCATCGAACTGCCCGACGGCGCAGCTCTGCTGCTCACCGTGGCCAAGTTCGAGAGTCCCTCCGGCAAGAAGATCCAGGACGATGCCGTAGCCCCCACCGTGGCTGCCGGTCCAACCATCGAGGAAGAAGACGAGACGCCGCCCCCCACCAAGGGCGACGAACCCCTCAACAAGGCCCTGGAACTGCTGAAGGCGAAGAACGGCTGATCGAATACTGCAATAGCGCCCTCTCGTTCATTCACAACTGCAACAACCGGGCTTCGTTCGGGGAAATAGGTCAGAGGTACGCTGCTTCGCATCAGCTAGGCTATTTGAACCCTGCAATGTTTGCATGAAAGGGTGAAGATCGATAGGTGAACCACCGACCCATCCGCCTGGATCTGCGACCTGGCTCCCTTTTGTTGATAGCTCTTTGTGGCGCGATTTCATTTTGGACCGCGGCGTTACCGTTCGGTCGCGCCTTTCTGTTGATGGAGATTGACTACAACGAGGGTTGGAACGTATACAACGCTCAGAAGTTGGCGCTGCATCAGCCACTTTATCCAGCGACCTATGCCTGGACGACTGTCAACTATCCCGCACTCTCGTTCCATTTAGTTGCGGAGATGGGAAGATCCGCCTCGGACTACCTGTTTACAGGGCGGATTCTCTCGCTGGCCGGCCTTTGCCTGAGCGGCGTATTCGCGGGACTGATCGTGGGTTATACGATGCGATCGAGGAGCGCCGCATGGCTCTCCGGATTGTTTCTTGTGGCTTTCTTCTGCGCCACTGCAAGCGGCTATGTGGGGATGGACGATCCGCAAATGCTGGCCCAGGCCTTCTTTATGGCGGGCATTTATGCCTATCTGCGGGGCAACCGGCAAGGCTGGGCACTGGAACTGACCGCTCTGCTCTTTGTAGTGGGCGGCAACATCAAGCACAACCTGATCGAGTTCCCTCTTGCCGTGCTGCTTGACCTTCTATTCAGCGCACCACGCAAGGCCTTGCGCTTTGCAGTTGGCGGCGCGCTGATGGTTGCGCTCTCGGTCGTTCTGACACGCCAGATCGACGGGGCTGCCTACGTTTCCTGCCTGCTGACTCCACGCAACTACTCCGTGCGCGCGGGAATTGGCAATATGCTGACCTTGCCGTTCTATTCTCCGCTTCCCACAGTGGCGGCTCTGTTGACGGCTTATATCTGCTGGAAGAATCCTGCGCGGCGTGTTCTGGCATTGCTGCTTTTCTGCGCGCTGGCGGTCGATACATATTTTAGTGGCGGAAGTGGCGTGGACGTCAACGGAATCTTCGGTTCGATGCTGGCGATCGTCTTGCTGTGCGGCGTTTTCTGGGCGGAGTTCTCCAGGCTGCCGCTTGGCCAGACTCTGACTCGATCTCCGCTGGCTGTCTGCTCCATCTTTTTCCTTGGGCTGGCGATCCCGATGATACGCTCAGGCAACGGGCGGACGGAAAAGGTTTTGCAAGAGAGACGCGAGGAGGCGCGCCGTTTTGCCGCGGAAGTTGCCTACTTGCGACAGCAGCCAGGCACGGCACTGTGCGAAAGCATCTTGCGCTGTGCTGAAGCCGACAAACCCTACCTGTACGATCCCTTCAATGCTACCCGTTTCATTGAGCTGGGCAGGCTCGACGCCAACGTGATTGTGGATCGGTTGAGAAACCATGAGTACGGCGCAGTTCAACTGTACGACAGCGTGGAGGAGAAAATTGCCAATCCTGACGCTCAAACGTGCTTCGCAATGCCCATCTTGCGCGCTATCGGCCAGTATTATCGTCCCGGCCTCGACAACGAGGACGGAGTGATCTATCTCCCCAAAGGGCGGGGAGAATAGATGCTCCTGCATTGGGCTCAGGTGAATTGAAAATCCGCCCTCTTCCCGCTCTTGAACACCGTGGTGCGCCGCGGAAGTCTCGTCCGCTTTTTGGCGCGGGAAAGTGCTAGCCTTACCCTGAGGCATGTTTTCGTCGCCACGCCGGCGAAGTGCCTGCGAGGCCTGAATCGTTTGGCTGCTCCTCCCCCACAGCGTATGGAACCGCGCCATCTTGTCCGGCCCCGCCGCCGCCAAGTACAGGCGGTCCCCGCGCACCGCCGGCGCAAGCTCGCCGGCAGGTTTGCGCTGGCCACGCTGCTCTTGCTGGCGGTCATCACCGGCTCACTGGCCGGGCTCACGCTGGTCTACTCCGTCGATCTGCCCCAGATCAACGACCTGGAGCATTACCGCCCCAACACCACCACCGATCTTTATGACCGCAAGGGCCGCATCATCGGCTCCTTTGCCCTGGAGCACCGCGAGGTGGTCGGCTACAACGACTTTGCCCCCGTCCTGCGCCAGGCCGTCATCTCCATTGAAGACAAGAGCTTCGAGTCCCACTGGGGCATCAACGTCTTCCGCGTCGTGGGAGCCGTCTGGTACGACCTGCGCAACCACGGTCGCGCCCAGGGTGCCTCCACGCTCACCATGCAATTGGCGCGCAACCTCTTCCTCTCCTCCGAGCGCACCGCCGCCCGCAAGCTCCAGGAGGCCTATCTCGCCATCCAGATCGAGCGCAGCTTCACCAAGGAGCAGATCTTCACCCTCTATGGCAACCAGATCTACCTCGGCCACGGAATGTACGGCTTCGAGGCCGCATCTGAGTTCTACTTCTCCAAGCACGCCCGCGACCTCACGTTGACCGAAGCGGCTATGCTGGCCGGCCTGCCCAAGGCGCCCGCGGCCTTCTCGCCCCTCACCAATCCTGACAAGGCCCTGCGCCGCCGCAACCTCGTCCTGACCGAGATGGAGGACGACCATGCCATCTCCCACGCCCAGGCCGAAGAAGCTCGCAATGCACCGCTCGGCCTCCACACCGCGCAGCCGGAGATGTCCGCCGCTCCCTGGTTCCAGGAGGAGGTGCGCCAGGAGCTTGAAAAGCAGTTTGGGGCCGAGCAGGTCCACGAGGCCGGCCTCAGAGTAGAAACTACTCTCGACCTCGACCTGCAGCAGACCGCCAACCGCGCCGTCCTCGATGGCCTGGCAACCTACGAGCGCCGCCATGGCTGGGTCGGTCACGACGGCCCCGGCAAGCTGGAAAACGTCCTCGCCGAAGGCATCTCGCTCGACGACTACAGGCATCCCGACTGGGCCATGAAGTCCCGCCCCGGCGACTATGTTCATGCGCTGGTTCTGCGCACTATGCCCCTCGAAATCCACGCCCGCGTCGGCCCCGACCAGATACTTCTCCAGCCCGAAGACTGGGCCTGGACCGGCCAGCGCTTTGGTGACGCCCTCGTCAAGCCGGGCGACGTCATCTACGTTCATCTGGCAGACGGCATGGAGGGCAAGGCGCGCCGCGCCACTCTGGAGCAGGACTCGGGCGCTGAAGGCTCCCTCATGGCCATCGATAACACCACCGGCGACGTGCTGGCCATGGTCGGCGGCCGCGACTACGCCTTGAGCCAGTTCAACCGCGCGACGCAGGCGGAAAGACAGACCGGCTCCAGCTTCAAGCCCTACGTCTACACTGCGGCCATCGAAGACGGCGCCAAGCCAAGCGACATCATCGTCGATGGGCCGGTCAACTTCGGTGGTTATACTCCGCACAACTACGAGAACGACTACAAGGGCTCGATGACCCTCCTCAACGCCTTCGCCGAGTCGCGCAACATTCCCGCCCTCAAGCTGGCCGCGCGCGTGGGCATTCACAAAGTTATTGACATGGCCCACCGCTTTGGCGTCACCTCCAACATTCCCGCCTACCTGCCCATCGCCATCGGCGCGGTCGAAATCACCCTCCAGGAGCAGGTTGCCTCCTACTCCGTCTTTCCCAACGATGGCTTGCGCGTAGCCCCCCGCCTCATCCGCAAGGTCACCAACGCCGACGGCATGACGCTCTGGGAAGACAACCCGGAAGTGAGCGAGGTCATCGATCAGCAAACGGCGCGCACCATGATGATCTTTCTCCAGGCCGTCACCCAGCACGGCACCGGAGCCGCCGCCGCCCAGCTCAAGCACCCCCTGGGCGGCAAGACCGGAACCACCAGCGACTACACCGACGCCTGGTTCCTCGGCTTCTCGCCCTCGGTCACCTGCGGCGTCTGGGTCGGTTACGACAGCCGCCAGTCCCTGGGCGAAAAGGAGACCGGCGCCAAAGCCGCCCTGCCGATCTGGATGGCGGTCATGAAGGTCGCCATCGCCGGCAAGGACGACGAGCAGTTCATCGGCGATCAGGAAGCTCCTTCCTCCCAGAAGAACCCGCCGCTGCAAGCCGCCGCGCTTCCGCCCGCCAAACCGGCGTCAGCCAACGCCGTAGCCAAACTGGCCAACGCCAGCGGCGCGGCCAAGCCGGCGTCCGCCAGCGCAGCACCCAAACCGCCGTCACCCTCGGTAGCGACCGGCGCGGGCGCAAAGCCTCTGGTCCCCGCCGCCAAACCGGCAGGGACCGGGATGGGCGTCCAGCCAACAGTCAGGCTAATAGCTAAGCCCTCACCCCAGCCGCCCGCAAACAGTCCGTCCGTCAAGCCTCAAGTCAAGCCCGCCTTGCCGCCGCCGCTCGCCCCCGCCAAACCAGCCGCAAAACCGTCACCGCAGCCCTCCGCAGCCAATTCGCCGGTCAGGCCCGCCTCGCCCGCGCCGTAGGCGCAGCGGTTGTTAGCCCCGCGCTTCAGCGTGGGGTGGCGTTGGCGAGCCAATCCTCCATCCAGAGTCCCGTTGGGACGGCGCAGGATCGTCGCATCCGTCCTTTTGGCGCTCGCGCGACAGGAATGGAAACACACAAACCGGGGCCGGCTCCCGCAAATGTCAAACACCGGCAGTCACCCCGGCAGAGCCGGAGGTTTTCCCGTTTGTAATGAGGGGCCTTTAGACAATAACCTTGACAACCCCAGCCGTCTCATAGAAGGCCCTGGGCCTTATTCCCCGCAACCCGCTTCAGCTAAACCCAAGCCCGCGGCCAAATCCGCATCAGGAACCGCCCCCCAGCCCTGACACTCCGAATACCCCGCAGAACGTAATTCCCCTCACTGTGACCATTCTGCATAGCATCCACCCCTCCCCGAACGAAACGGCGAACTTGCAAAACCGGGAATCCCAGGGACAGCGGGGTTTCAGGGGAGTTAGTTCGATAGAAACCCCATCCAGCAGTTTGGCGCAGCCGCGGCAGGAGCGGGCTATTCCGCGATCTTCCGACCTCACACTTTCCACTCCTCATCCGCCGGAATATGCCGTTTGACAGACGTGACGGAAAGAATTAGAGTATCCACGCGGCCCAAAGCGAAGATCCTAATAGAGTTCGCTGAAAGAACCGGGAGGACGCATGCGAACGGCAAGTCGTTCTGAAGTAGCCTTAATTACTGTTATTCTCTTTTCTTCTGTCTCCTGCTCAACCCGCGGTCGAATTGACTCCGTCATCAGAGGCTTCTTCGGAGAGGTCAATCGCTCAAACTTTGAAACCGCAAAGGCGGATTACCTCGCTACCTCCCTCATCAACGAGTTCAACGCTCCACCCGCCTTGGGCGGTAATCAAAAGACAATTCAGCAATCATTCCAACCAGTGGCCGGGAGCATCGACTCCGTCGAGGTTGCGGGTGAGGCTGTCAAAGGGGAAGGGGCCACCGCCGTAGTTACTCTTGTCCTCGCATGGGGCACCAAAGAGTCAGGCAGCATTGAGCTGATCAAGGAGGGCGGCAAGGCTTGGAAGATTCTGAGGTGGGACGACTTCAAGGCCCTCGGCTCTGAACACATCGCCAACGCGGTCAATCTCTGCAATTTTCGGAATCTTGGCGGTGCTGTTGCGGAATACCAGGCAGCTTTAGACGAGAATCCTCGGGATTCTATGATCTTGAATAGCCTTGGCGTATGTTACCAGACGGTGGGTAAGTTGGACGAGGCGGAGGCACAATACAAGAAAGCGGTGGATCTGCACCCAAGCGGAGTGTGGGACCCATACATCAACCTGGGTGGAATCTACGCGCAGCGTGGGGAAGTATCCAAGGCAGAGGATGCCTTCCAAAGAGCTATCAAGAACAAACCCGACAATGCCGGCGCGTATAACCTCCTTGCCTGGATGTATGCCGACAAGGGCATTGACCTCGACAAGGCGATCGAGCTGGCGCAAAAGGGGATACAGCTTGCTCCGGATGACGCTCACATATTCGACACGCTGGGATGGGCCTATTACCGCAAGGGAATGAAGGCGGAGGCAGTTCGGTATCTGGCGCAGGCTGCTGCCAGAGCCCCGAATAGTGCTGAGATCAGAAGTCACTATGAGGAAGCATCGACTACCGCGGCTGTGCATTTGGCGCGCGCGCAGCAACTGATGAACGAAGGGCGCTTCGATCAAGCCGCCAACGAGTGCGAAGCGGCTTTGCGACAAGAGCCTGACAATGGCACAGCAAAAAGCCTGAAAGCCGGAATTGGCAAGGAAGCTGCACTAAGACACGTAACCAACGCGAAGCAACTCCTTGAAAAGCAGTTGTACGACCCGGCTTTGTCGGAATGTGATGTGGCATTGCGATTTGATCCGCAAAGCGCTGACGCAGCGAACCTGAAGGCCAAGATCGCCGACACCAAGAAAGTGCTCGGCTACCAATAGCCGCAGTCTTTTTAGAGGTATTCTCAATGAAGGAAAGACACGAAAACAGGATATTGAAGCACCGCTGTCGTCGATGGATCGGACACGCTGTCGTAATAGCGTTGGCGATTGCGACTCTCGCATCCCTCCCAAAGTCGGTCAGCGCACAAGGCACACAATCGCTTCCTTTGGGTCTGAGTCAAATACAGCGGTTGATCCAGCTCCAAGTTCCCGATGCCACGGTCGCCGGCGAGATCCGAAGGCGCGGCCTGAGCTTTGCGCCTGGCAAAGATACTTCGGAGACTCTACGCCGGGCGGGCGCAGGGCGGGACACTTTGCAGGCGATTGACGAGTTACGACCGATGTTGGACGAAGCACGAAAGGAAATCCCGCCGATCTTACTGAAGATTTATCAACTTCTTGACCAGGGGAATCCACAAGCAGCTCGCCAATTCCTCTCTTCCGAAATCGCGGACGACTCGGGGAAACTGGACTCCATCTGTCGTCCCTTCACCTACAGGTCTCACTATATTGAGGCGATAGTCGAGCGGCCCGGGCATATGTTCGAGGTTCGCGCTCACGCGCTTTTCAGGCCCTTTGACGAAAAGGCACAATTGTTCACTTTCCATCCCAATCAGGGAACATTCCTGCTAGTTCAGAAATCAGATGCCGATGATGATTGGTTCGGCCCGGCGAAAGAGACCGCCATCCAGATTGTGAGGAACTTCATCTACGCTGCAAAGGCGCAACGAGTCGACGTACTCGGCGATCTTGTTGGTTCGGGCCTCGACGCATCCCAGTTCACCAATAATGCCTGCTGGCGCGAAGCACTCCCTCGCGTGACTGAAGTCAATGACGCACACGCCGCGCTAGACTCGCTTAAGGGACTCAAAATAAAGGTAACGGTGAACATGACTGTTAGCACCCGTGTATTTACTGGAGTTCAAGCTTACTTTTGGGTTGATCGTGTCAGTGATCAATATAAGATTGTTGCCGCCTCTCCCATGCACAGTCCTACTTTCATCCTTCAGCCCGCGATTCTATTTAATGATTCCCCAACCTCTTGCCGCGGGCTGGACAACGCGTTCTTTGGCGTCATCGAGGGCTCTGAGCTGGAGAACGACACGCTGAAGCGGTTTAGCCTTCCGACTTCCAAAGAAAAGGAGAACCAAGAGGTATATCATGTGGGCGGCGATGTGACGGCTCCGGTCGCAGCCTCTCGCTTCCCCGAGGCTTCCTGCACAGACGCTGGGCGCAGGACCCATCCAAGAGGAGAGGTGGATTTGAGGTTCGTGGTGGATGCCAACGGATTTGTGAAGGACATTGAAGTAACGAAATCTTTGGAGCCCAGTTTGGATGAAAGTGCAATTAGGGCACTTCAATCCCTGACGTTCCGGCCTGGTACACGCCTCGGAGTGCCTGTTGCAGTTCAAATGGGGGTGAAAACCGAGTTCAGCTGCAACTGAGCCTTTTCTGTTCAAGTTTCCGCAGACAGATTGGGACTGCGGACGACGCTTTTCAAAGAAAGCCGAAGATTGCAGATGCTCCAAGGCGATATAACCATATTAGAAACAATTGCTTAATGGCCTTTTGGTCGGATCAATCTAGCTGTGCGGGCCGTCGTTCGCCGATTTGCCCGCACCGGCCTCCGTCGCCGCTCTCCTCGCTGCTCGCCCGCCGACCCCGGCGTAGAAAAGGCCATAAGGCCTTCTGAATCGCCGGCCGGAGATTCCAGTTTAAGCACCGCTTCCCGATACGGCTGTTTCCAGACGGCCGCGTCGGCGCCGCGACCCGCCCGGCAGACCTGCCCATTGCAGAGAATTACGCCCGGCCCGCGCACACTGTTCCCAGGGAGAATCCACCTATGACCGAAACATCCAAGGCAGAACTCAGCTTGATCGTGGCGGCCCCAGCGCCGCAGCCCGCCAGCGCGCCGGCCCCCAAGCTCAAATCCGATCCCGCGCGCACCAGGGCAATCAACCGCTGCATGACCACCTGAAAGGCGCGACATCGGACGGTCAGAGACCTAGCCCACCTGCGAAAAGAACGCAACGGCGGCCAGCACAAGAGCCAATAACAGCGAGAGCACGACCTGCACGGTCCTGGCTCCGGAAACGATTTGGATGGCGCGCGTGACCAGAATAAAGACATAAGTCCAGAGGCCTGGCATCAAGAGCAGCCACACCACGCCGAGATTCGCTCCCAGCGCCTTGAGCAGGATGTAGAAAGGAAACCACGGCGTGATGACCAGCGCAAAGCAAAAGAACGACTGCCGGAATGTTATGGCAATGCCAAACATCCGGGAGTAGATGCTATAGAACATGGCAAAGAAGGCAAAGACCACCAGCGCCTTCATGGAATGGGCATTGGGGACCACGGAACCTATAAGTTGAGGCAGGGCAAAGGTTCCGGCCACAACCGTGCCGGCCAGTGCGGTGGATACAGAAAAGATGCGGAAGAAATGGCTCCACTCCGCGTCCGGAAAGGCCGCGCCCCTGCAAAATGGGGGGTCTTGCGGAGGGCTGACTCCCGCGATCCACTCGTTGAGGGCCATGCTGACTTGCCTGGCGACCAGCGTTCCACTTTTGCCAGCCGCCAGCGCACTGTGAGGCGCATCCGGGGCGGGGGCGGCCTTCGCCTTCTTGACGCGTGCAGGCGCGGCAGGCTTCGGCTGCCGTGCCGCCGGAGGGGTGTTTTCTTCTATGCCGTTCATGTATTCCTGCTCTCCAGAGTATCCAGATATACGCCTTGAAGCTCCACGATCAGCTTGGAGTGATAATTGCGGACGGTCCCCCGTATCAATCCGAATGCAAGAGCGGAGGCAATCAACCTCTCGCGCTGCTGACGGTCCTGCGGGGTGTCAGTGCTGTAGACCACCCAGATGGGCCAGCACACGGCGATGCAGTTGATGGTATAGGTTGAAATGCCGGACTCGAAATACTTGGGATTGTTCTGTTGAACCAGGCTTTGTACCTTGGCGATGAGACCGCTGTCGGAATCGCTGAGGTTCACCGATGGCGGCTGGCTCGGCGAGGGCTGGCCGCCGCCTGCCTGATAAGAAGCGTGAATCGCGGAAGCGCCCTCGGGCTTGGAGAGCGAAGTTTGCGTCGCCTCCAGCATCATCCCGAGCGCCTCGATGGCCGTAACTCCCGCTTCAGAGGCAGACTCGTCGCTGATAGCTCGTTTCATAGCCTCCTCGGGCGCTGCCGCTTTCATCTGCATGACGATCAACTGAATATCGTTGAGGGCTTTGATCGCGGAAGCAAGCGCCTGCAAAGCGCGGGCCTGCCACCCGCCAATATTCTTCTGGCCGTCTGCGATGGCGTCGCCCGCCTCATCCATTGACTTCCCGCAGGCCAGGTGCGCAGCGGATATCCCTTCGTTCCAGGCAGCCCACTTCCCCCGGTTGGCATCCACCGCGCCTATAGCATTATTTTGGTCCCGGATACGGCTGTACACACGATCGACGAGCTCTTCCGCCTTCCCGTCAGGATCGTCATTGCAGGCGCTTGAAACCTCCTTCATCAGGTCGCGGAGCGCCTCAAGCGTCTGCGGCAACGCGCGCACGGCCTCGGCGTTTTCCCGATTCGGAAATGCGCCCTGTGCCAGCCCCAGGCTCTCGTCGAGAGCGGAAAAGCGCTTTTGCAGTTCCGGCCAGTTTGGATGCGCATGGAGGTGCTTCTCCAGTTCAGTTACAGCATCGCGCAATTGGCCCAAAGTGTCGTTGCATGCTTCAACGGCGCGCGCGGTGCTGCCGGCGGCTTGCTGGAACGCATCCCCTCTTACCTTCTCGAGCAGAATTCTGTACTGATAGAGTGCGTCCGCGGCATTGAGCGAAAGGGACGAGTCATGCTTCCGGCCGCTGGCATCCGCGGCGCCTGCCAGCCTTGAAGCACTAAAGGGGAGGGCCAGCGCAGGAAGCAAAGACAGCAGCTTCCGGCGCGCAATGAGCTTGCCCATACCGATCCTCCTCGGATCATTCTTGTTTCCCTGGATTGTGGTGCGACCTCCGAGCAAGCAC
The DNA here is from genome assembly GCA_050014455.1 of Occallatibacter sp. GTDB lineage: Bacteria > Acidobacteriota > Terriglobia > Terriglobales > Acidobacteriaceae > Telmatobacter. Next base: position 14,695 of record JBEKDH010000072.1, read on the forward strand.
GAGTGACAAGGGGGGCCTGTGCTCGATCGGCCAAACCGCTGCTTAAGAACAGCTTCGGACTTGTTCGCCTTTCCGGCTTCCTGCGAGTTCACTGTACCTGCAAACTCTCGGCTATGGCAAGCTTAATTCTCATTCGACGCAAACAGCAGAGCATAAGTCGAAACATTCGGCACTACAGACCGTCAGCCTGGAGGTCGCGCAGTTGCTTCCGTATGAGCAAGACCGTGAGTTTCCGGAGGCCGGAAAGTCCAATCCGGCCCCGATCGGAAGCGGCCGCGCCGCCAACTCCCTCGCCCTCGCCTTCGAAGCACACTGCCCGCAACCGGGACAAGCGCGCCCGCTCCAGATGGGCCAGGCGCGACCGCCATGAAGTTTCCTACCCCAGCGCCTGCACCGTCCCCTTGCCCACCAGCTCTTCCACCCGCTCCACCCAGCCGCGATCCGCCGCCACGCTCATTCCTTCCGGCTCCAGAATCACCGCATACTCGCCCTTCTTCTCCAGGTGCAGCATCAACTTTCCTGGCCCCGGCGCGGCATCCGCTGCGCTCTTCAACTCCGCAAGCATATCCTCCGTCGCCCGGTCCAGGCTGATGCGAATCCGCACCCCCGCCGGCAGCTTCACCTGCACCTCTTCGAGCGCCTGGATGGAGCTGACTGCAATTTTCGGCGCCGTTTCGTCTTCGCCCGTCAGCGCTCCCCGCACCAGCACCGGCGCCTGCATCTTCAACTGCCCCGCCAGCCGCTCGTAATCCCGTGGAAAACAGACCAGCTCGATCTTCCCGGTCGCATCCTCGAGCGCCGCCTGCGCGTACAGCTTTTGATCGCGCTTGGTCTTCTGCACCTTCAATCCCAGAATCATTCCCGCCACCTGAATCTCGTCCGCCGGGTCGGCCTGCGCGCCCCAGCGTTTTTCCGGCGGCTTACGTTCCAGCGCCTCCGCAATCGGAATCACCCCTGCAAGATTCCGCAGCTTCTCCGCGTACTTATCCAGCGGATGCCCTGAGACAAAGAACCCTAGCACCTCCTTTTCATTGGCCAGCCGCTCGCCTTCCTCCCAGTCGGCCACGCGCGGCAGTTCGTCCGCGCTGCGCGCCGCCTTCGGCCCCTCGTCGAAGAGCCCGAACAGCCCCGTCTGTCCCTGCGCCGCATCCTTCTGCGCCTTCTGCGCCCGCTCCATCGCCTTGTCAACGGCCGCCATCAGCGGCGCGCGCTTGCCCAGCGAGTCCAGCGCGCCAGCCTTGATCAGCGATTGAATCACCCGCGAGTTCATCACCCGCAGGTCCACCTTCTCGCAAAACTCCCAGAAGCTGCTGAATCGCCCGCCGGCCTCCGCCCGCGCCTTCAGGATCGACTCGATCGCATTCCCGCCCACGTTCTTCACTGCGGCCAGCCCAAACCGGATCGCTTCGCCGTGCGGCGTGAACTGCGCCCCTGAAATCTGCACATCCGGCGGCTCCACGCGAATGCCCATCTCCTTGCACTCGCCGATGTACTTCACCACGTTCTCCGGCTTCGACGTCTCCGAGGTCAGCAGCGCCGCCATGAACTCCACCGGATAATGCGTCTTCATGTAAGCCGTCTGGTACGCCACCAGCGCATAGGCAGCAGAGTGCGACTTGTTGAAGCCGTACCCTGAGAACTTCTCCATCTGATCGAAGATCTCGCCAACCGCGCTCTTCGGATGCCCGTGCGCCGCCGCGCCGTCCATGAACCGGTCGCGCTGTTTGGCCATCGCTTCGGCGCTCTTCTTGCCCATTGCCCGCCGCAATAGATCCGCCTCGCCCAGCGAGTAGCTGGCCAGCACGTTGGCAATCTGCATCACCTGCTCCTGGTAGACGATCACCCCCAGCGAATCCTTCAGAATCCCCTCAAGCTCGGGCAGCATGTACTCCACCTTCCGCCGCCCCCACTTGCGCTCGACGAAGTCGTCGATCATGGCCATTGGTCCCGGCCGGTACAGCGCATTCAGCGCCGTCAGCTCCTCCACCGTGTCCGGCTTGTACCGCCGCAGAATGTCCCGCATTCCGGGCGACTCAAACTGAAAGATCCCCGAGGTCAGCGCCGAGTGAAACACCTTCTTGAATGTCTCCTCGTCGTCCTGCGGAATCGCATCGATGTCCACCTTCTCTCCGCGGCTCTTCTCGATCAGTTTCAGGCAATCGTCAATCACCGTCAGCGTCGCCAGGCCCAGAAAGTCCATCTTCAGCAGGCCCATCTTCTCCACGGCCTTCATGTCGTAGGCCGTCACAATTTCGTCGTTCTTGGTCTTGTTCAGCGGCACCAGCTCGGTCAGCGGACGCGGCGCAATCACCACCGCCGATGCATGAACCCCGGCCCCGCGCACCAGCCCCTCCAGCTTCTTCGCCGTATCGATCAACTCGCGAATCTGCGCGTCCGTCTCGTAGACCTTGCGCAGCTCGTCCACGCCCTCAAGCGCCGCGTCGATCGTTATGCCCGCCGTCGGCGGTATCAGCTTGGCGATCCGGTCCACGTCCCCATACGGCATATCCATCGCCCGCCCGCAGTCCTTGATCGACGCCTTGGCCGCCATGGTGTTGAAGGTGATAATCTGCGCCACCTGCTCGCGCCCGTACTTGCCCGTCACATAGTCGATCACCTCGTCCCGCCGGTTCTGGCAGAAGTCCACGTCAATATCAGGCAGCGACACCCGCTCCGGATTCAGAAACCGCTCGAAGAGCAGTGAGTTCTGCAGCGGGTCGATATTCGTGATCTCCATCGCATACGCCACCAGCGACCCGGTCGCCGACCCGCGCCCCGGCCCCACCGGTATCCCATGGTCCCGCGCATACTTGATAAAGTCCCACACAATCAGGAAGTATCCGGAGTACTTCATCTGCTCGATGATTCCAATCTCGAACTCAAGGCGCGCCCGGTACTCCTCGGGCTTCTTCCGCAGCGTGCCCCGCTGCTCCAGCTGCCGCACCGACGTATCCAGCCGCCTCCGCAGCCCCTCCCGGCAAACTTCCTCAAAGTAGCTGTCAATCGTGTGCCCCTCCGGCACGGCAAACTCCGGAAAGGGATTCTCGATTTTGTTCAGCTTCAGGTTGCAGCGCTCGGCAATCTCCATCGTCCGCTGCACCACCGCCGGCGAATCGGGGAAGAGCGCGCCCATCTCGCCGGCGCTTTTGACAAAGAACTGGTCGCTGTCGAAGCGGAAGCGCTCCCGGTCGTGAACCTTCGCCCCCGTCTGCACGCACAGCATCACGTCGTGCGCCTTCGAGTCCTCGCCGCACAGGTAGTGCGAATCGTTGGTAGCCACCAGCGGAATCCCCAGCTCCCGCTCCAGGCGGTGCAGCGACTCATGAATCCGCCGCTCCTGCTCCAGGCCCTGATCCTGAATCTCCAAAAAGAAGTTGCCCTTGCCGAAAATCTCCTCGTATCCGCCGGCCACGCGCCGCGCCGCATCGTAGTTGCCCGCCACGAGCTCCTCGCACAGCTCTCCGCTCAGGCAGCCTGAAAAGCCGATCAGCCCCGCCGCATGTTCCGCCAGGTACTTCTTGCTCACCCGCGGCTTGCGATAGAAGCCGTGCAGCGAAGCCTCCGAGGTAATCCGCACCAGGTTCCTGTACCCCTCTTCGTTCTCCGCCAGCACCAGCAGGTGATTGTTCTCGTCCCCTTCGCCCGGCGCGCGGTGGTCCTCGTTCTTGCAGATGTAAAGCTCGCAGCCCAGAATCGGCTTGATCCCCCGCTGCTTGGCCGCGTCGAAAAAGTGCACCGCCCCATAGATATTCCCGTGGTCCGTCATGGCCACGGACCGCTGCCCCAGCGCCGCCACCCGGTCCACCAGCTTGGTCAGATCGCAAGCCCCATCCAGCAGCGAGTACTCCGTATGCAAATGCAAATGCGTAAATTCAGCCATAGGACTACGATTTTAGCGGTCAGGAGCGCTCCGCATCCCTGTCCAAAACCCGGCCGAAACCGACGCCAATTGAGGAAAATCGTGCGTCAGGCATCTTTCAAGGGGCAGGATCTCATCCGTGCCGCATAGACCCGAGCAAAGGCTGGGGCACGGGCTCCCGATGCAGAGCCCAGGTGAATAGGCGACTCGCCTTCAAATCAATAATGCAACTTGAACTAGGTCAGCATCGCGGCTGGCTTGCGGACCCATTGGTCAACGTCAAAGCTGAAAAGCATATCGATCGCCGTGCAATATCGGCGGTCGAGGAGAAACTCAGCGCCAAAGACACAATAACCAGTTAATCCCGATCATGATAGCGAACACAGCACCAGCGAGCAAGCCTGCTACTTTACCTATTGCGACGACCGGTTTCTTCTCGATATCTAAGAACGGCAGCACCTTCAACCATAGATTCCGCGCTCGTTGCATTTCGCGAATCAGTCCGATAGAAATCAAATAGAGCCAGAGCCACGTCGAAGTGAAGAAGGCGCTAAAGATGAAAACGCTGAACAGGATCCTGTAGAAACGCCCTTTGAATAAAAGCATCATGAATGAGGCCACGCCACGAAGCGTGAAGAATCCTGAAAGTGGTATCGGATGGGTAAATAGGCCAATAGTGGCGACAAACATAATCAGAAGAAAGTAAACTGAAAGATCAGCCACCATTGCCGTGAGGACAAAATCAACAACAAATAGTATCAGGGCGCGTTTGATTGTAGGTCGCTTTGCAAGTAAACTAACAATTGCTCTCGTTATTAGCAGAGATAGGTAGTCGGGAACGAAATTCACGAATGGGCTGAGCAGGACAACGAGGTTCAAGACAGTCCACAATGATCCTCCGGCAACACGGGATCCAACAATGA
>JBEKDH010000073.1:0-19426 GCA_050014455.1 Occallatibacter sp.
ACGGGGTAGAGGCGCTCGCGCATCTTGTCAAAGAACTGCATCACCGTGGGACGGCCCTCGGGATCCTTGACTGTGGTGACGAAGCCCCTGGGCTTGTTGAGGACAAAGTAGCGCAGCCGCTCGGCGCCCTGGAGAAGCTTGCCGTCCACGCGGATGTGGTCACGGCCGGCATCGGCCTTGGTGCCCAGCTCCGTGACCACCGTGCCGTTCACCTGCACACGGCCCTGCTCAATGAGCTCCTCGGCCTTGCGGCGGCTGGCCACGCCGGCCTTGGCGAGGATCTTTTGCAGCCGCTCGAGCTTGGCGGGTGGGCGCGGCATCGGCTTGAACTCCGGTTCGGAGTCTTCCGCTTCGGGCTCTCCCGCGCCTTGCTCCGGCTTGGGACCGTCTTCGGCTTCGATTTCAATTTCGGACGCAGGTGTTACAACGATCAAAGGAATCTCGTCGGTAAACCTCGGGTGGGGCTCCTGTTCACCAGGCAGAATCACAAACGACTGGTCTGCGATGGGGTCTGCTGTCGCGGCCTGGGGATTCCCGGTTTCGGGCGCAATAGGTATTTCGGGTTCGGCCGGCTGCAGTTTCAGATCTTTGGGCTTGCTAGTCTTTCTCTTTGCCATGGGGAATACTCTCGGATTCTGCCTGCTCGGTGGCCGGAGGCGCAGCAGGCGCGACCTCTTCGGGGATTTGGGGTTCATTGCTGGCCGCCGTCACGGCGGTCTGGGAGGGTTCAGGGGCGTCTGGCGCCAAGATCCGGAGTTGATCCGGAGGCTCTTCGGCGCCGACTTCCTCCGCTTCAAGGCTTAGATCGAAGTTCGAGTCCGAGGTCACAGCGGAGGTAGGTTCCGAGCCGGCCGGAGCTTCCGGTTCGTCGAGCTCGATAGCGGCCAGCTTCTCGAACTCCTCCATCGACGGCAATTCGGAGACGTCCTTCAGGCCAAAGCGGAGCAGAAACTCGCGGGTGGTCTTGTAAAGGATGGGCCGGCCGATGACCGGCTTGCGGCCGGCGGTGGCGATCAGCTTGCGGGCCAGCAGCGAACCGAAGACCGCCGACGAATCCACGCCGCGAATCTCATTCACCTCCGGCGCTGTGACGGGCTGCTTGTAAGCGATGACAGCCAGCGTCTCCAGCGCAGGCAGCGACAGCCGGAGCGCCGGCTTGAGGCTCTTTACGAAGGAGCGAACGGCGTCGTGGCACTCAGGCTTGGTGGCCATGCGAAATCCGCCGGCGATCTCGCGAATCTCAATGCCGCGCTCGTCGGAAGCGTAGCTGGCGATCAGCTCGTCGAGCAGCTGGCGGAGGACGGCGCGGACCTCGCGGTCGCGCAGGCGAGCCGCACGGCGAGCATCAAGTTCGGCGTCGCCGGAGGCCTCCGCGACGTCTGCTGCGGCCTCCTGGCTCGTATCGGAGGCGGCTTCCGCATTGGGCTCGGCCAGGGGCTCAACTGGGGGCTCCGTAGGCGTCGCGAACGATTCAGCAGGCAAAGCGACCGCCAGAGCCTCATCCAGCCCCATGTAGATCAACTGCTCGTGAGCCGGGGGTGGGGGTGACAGGAAAAGCGACTCGGAGTTCGCTCCGGTCTGGCTGGCGGACTCGGCTTCGCGCGCGGCAGACGCGGCTTCCTGCTCCGCCTTCCATTCCAGGGCGTCGGCGGCAAAGTTTGCGGCGAGCTGGGCCAATGTGACCGGCTCCTCCGCGGCGTAGATGACTGCTTCCAGCTTGGCTTTCAGGCTCATTGAAAAACAGGTACCTCAAATATGGTACCGGAAGTGGAGGAAGGCTGCGTGTGGGATGGGCCTCTCAGGCTCATCCCAGAAGCGAAAAAGAGAGCCAGCAGAGGAGGAACGCACAATTCTCAACCCGGCTTGCCGCCAGGAATTCGCAAAACCGATCACTAACTGCCGGCCACTGAGCACCGCTCAAGCGCCAATCAAAGCCGGGCTGGAAAGTGCGAATTCAGAGAGGGCTGCCGGGGCGGCCTGCTCTGCCGGCGCCGTCTCAACGGGCACATGGGCCAGCTCCCAAGCCGAGCGGTCTTTGAGCAGACGAGAGACCAGGGCGGTGTGCATGGCGTGGCCGGCGCGCTCGGCAACCACATGGCCCTCGATGCGACGCCCGGCCAGGGCCAGATCGCCGATCAGGTCGAGCACCTTGTGGCGCACGTACTCGTCGGGGAAGCGCAGCGGGCCGTTCTCCGGCCCCTGGGCTCCCAGGATTATTGCATTCGCCGGTCCGGCGCCCCGGATCAGTCCCATATCGCGCAGCCGCTTCTCGTCCGCCTTGTAACCGAAGGTCCGCGCCGGCGCAATCGCGGCGCCGTACGTCTCGGCGGCCAGATCGACATAAGCTCTCTGCTGGCCGATGGGCGCGGGAAAGTCGATCGCGTACTGGATGCTGTAGCCGGAGCCGGGATAGACGCCGATGAACTTGTCGCCCTCACGCACCTCGACGGCGCGCAGCACGCGGACGGTTTCGCGGCGGCGGCGCTGTGTGCGGATGCCCGCGTTGAGGAAAGCCTGCACATAGGGCAGGGCGCTGCCGTCCAGAATCGGCAGCTCCAGGTTGTCCAGCTCTACAATCACGTTGTCAACGCCCATGCCGATGAGCGCGGAGAGCAGGTGTTCGGTGGTAGAGATCAGCACGCCCTGGCGCATCAGGCTGGTGGCGTAGCTGACCTTGGCCACGTTGCGGCCGATGGCGGGAATCTCAAAGTTGTCCAGGTCGGTGCGGCGAAAGACGATCCCCGAGCCGGCCGGCGCGGGCAAAAGGCGCATCTTCACCGGCGCGCCGGAGTGCAACCCCACGCCCGCAAACTCGATGGACGCCGCAATGGTCTGTTCCAGGTGCGCGGGTTTTGCCAATAAAATCGCTCTCCAGGCTGTGGAAAACTAACGCAACCGTTAGACTAGACGCCTGATGGCAACTCTGTCCTGTGTCATTTTTGCCACACATTGCGCTCATCAAGCCATCGTTTGCGGACCGAAACCAGCCGACTCGCTTTTTAAACCACCACGCGCAAGCCCCTCGATGCGTATTGTGCAATCTCGCTGTCGCGGCTCACCAATGCCAGCCCCTCGGCGGTTGCCTGAGCAATCAGCATTCTGTCGAATGGATCCTTGTGGACCGGCGGCAAAACGTAGATCCCGGCAATATGCTGGGGACGCAAAATCAAGGGAGCAGCTGCCAACTGCTCCAGCGCGTCGAGCCACCAGGCGCGCGGATCGCCCACGTCAAGAGTGCCTTTCATGCTCTTGAGAATGACCTCCCAGTAGGAGACTACGCTGAGAAGATTCGGCCCATCGAGGATCGCCTGGCGCGCCGCGGGGGAGAGCGCATCCGGGTCGGCGAGAGCCAGCAAGGCCGAGCAGGTGTCCAAAAGAAATCCGTTCGGGCCGGCGCTGCTTCTCACAGGCCGCCTTCCAAAAACCGGTCCAGATCGACGGGCGCGTCCCAGCCGGGAAAGAGGCGAATGCGGTGCTTCATGCCTCCAAGCTTAGCTTTGCGGCCCTCCGCGGGCGGTGGAGCAATCTGGGCGACAGGACGGCCATGACGCGTGATAACCACCTGCTCGCCACCCTCGACCATCCGGATCAGCTCAGTGAGGCGATTCTTGGCTTCTGCGGTACTGATGTCCATACCCTCAATTCTAGCCATATTTTATGGCTATTGCAAGCGGTTTTTCAGCAGCGAAGCCAGTTCCGGACTGCGCCGGCAAATCCGTCCCGGGGCATAAACTCTAAAATGACCATGACAGAGACTCCAATATCCGCGATGGCCGGCCTTCTCGTCCCCATGCGCGCCCTGCTGGGCCGGTTTGCTGGCGGGATGATTCCATGCGGGCGCGCCTGATACACTTCCGGTGAAGATCCCATGGAGCTTGAATACGCGATGAAACACGCATTCCTGATTCTGTTGATTGCGGCCAGCGCTGCCGCAAGCGCCCAAACCCCCGCGCAGCCCGCGGCCGCTCCTGCTCAGCCGGCCGCCACCGCCGCTGCTCCTGCCAAGACAGCCGTCAAGCCGGCAACCGCTGCCAAGCCCGCCACGACGGCTGTAAAACCTGCTGTTGCGCCGGGGAAGCCTGCCGCCGCGCCCACCAAGACAGCGGCAACCGCCGCCAAGCTGCCTTTCGGAGTTCCCGCTCCCGGAATTCCGGCGGTCAAGACCGTCAAGAAAACCCTCTATACGGTGGCCTTGCGCTACCAGGAGATCAAGGTCGGCGACGGAGCCCCGGTTGAAGCCAAGAAGCTTCTCAAGTTCAACTTCACCTTGTGGGCGGCGGCGGATGGCCACAAAATCGATTCGACCGACGACCACCGTGTACAGGTGCTTGACAAGGACAGGAAGCCCGTTCTGGATGCCGACGGGAAGTCCAAAATGGCTCCTCAACCAGCGCTGACGATTATGGGACAGGGCCGTCTGCTGCCCGGCTGGGAGATCGGTTTTGAGGGCATGAAAGCTGGCGGGAAGCGGCGCGTCTTTATTCCATGGCAATTGGGATTGGGTGAGCATGAGATGCCGGCGCGCGACCCCAGCCATCCGGCCATTCCCGCCAAGTCCGATCTCATCATCGACCTCGATCTGGTCGAGGTGGCGGACCCTCCGCAGCCGCAGCAGCGCCCAGGCATGATGCCTGGGATGCGCCCGCCAGTGGGTGCTCATCCCATGCCCGGTGCTCCGGGAATGCCGCTGGTCCCGGCCACGCCCGCAGCTCCGGCGCCTCCAAATCCGGCGTCCGCACCGGCAGCGCAGCCCAAGCCCGATGCACCAGCGGCGCCGGCAGTTCCAGCGGCACCGGCGGCTCCTGCACCCCCAGCCCAGCCGCAGTCAAAGTAGCCGGGGATTGACCGGGAATGAACTTCAGCGCACGGCCAAGGCACTGACGTCGCAGCCACCGTTCCCAAAGCCGATTTCAGGCGATGGATAACTGTTCTTAGAGCAAAACCAGAGTGAACGTGCCCTAGCAAGGAGTGTTCGAGGTGGCTTTTTCTTGAGGAAAAAGCCACTCGGCGCGGTGCTTCCTGCGTGCAGCCACTCTGGTTTTGCTGCAGCCGCAAGACGCCGCGCTCGCGGCGTTTTGCGGCTCTTCTTTCACAGGCGAAGAGATCAGCTGGAAGCTGCCTTGGAAGACTTTCTCTTCCGCGGTTTGGCTGGAGACGGTTTGGCCTTCGATCCTTGCAGCTTGTAAAGCAACGACCGGTAGCTGATATTGAGCCACTTGGCCGTCTTGGTGCGGCTCAGGCCATGGGCTTGCATCACCTTCATCACAATCTCGCGCTCCAATTCCCGCGTGGCTGCCCTCGTAATCTCCTTCAGCGAGACGGGGTGGGCCAGATCGATTTCGGGAATCAGGCTGGCCGGGGTATACGAGCTCAACTCCGCCGCCAGAGCCTCCTCGCTGCCGATCAGGACGTAGCTACTGATCATGTTCTCGAGTTGCCGGATGTTGCCCGGCCAATTGTGCCGCTTCATCAGGCGAATCATCTCGCTGGAAAGCGGCTTGGGGTCGAGACGATATCCCTTCGAGTGCAGCGCCAGAAAGTGGTCGATCAGAGCCGGTATATCGGCGGCCCGCTGGCGCAACGGCGGCAGATCGATGGTCACGGCGTTTATGCGGTAAAAGAGGTCCAGCCGAAAGCTGCCATCCTCGGTCTGCTGCCGCAGGTTTCCATTGGCTGCGCAGATGATTCGCGTATTCACTCGCCGGGGCTCTTGCGCTCCGACACGCATGAAGCTGCCGTCTTGCAGCACTTGCAACAGCTTGGCCTGAACCGACAGGTCCAGGCTGCCCACTTCATCCAGAAACAAGGTTCCCATATGAGCGAGTTCGACGCGTCCCCGCTTGGTGCCATACGCGCCGGTAAAGGCTCCGCGCTCATAGCCGAAGAGCTCCGACTCGATAAGCGAGTGCGGAATGGCCGGACAGGTTACCTTGACCCAGGCTGACCTTGATCGGCTGGAGCGCACATGCATCAACTTGGCAAGAATATCCTTGCCCGTCCCGCTTTCGCCCTGCAAGAGGATCGGGACAGTCGAGTCGGCGGTGCGGTCCAGCTTCTGGCGTGCAAGAGCCATCATCGGCGATTGTCCGAAGATGACTTCCATCGGAGGCAAATCGCGCATTTCGACAAATTCAGTCGGGCGTGGGCGAGCCATTCTCCATCCAACTAAGAGCAGGTTGCTCTCTTGTTTATATGCAATTGTGGTGCCAAACTCAAAGCCAGCGAAGACACGGGGCCAGATCCCCGATTCCCCAAGGGCATTCCGGGACGCCCTCCAGCAAACTTATTAGGCGGCGTCCAACCGGTGCAGAGCCGTGCGCCGAAGTTCCCAGCCTCATCGTCTCGATACAGTTTTCTTCGCACATTGCCGGCCAGGCCGAAGCCGGCCATTCCAGCTCCAAGGGCATGCGCCGCCAACCAGATTCGGCAGGCTGCAGCGTATTCTCGCGGATGCTTGATTTCAATCGAAAGGCGAAGTATGCTTGAGGCTTCCAATGCAAGGGGCCGGCCGACCGCAACCCCGCGGATCGGGCGCAAGTCTTTTTTAACCTTGGTTTAATCATTCTGTGAAGGGTTATCCAGAAATATGCGGGCCGTAGCACAAGTGTGTAAATCTTTGCACAAATAGCGAAATCATTTACCATGTTCGAGTGGAAGAGTGCTTCCCATGTGGAATGGAATCAAACCCTCCGGGCTCTTTGAAAGCTCTTTCAGTCAGGAGTGAAAGAACAAGGGATGGCGAGTAAGCTGCGCAGAGCGCCGAAGAAAGAGGGCAAACGACGCCCTCATGTCCTGGTGCTCGATGCGGACCCGGCAATCCTGAACTACCTTCAGAGCATTCTTGCCGATCGCTTCAGCGTGAGCCTGTTCACCGAGGGCGCGGAACTGATCCGGAGCCTGAAAGAGTTTCCTGCAGCCGATCTGCTCCTGATGGACTGGCACATCGGGATGGACGACAGAGAGGAGAACGCTCTCGGCCTGTTGAAAAAGATTCGGACCTGGAAGCCGTCTCTTCCCATCCTCATGCTCTCTTGCTCCGCCGAACTCCAGGAGATGGTGTTGGCGATTCGCATGGGCGCCACGGACGTGATCCTCAAGCCATTTAGAAAGAGCGACATCGACCTTGCCGTCGAGCAGTGCCTCAAGCACGTTGAGAAGCCGGCCGACGATGCCGACGTCACGGAAATCCCCCTCGATGAGAACACTTCCTTTGTGAGAAGCAGCAAGCGGATGCGGGAGATCGAGTCCCAGTGCGTCCTGGTTGCGCGCGCTGACATCCCGATCCTGATCCTTGGGGAGAGCGGTACCGGCAAGGAAGTCGCGGCCATGCTGATCCACAAGCTGTCGGCCCGGAACCAGCGCCCATTCTTGAAAGTGAATTGCGCGGCGATGCCCGCGGATCTGCTGGAGAGTGAGCTCTTTGGCTATGAGCAGGGCGCTTTTACCGGCGCAGTCAAGTCAAAGCCCGGGAAGTTCGAAATCTGCAATAGCGGCACAATCCTTCTGGATGAAATTGGCGAGATGCCCAGTGTTTTGCAGGCAAAGCTCTTGCAGGTTCTTCAGGACGGGAGTTTTTCGCGGCTGGGCAGCCGGTCCACGGTCAAGGTGGATGTGCGGGTAATTGCCGCAACCAATATCGACATCAAGGCGGCTATCGCGCAAAAGACATTTCGAGAAGATCTCTATTACCGTCTCAATGGCTTTACCTTGAAGATGCCCCCTCTGCGCGAACGCACGGATGAGATTCCGATTCTCTCCCAGCACTTCATGCGCAAGGTAGCGGCCAGGTACGGGTGCGATCCGGTGCCGATTTCCCCGGAACTTTTGCAGGCTCTGACCAGCCATCCTTGGCCGGGCAATCTTCGGGAATTGGAGAACACGATCAAGCGTTATCTGGTATTGGCCGACGAGCAGACGATCATCGACGAACTGAAGCCGCCGCCGAGCGAGGAATCTGTTGACCCCGGCGAGGACGAGGCCGGTTCAGACGGGGGTCTGAAGCATCTGGTGCGGAACTTGAAGGGCGGCGCTGAATCTGCCGCTATCGCACAAGCCCTGGACGGTACCGGATGGAACCGGAAGGCGGCGGCAAACGATCTGCAGATCAGCTACAAGGCGCTGCTATACAAGATCAAGCAATACAGTCTCACTCCGCCACTGAAGCGGCGCAGCTTTGCCCGGGCAAGATCGGGATGATCGGATGGCGGATTTCCGTTAACAAATAGGAGAAGATTTCTTGCTTCGGAACCGGTACGATCAAGGTTAGCCTCGAATCGCCGGTTTGAACCACAAAGCTTAAAGCGCCGGGGAAGCTCCCGGCGATTTGCCCCAAGCGGCTGGAGTTGGACCGCATTGGGGGAGTTCTGGGCCCATCCACCTCTTCCCCAGCCCCGGCCGCCTGCATATTGGTACTGCCGGGCTTGTTACCAACGAGCCACTGCCTTGGCGCTAAACTGGGATTGGCCTCCTTGCGACTCAAGAAGCATCATGGTCCAGCATAGCCGATTGTCCGTCCCGCGGCCTGCTGGGGCATCGTGAGAAAGTTCGCCTATCGATGATCGACAGCAATTCCACCAAATCGGAAAAGGTTGTGATCCAGTTCGGCACTGGGATCCTCAAGGGTTACCTGGATTCGCCGGCTTCGAACACGATCGAAGAGCTGCTCGGCAACGCTCCCAATAGCGCGCCTGAGTCCATCCGCATCCGCCGTCTCGATACGAATGCGGTCGAAGAGGTTTCATTTGAGGATGTCAAGGCCGTCTTCTATGTAAACAGCTTCGATGGCGACTCGGAACACAACCATCTCAATTTTCATACCAGGGCGCCAATCATCCACGGGATATGGATGCGCCTCCAGTTCCTCGATGGGGAAGTCATGGAGGGAATCGTGTACAACTCCATTCGCTACCTGGTCGATCCGGGATTCTTCCTTCTGCCAACTGACCCCGGCAGCAACAATCGGCTCGTTTACGTGCTAAAAAGCTGGCTTGTCGACCATCGCGTGCTGGGAATGCGCAAGCTCTAAGCGGCTTGGACAGGCTCCCGGACAATCGAATAGCTGAGAATCTCAGCGGCGACCCCAATCAAATTCCTCGAAGCAGACTCTATGCGCGTTGCCCGGCCCCGACACTGAATCAGGCAGCAGGTAGACAGGGTGATCTCCGGAGGCAATTCGAGAGTAAAGTCAAAATCGTGATCGATCAAGGGAGTATCGTCCGAGCCTAAAAAGAAGTAGACTCCCCGGTTGCTCAAATCCCGGGTATAGGCTGGAAATTCGCGGTCTCCGATCTTCACTATGAGCGGTGCGTTAAGGTTGAACCGCTGCCTCCCCCTCCGGTCGTCCGCTCTTGCCAAGTTTTGACGCATGTGCTCCATCTCAAAACGCCATCGTCTGCCGTGGAATGCGATATGCTGCGAACTTGCCGCATTCGCGAACACCGGACCGCCCTCGGAGTGCTCGTGCGAGAACGACGCCGGTGTTTACCACCTTAGCGTTTGCCATTTGATACTTAATTACTATTGCAATCCGATTGCCGAACGGCTTTCACACAAAAATAAAGACTTACGAGAAATTTGCGGTGTGCATATGCAATTCCGTGCACACAAAGTGGGTAGAACTTGGACACTTTGTGAAAACTTGCTCAATCGGAGCCTCCTCCTTCCCACATGGCGAGACGGGGCCGTGGGCTGGACTGGAGCCCAGTCGACCACAGTGGAATCAGCCTCGCACCCACCGCATTCTCATGGGCGAGAGGGAGGCCGCAGGACGGCTCGGCCGATCGATCCGAATCGGCGCGGGCGCCGGGGGCTATCTTGGATGCGCGTTCAGCTTGTCGAGCACGTGCTTCAAATCGTCCAGTTTCTGACCGGCGTCGCCCAGCTTGCCCTCTGAGGTGAGGCGCTGGTACTCCGAGAAGTCCTTGCCGGCCTGGGCAATGAGCGCATTCAGATCCTCGGCGGGTTTCGGCGCTGCCCCGGCAACCGAGGCGGCTCGGGGCGCTTCAGTGGAACTCAAGGATGAGGTCTCACCTCCAAAGAGCGAGGCCAGCGCGGCCTCGAACGTCGGCGCGTAGGCCAGCCGGTCTTGCAGGGCAAGCACCACCAGGCGCAGTTCCGGCATGGGGCTGCGTTCTGCCTGCAGGTAAATCGGTTCCGCATAGAGCAGCGCGCGCCCGCAAGGAATCACCAGCAGGCTGCCGCGGCGCACGTGCGAACCCTGCTGATTCCATAGGGTCAGTTGCCCTGAAAGCTGCGCATTCTGATCGATGCGCGACTCGATCTGCTGCGGCCCGTCAACCAGTTTGGACTTGGGAAAGTCGTAGACCACCGATGTGCCGTAGTGTGCGCCGTCGCTGCGCCCGGCAATCCAGCCGATCAAGTTATTGCGGTTGGCGGGCGTGAAGGGGAGAATCTCAACGAACTCCAGGCCGGCCTCGCCGGGCAGATTCATGAGCACGAAGTTCGGCCGCATCGCCTGGCTGGTCTGCGCGCCACCCTCGCCCATGCCCGTCTCGGTGGCGACGGTCCACAGGTCTTCGCGGTTGTAGAAGACCTCCGGATTGGTCATGTGATAGAGGCCATAGACCTCCGCCTGCACGCTCAGCAGCAGCTCCGGGTAGCGGACGTGCTCTCGCAGCCCGGCGGGCATGGCCGCGGCGTCCTGGAAGAGCGACGGGAAGATGCCGCGATAGGCAGCCAGGATTGGATCTTCGCTGTCGAAGACATAGAAAGTAGTGGTTCCATCGTAGGCGTCGACCACCGCCTTGACGCTGTTGCGCATGTAATTGATGGACTGATCGCCGAGAGTGTTATGCGTCGAATAGGGATAGGTGTCCGATGAGGTGTAGGCATCCATGATCCAGGAGAGGCGGCCGTCGTCGCCCACCACAACGTAGGGATCCTGATCGAAGGTGAGGAACGGCGCCAGGGCGGTAACGCGATCGCGCACATTGCGCCGCATCAGCAGGCGGCTCTCTGCATTCACATCGTCGCTGAAGGGCAGTTTGGCGAGATCGCCGCGGTCGAAGGCAAGCAAAATGCGGCGCAACAAGCTGCCCAGAACGATGCCTCCGCTCCCCTCGTAACTGGCGAGGTTGTTGGTCTGGCCCTCGGGGTAGTTAAACTCCTGCTGACGGGTCTTCACATAGACGTCCGTGTTGGTCATCTCGCCAAAATAGATCTCCGGGCGCGTCACGTTCAGGCCATGCACCGTGCTTTGGACGGGCATGTTGCTAAGCATTAGTGTCGGCAATCCCTCTGCCGTAAAGCCATTCACGGGGTTCATTGTGATCCCGTAGCCGTGGGTGTAGATGAGCTTGTCGTTGATCCAGTTCTGGCTACTCACGGGGAGCTTGTCCACATTCAGTTCGCGCGTGGCCAGCATCACCTCGCGCAGATTGCCATCGATCTGGTAGCGATCGATGTCGATGCTGGGGAAGTCGTAGTAGGTGCGAATCTCCTGAATCTGGCGCAGCGTGTCCTTCAGCGCCTGAACGTCCCACAGGCGGATGTTCTGGAGCGTGGGTTGATTGTTGGCCGCGTCCGCCGCGCCTGGGGTGGTCTCGGCGGGAAACTCGCGCTGCGAGAAGCGGTCCAGGCCATAAGCGCGGCGCGTCATCTCGATGTTGTTGGCGATGTAAGGCTGCTCGCGAACCAGCTCGTTGGGTTTGACCTGGAAGCTGGTGACGTACCAGGCGACCGCGCCAACCGCGACGTAACAGACCGCGGCCGGAACGATGGCGGCGAGCAGCCAGCGCCCGCGCGGCTTGAACGCGGCGCCGGCCAGCGTGATCGCCGCCCCAAGCAGAAGCGCCCAGCACACAAAAAGCAGGCCGGTGAGCGTGACGTGCGCGTCGGTGTAAGTGACGCCGTCGAAGATCGTGTGATGCTCAAAGAAAAGATCGAAGCGGCCAATATACACATGCAGCGCCATGAGGAAGAGAAAAACCCCAACCTCGATAGAGAGCCCGCGCCAGGGCACTTGAATAGCGCTGCGGAATTGCCCGCCAAGGACGCGGCTTCCGCCCGTGATCAGGATGAATACGACGGCAAGGATGCAACCGATCACCGAGAGGGTTAGCAGCCAGCCGGCGAGAAGGTGCCAGGCGGGCAGTGTGAAGAGATAGAAATTCAGCGGCATGCCGAAGATCGGGTCGGCAACGCCGCCGGCGGCGCGCGGAGCATACCAGAAAAGCGCCAGCGTAGGCCACTGCGCCTCCATTGCGGCCCCGGTGCCCACTGCGATGACCATCGATAGGCCGCCGGCGATCAGGCGCAGAGCGGAAGCGACGGGCAACTTTATCTCGTTTCCCGCTATGTAAATCGTGTGATCGCTGGGCAAATCGGCCGCATGGGCCCGCTTGAATGCCGAAAATGTCCCAAAGAGAATCAGAAACGTGGCAGCGGCGAAGCCCGCGAAGACTCCCCACTCCAGGCCCAGGGTCCTCCAGAAGACCTCTCCGTATCCGAGCGACCTGAACCACAAAAGGTCAACCCAGTAGGAGAGCACGGTCCGGCCTCCAAAGAAGAGGACCGCGACCACGGCGATAAGGATAAGAACTCCGCGGCGGCGAGGCCGCGCCGTCTGCGTCTGGACTGGAAAATGGATGTACTCGGGCATTTCTCTACCCCACCTTGTGTGCTTCCGATTGCTGAGGGATCCAGGAGTCACACATCGATTGAAGCGCGGCGGATGCCTTGCGGCTCCTGAACCCTGGGTTAAGCGATCCCGCCAATTCCACTCTAGTCCTCTTCAATCGCCTTTGCAGCCACGGACCGGCTTCCTGGTCGTGGGTCAATTTCGGAAATGCGACTGAAGATGTGCCCTAACACACTTGGCAGACGAAAGGTCAATTGGGGGTTACAGAGAACGGGCAGACGCATCTGAATTCGCTTCTATATGGGAAGAGAAAAGCCGCGCAAAATATTGGATTCATGCGCTTTGTAACAAGGGCCCGACTGAAGTCGTGCCCTTGTAACAAAACCGAACGTGGATAGCGATCAGGGGGATCAAGATGCGTTCACCCCGCTACAACGACGACTCGAGAATGTGCCCCATCTTCTCGTGCTTGGTGCGCAAATAGCGCTCGAAGGACTCCTGGGGCTCGACCTCGGCGGAGACGCGCTCGACCACGGCGATGCCCGCCGATTCAAGCGCCTCTACCTTTGCCGGGTTGTTGGTGATGAGGCGGACCTGGGAGACGCCAAGCAGCTTGAGCACTTCGGCGGGCAGTTCGTAGGCGCGGCAGTCGGCGGCATAGCCCAGTTCGACGTTGGCCTCCACCGTATCCATGCCCTCATCCTGCAACTCGTAGGCCCTGAGCTTGGCCATCAAGCCGATGCCGCGGCCCTCCTGCTGCTCGTAGAGCAAAATGCCGCCGCCGGCCTCGGAGATGGTTCCCATGGCCAATTCGAGCTGTAGACGGCAGTCGCACCTGAGCGAGCCGAAGACGTCGCCGGTGAGGCACTGGGAGTGGATGCGCACCAGTGGCGGCGCGGAGTGAATATCGCCCATCACCAGCGCAACCAGACCCTCGACTTCGCTGTTGCCCGCGCGGCCGCCGGTTTCGTCACAGGGCTGGAGCTCCGTCGGGATGCCCTCAAACCCCAGAATGCGGAAGGCTCCCCAGCGGGTAGGAAAATCCGCCTCGGCGATCTTCTTCACGCTTGCAAATCCCATAGAGCCATTCTACAGAGATCAGAGATCTGGTATCAGGGATCAGGGGTCAGAGATCAGGGATCAGAGACTAGGGACTGCCCCGCGCCGTTACACCCAGGTGAGCACGCCCTTGGCCCAGGCCCACGCCAACCCCTCGATCAGCATCAGCACAAAGACCAGCATCGCCACGCAGGCCGCCGCGCTCAGCCCGGTAAACGCCACTGCAAACGGCAGCAGGAACACCGCCTCCACATCGAAAATCAAGAAGATGATGGCGTAAAGGTAATAGGCTGAGCGGAACTGCATCCAGGCGTCGCCCTTGGATACCAGGCCGCACTCGTAGATGGCGTTCTTTACGGCGTTCGGCTTGGGCGGCGAGAAGATCTTCGCCCACAGCCACGCCAGCGCCAGCGGGGTCAGCGCAAAGCATAGCGCCGCCGCAAAGAGAACCGCCAGAGCAAAATAAGGGCTAGAGGCCATCGTCAAGAAAGAGTATCCCTCCGATCAACCTACCAGTTCAAGGCCCATTCTGGCGAAGAGGCGGCTGTGCTGCCGGTTCTCCACCTTTCGGTGGAAGACAGCCCATGCCTGTTCCCTGTTACCGTTCTTGTGTTCCCGCGGCCTTCCCCTCGAGTCTGGCCGATGAGGAACAACGCTTCCCCTGGAGATCACCGGACGATGAATGAACCTGCGCTGAAGACTGCTTTCAAGAGAGTTACGTCACGCCGGTTGTCTGCCGCCGTCCTCATCATGCTCTCCCTCGCGTTCGCCTGGCCGCGGATCGCGCCCGCCGCTCGCGCCGCCTCGGATCCTGAATCGGCCCCGGCCTCCAATCCCTCCCCCACCCCATCGACCGCTCCCGCTGCCTGCCCCGTGGCCTCTTCCGACAAAGCGCCGGCTTACTCTGGCCCCTCCGGCATCTCCGGCCCGACCACGCCCTTCCACGATTCCGTCGCCTCCCGCTACAACTACGCCTTCGGCAAGGACGCACCGTTTCTCCCTTCGAACGCAACCTCCTCCAACGGCCAGTTCTTGAGCCCCAAGAGCTTTTATTCCGCCCAGTACTGCGGCCACTGCCACCAGGAGGCCTACCGGCAGTGGCGTCAATCGGTTCATTCCAACAGCTTCCGCGCCCCCTGGTATCTCAAGAACGTCAACATGCTCATCGATGAGAAAGGCGTGCAGTACTCCCGCCACTGTGAGGGCTGCCACAACCCGGTCGCGCTGCTCAGCGGCGACCTGTCGCAGGGGATGCCCAAAAAACGCCCCTTCGAGGACGAGGGAATCACCTGTTCTACCTGCCACTCCATCCAATCGACGGACACCACCGGAACCGGCAGCTACGTCATGGGCATTCCAGCCGCGCTGGTGGATGAAGCCGGTGTTCCCATTGCGCACCCCGTCTCCGACGCCGAAATCCTGGCCCATCTCGACCGCCATTCCAAGGCCGTGATGCGCCCCCTCTACCAGACCGCCGAGTTCTGCGCCGCCTGCCACAAGGCCGCCATTCCGCGCTCGCTGGACGATTACAAGTGGCTCCGAGCCATTTCCCTCTACGACGAGTGGCAGGGCGCCAGCTTCACCAAGCAGTCTCCGCTGCCCTTCTACCGCAAGGATTCGGTCTCCACCTGCCAGACCTGCCACATGCTCCGCGAGCCTTTGCCTGCGGGAGCTATCGATCCCGGCGCCAAGAACGGCCAGCTCGTCTCTCACCGCTGGCTGGGCGGCAACACACTCATGCCGCAGTACTACAACTATCCCGAGCAGGCCGAAAAACTCGTTGCTTTCCTCAAGAACGGCCCGGATGGCAAGGGCGTCCTGAACGTGGACATCTTCGGCCTTGAAAAGGAGAACGCCGCCGCAACCGCCAGCGACCAGGTTCTGGTCGCCCCGGTCGGCCTCACCAGCTTCTCGCTCGCTGCCGGCGAGACCCTTGTCGCCGACGTCGTCATTCAGAACAAGGGCATCGGCCACTCCTTCATCCCCGAGCAGCGCGACTTTTACGAGGCCTGGGTAGACTTCACTGTCAAGGACGGCTCCGGCAAGACGCTGGCCGAGAGCGGCTTTATACAGCCCGACGGCAACCTCGACCCCTCCGCCCACTCCTTTACCAACCGCCTCATCAACGTCAAGGGCGAACTGAACGACCTGCATCAGATCTGGCACAACCGGGTCCTGGCCTACAACAACGCCTTCCAATCCGGCCGGTCGCAGTTGGTTCGCTACCGCTTCCGCCTCCCCAAGGATATAACCGGCCAGGTCGCACTCACTGTAACCGTGCGTTACCGCCGCTTCAACCAGCACTTCATCGACTATGCGATGGACCAGAAGCAATACCCGCTGCCCATCGTCGATATGGCTTCGGAGACCAAGACCTTCAAGATCGGCGAGAACGCGCCCCAGCCGCCGGACCCGTCCGAAAACAAAGAGTGGATGCGCTGGAACAACTACGGCATTGGCTTGCTCGACGCGCAGCAATACCAGGCCTCCGTCCATGCCTTTGAGCGCGTGGCAGCCCTGCGTCCCGACTACGCCGACGCCTTTACCAACATGGCCGTGGTGGAGATTGCGTGGGAAAAATACGACGACGCCAAGTCCAATCTGGCCAAGGCGCTCGCCCTGCTCCCCGGCGATCCCCGCGCCCTCTACTACCGCGCGCTGGTGGAGCGCAATGCGGGCCAGGTCGCGGAGGCCATCGCCGACCTGGAGGCCGTGCTGGCCAAATATCCCCGCGCCAAGGACGCGCTGCGCGAGCTGGGCTTCAGCTACTACCAGAAACACGACTACGCCGCCGCCCGCGCGGCCTACGAGCGCCTGCAAGCCGTCGATCCCGACGATCTGGCCGCCCACTATCAGCTAGCCATCCTCTACCGCCGCCTGGGCGAGAAAGCCAAGGCCGCCATCGAGAGCGCCAAATTCGCCGACCAGAAGGACGACCCCACCGCCAGCGTCTACGCCCTCGAGTTCCTGCGCAAGCATCCAGAGGTGGCCGCCGAGTCCGTCGTCTGGCATACCCACGACCTGACCGGCGACGCGCCCAAACAACCCGCCAAGATCGAATACAAATACATCCCAGGGGCGGGAGAGTAGCCCATTCACAAGTTGAAATAGAGCACAGGCGCCATGGATACCAGCACTGCTCCGGCTTGGAGGGCAAGTACGCCCAGCGCAGCCCTTGGGGCCCTGGGCAGCCACCGGATGGCGAAGAACGCCACGACCGGGATCTGGCCAGCCATGAGGAGCTGCCAGATGTGCGCGGCGGCTCCCTCATCGGCCTCGCGGGCAGCGCCGTAGATGGCAATATGACCCAGGACCACCGCCAGGGCCGTGAGCGACATGGCAAGGGGTAGAAAGGCGCTCGGCTTTCTCGTGACGCCGCCAAAGGAAAGGGGATCTCGATCCATTTTGCCTCCTTGTGTTGGGGAAATGCGTTCGCAAACCGCCGACCAAACCACGTTTGCGGCCGTGCCGAGGCCGCCCCGGCCATCCAGAAGAAGCGCCTCGAACTCCGCGCCATACCGCTCCCTCCACGGCCGCGGATAGAGGCGCGCAAGCAGGCGTGCGAGCGCCGGACTCATGAAAGCTCCAGCCTCTCAAGTCCGGCTCCGGCGAAGCGATGCAGCGTGGTCAACCTGGCGCGCAGAACCCGCAGCCCCTCTGCCGTGATGCGATAAGGCCGCCGGCGCTCCTCCGGTGGCAGCGGCTCAATCCAACCCAGCTGCTCCAGCCGCGCAATAGCTCCATACAGCGTCCCCGGACCCAGATGGGTTCCGCAAAGGAGTTCAATGTCTTCGATCATCGCGTGCCCGTGCTTCGGCCCATTGGCAAGGCTGGCCAGTACAAGCAGCGGCGGGTCGGAATAGTGCCCCATTCCCGGAGCTGGTTCGGCTTCTACTACGTTTTGCGTACTACGCATGACGTAGTTATCTCACACTTGCTCCACGGATGCAAGCGGATTGTTTTCACCCTCGACCGAACTCTTGCAACCCCTGCCACAAATCCAACCCAGCCCAACTCGATCCCCATAATTTCCAGGCAGCGAAGCCGCCGTCTTCGGCCTCACCAATCGATGCTTCCAATCCAGAACTCTCGCGGCTTCGCCTTCACCAGCGCAGCCAGCTTTTGTCGCGTCACCCTCCTCAGCCGCCTGGCCTTGCGTCCTCCTGGCGCGCTTCACGCCGATAAGGGAATTCGGCAGAAACTTACCTGCGCAAAACGTTGTCAAATAAAATATATTCAGCAAGATGCCGCCATGATCGCTTAATATCTATTTAGTAAACAAGTAACCACTCTTGGATTACCTTGAGTGGGAAACATCGTTGCCAAGGCCTTTGGGCTTCGTTCAGAATCAGGATAATAAGTTCATTCTTGTTGCATACTTTTAAGCCGAACGGATCCTGTTGCTGCAGCGCAGAGTTCTTCCATGTGCCAGCCGCGCAGCCTCCCGCGCTACTGTCGGCGGCCGCCGTTCGTCCAGGAGGGGTTGTAGACGATGAGCAAGCAGGTGAAAGGGAACTCGGAAGGAGCTTCGCCGGAAAGGCAGACGCCGCTTCCGTCCGCTTTGCCCGGATGGGGAGAGCTTGGACCCTCGGCAACGGTCGCCGGCCTCGGGGATCAAGGACTTTCCTTTGCGGGCTTCCAGCTCCAGGCCGATGGCACTCTGCTGCGCGGAGAGGCGGTCGTTCATCTGCCTCCCAGGGAGCTGGCTGCGCTCCGTCTGCTCGTAGCCCGCGCCGGCCAGATCGTTTCGTCTCTTGAGCTGCGCCGGGCCCTTTGGGGTGACGTGCACGTCACCGCCGACAGCGTTCCCAAGTGCCTCTCCTCCTTGCGCGCGCGGCTTGAGCCGGAACAGTGCATCCAGACTGTTTACAAGCGCGGATACCGTTTTTCCGCCGAGGTCCGCCCACATGGGGTCTTGCCGGCCAGTGCGCTCCCCAGGCTGGCCATCCCGCCTTTTAGCGCCGGTTACGGCATCCCCCAGCATCTTGGGCCGGCCGTCGCCGAGGAGACCATCGCCCGGCTGAGCAACGCGCAGTCTCCGGGCGTTACCGTCATGGCCCGGGATTCGGTCTTCACGCTGGCGCTTCAGGGCCTGAGCGCACAGCAAATCGGCGAGGCTCTCAAGGCCGACCTCGTACTGGCCGGAACCCTGCGCGCCCTGCCCTCGCATTTTCGCCTGCGGGCAGAGATGATCCGGGTCGAAGACGGCGTCCAGATTTGGGTGGAAGACCTGATCGTGCCCCAGAAGCGCATTGCAGGACTCGAATCGGAGCTAGCGAACCGCCTCGCCTTCCGCTTGCAATCAAGGGCCCTCTCCATCTCCGCCGCAGCGTCTGGCCTCGACGACGCTCCCCAGGAAGAGATCTCCGCATCGTGGGATGGCAGCAGCATTCCTGCTTCGCCTGGCTCCAACCACCGCGAGGCATACGAGCTCTACCAGCGCGCCCACCATGAGTGGCAGACCCTTCAGCGCCATCGGATGCAGGACAGCCTGCAACTGCTGTTGCGCGCCACTGAGTTGGACCCCTCGCTGATCGCAGCCAAGGTCGATCTGGTGAATCTCTGCGTCACTCAAGCCTTTTATGGCTTTATGTCTCCTGCCGTGGCCGCGGACCTGGTGCGCCGGGTGACGGAATCGGCTCCTTTGATTGCTCTCGGCTCCTGGGAGGAGGAATCGGCTCCGGGGCTTCCCCTTCGCGGCAAAGGGATACTACCCGCGCTCGGTTGGATCAACTTCCATGTGGACCGCAATTTGCCCGCAGCGCTTTG
>JBEKDH010000074.1:0-19377 GCA_050014455.1 Occallatibacter sp.
ACATGGCCGCCCGCTGGGACAAGGGCACAGCTGACTACATCAACTGCCCCATGAACCGCGAGGAGTACGACCGCTTTCTCGATGCGCTGCTGGCGGCCGAGCCGGCCGAAGCCAAAGAGTGGGAAACGCTCGAGTACTTTCCACCCCATGCGCCAGATGCGGGCGCATGGGAACCCCGGTACTTTCCACCCCATGCGCCAGATGCGGGCGCAAGGGGACCCCGGTACTTTGAGGGCTGCCTGCCTATCGAGGTGCTGGCGCGGCGCGGCCGCAATACCCTCCGTTTCGGCCCCATGAAGCCGGTCGGCTTGCGAGATCCGCGCACGGGACACACCCCCTGGGCGGTAGTGCAGTTGCGCAAGGAGAACCTGCGCTCCGATAGCTACAATTTGGTCGGCTTCCAGAACCATCTCAAGTTTGCCGAGCAGGCCCGCGTCCTGCGCCTGATTCCCGGCCTTGAAAACGCGCGCTTCCTGCGCTATGGGCAGATCCATCGCAATACCTATATCCAGGCGCCGCTGCTGCTGGACGAGAACCTGCGGCTCAAGAAGGCTCCGTGGTTGATGTTCGCAGGCCAGCTCTCCGGCGTCGAGGGTTACACGGAATCCATAGCCACCGGGCTGCTGGCCGGCATCTACGCCGCCGCGCTGGCCCGCGGAGAAGAGCCGGCGCACGCGCCCCGCGCCTGCGCCCTCGGCTCGCTCGTCCACTACATTACTCACGCCGACCCCAAGGACTTTCAACCGGCCAACATCACCTTCGACCTGCTGGAGCCGCTCGAAGAAGAACTGCGCAAGAAGGTTCGCGACAAGAAGGAGCGCCACCGGATGGTCTGCGCGCGCGCGCTGGCGGCCTTCGATGCCTGGTGGGCGCGGGTGCCGTCTACCAATCCCGAACGATGGAACAACCCGCGCGGTTGCAGCGTATAGGTTGGCAGAACTTTGGGTCGGGCCGGGCCGTCCTTTTCAGAGCAATGCTTTGAATGGTCTCCTGCGGCGACTGCTCGTTGCGGTCCCTTCAGCTTTGCGCTAGACTCAGCCGGATTGGAGAATGCCCCATGTACGTCTTCTCTGCATCGCAAGCCATCTCCCCCGCCATTGACCGCACCAGGCGCTTCTTGTTTCAGCCCTTCGAATGGGCAACTTATCTGAAGCTGGCGGCGGTTGCATGCATCACCGAGGGATTCTCGGCCAACCTCAACCTCAACTCCGGGGATCACCATCCCTCTCCGCCCAGCGGCGACGCCGGCGTGCTATTCCACATTCCCAATGAGGTGATTGCGCTCATCGTGGTCGCCGTCCTGGCCTGCATCGCCATCGGCATCTTCGTCTTCTACCTCGTCACCCGGCTCCGCTTCGCCTTCTTCCACTGCCTGGTCTCCCAGACCAGAGAGATCCGGCCGGGATGGAGACTCTATCGAGAGCAAGCGCTGCGCTTCTTCAAGATGAGCCTGCTGATCTGGCTCCTTTTGCTGTGCATTGCCGCGGCGGTAATGCTCCCCTTCGGTTTCAGGTTCTTCGACCTCTACCAAGCCTCGCAAGCCGGCAGCCAGCTCGATCCAGCCGGATTGCTCGTTCTTGTGCTCGCCTTCATCCCGGCAGTTCTGTTCCTCTGCCTGATGTTCTGGCTTGTGGATGTGATGCTGCACGACTTCATGCTCACGCATGTGGCGCTGGAAGACGCCTCCGCGGAGGACGCGTGGGCTGCCGTTCGCTCGCGCATCGAAGCGGAGAAGGGGAGGTTCTTCGCCTACATGCTGTTGCGCCTGTTTCTTCCGATTCTTGCCGGGATCGCCCTGTTCATCGTCTTGGTTCTCCCGATGCTCATCTTCTTCGGGATTCTGGCGCTGGCGGGAGTGGGATTCCACGCCGTGCTGGCGGACGCAACCGGCGTGGGCGCAGTCGTTCGGGTGGCCGGCGAGGTGCTGTTCGGCGTCATCGGCTTCAGCGTTGCCCTGCTCGTGGGCTTCAGCTTTGGCGGCCCCATTGCAACCTGGATTCGCAACTACGCCCTGCTCTTCTATGGTGGGCGCTACCAGGCCTTGGGAGACCTTCTTTATCCTCCTCCGCCTCCCGCGCCGGCTGCCCCGGAGGTTGCCTGAGCATGGCTTCAACTCATCGGAAGCGTGTAACCTGAAGACGGGAGCGTTTCGCGGTGCGTTGGATTGCAATTGCGGCTTGTACGGTTTGCTCGCTGGTGCTGGCCGACGCCTTTGCCCAGGCACAGTCTGCGCCGGTCAACGCCCCAGCTACGCAAAGCGCCACGCACCTGATGCTTCCGCCTGTGCCCAAACCGCTGCTGCCTGAGTCCTTTGCCGGATGGGTGGCGGCGAACCCTCCCAAGACCGTGACCGACCCCGCTCAGGCCGATCCGAACGCCGCCGCGGCCCTCAAGGAGTACGACTTCACCGACGCCGCGCTGGCCAGCTACAAGCGCAACGGCGAGACGCTCAGCCTGCGTGCGCTGCGCTTCCGCGACGCCAGCGGGGCCTATGGCGCTTACAGCTATTACCGGCAGGATGGCTGGCCCAAGGAAGAGATCGGGTTGGGCGCCACATCCAACCGCAACAGGGTGCTCTTCTGGGTGGGCAACACCATGGCGGACGCGAACTTCTCCGCCATCGGCCCCATGTCTGGCAGTGAGCTGCGCGAGCTTGCCGGCCTGCTGCCCACTTCTGACGGAGGCAAGGCGCTGCCGCCCCCCATCCTGAGCAACCTGCCCAAGGCATCGCTGGATGGGCAGACAACCCATTACGCGCTGGGTCCGGCGGGCTATGCGGGCGCCGGCGGAGTGCTGCCGCCGGAGCTGGTCGGCTTCGATCGCGGCGCGGAGGCCGTAACCGCAACTTACTCGCTGCGCTCCGGTCCGGCCACGCTCACCATCGTCGACTACCCCACGCCGCAGATAGCCGCCGCCCAGGAGACGCGGATTCGCGCCTACCTGAAGGCGGGCAGCCCCAAGCCGGGCGACACGTCCCTGCCGCCGTGGCCCAAGCCGCTCATGGACTCCACCCAGGCGTCGCTGGAGGTGCGCCGTAGCGGGCCTCTGGTGGCTATCGTGAGCGGCGACGCCATTCCCGATGAGGCCCACAAGCTGCTGGCTTTTGTTCACTTCGATGCCGATCTCACCTCCATTCCTCAGCCCACGGAGTCGGAGGTGGCCAAGACCGGCAAACTGCTTTTGGGCATCGTCGTCCTGGTCATCGTCGGCTGCTGCGCCGCCTTTTTACTGGCCCTATTCCTCGGCGGCGGCCGCGCCCTCTACCGCATCGCCCGCGGTAGGCCGGTCTCCTCGGTCAACGACATAGAGTTCATCCGCCTCGGCTTGAGTGAAGTGTGGGTTGAATCCGCGCCGGCATTCGACAAGCCGCAAGCGAAAAGTTGACCATCTTCCGCAGCGGTGGAAAACGGGTCTAAACCCAGGCAAACATTCTGAAATGACGGAGATGCACGGAGGCAAGAATGGGAAGACGAATAGACCAATGCCCCCTCGTATTCTTGGGAAATTCCTCTAACTTATTGAATTACAAATAGTTATTTGAGAAATGGGTTTCTCCTTGACACTCGCGTCCCACCCTCCTACTATGCAGCCAGAAAGTTCTGATGGCTTTGCCTCCGTTGGAACTATTCTCCCTGAGGAGAGAGCTGCCCTGTTGCCGGGCGGCTCTTTCCGTCTTCTGGGAGCTCATCGCTCAGCCTCATCCGGGCTCCCACCCGGCTCTGCTGCCGGTTCTGTCCACTGGTTCCCGCAGGCCTCGCAGAGCCATGCATTGGCCGGCTCCGCGCTCTCAAGCACCGGATCTTCGGCGCCGCACTCAGGACATTTGGGCGGTTCGAACTCCGGCGTCTCTGTGCGGAATTGTTCTACGATCTCTTGCGGGATGGGCCTGGCGGCAACTTCTCGCGCCTCCTCAAGCTGATCGGCGCCGACCAGGACGCGTGGATAGCTGACGCCGATGGAGTAGCGCGATCCCGGTTGCTCAATCCAGCTCTCAATCCCTGCTCGCCTCAACACCTCGTATATTTGCCACGCCTGTTCCTGGTCGTTGCACTCGCACAGCAGCGTTTTCCAGGTGTAGTCCACCGGAGAATCGTCCTCCTCATCTCCGTCCGGGACGCGGGATTCGATCTCGCCGGTATCCGGATCGACCGAGCTGGCCCATCGTGGAGGCGCGGAAGGACCGGCCCCCCTTGGCGCTTCGCCCGCCGCTCGCGGCTCACCCAGGCCGCGGCTCCTCATCTCGCTGCGCAGAACCTGCTGCGCGGTTTCGGTCAGATCGACGAAATCCGCCGCCAGTTGTAGCAATTCTCCGTCGCTCATCTCGCGGTAGTGTTCCGTGAGACTTTGCCAGTCTTCGGCCGGGTTTGTTTGCATGAGCGGCAGTATAGCCGATTTGCCCCGGGCAGGACGGCGACGCCGGCTGCGCAGCCGTCAGAGCCGAGCTTTACCTTCCGCCAGCGCAACGATACAATCGGAGGAGCAGCAGGCCGACGTAGCTCAGTTGGTAGAGCAGCTGATTCGTAATCAGCAGGTCGTCAGTTCAAGTCTGACCGTCGGCTCCAGAATCCCCCTCCATTTGGAGATAGTAGAAAGCATTCAGAATAAAGTGGTTATTGTAGATTCCATCCGACTTAGGGAACCTGAGCTGTTCGCGATGAGATCAGCATTTCCTTGAGCAGGGGCATGGCGCTGCCAAAGGACGGGAACAGGGCGGCTGCGTGCTGCGGCAGGCGCCCTTGCTGGACGCTCGGAGCAGGCAGGAATTCGTTGGACGCCGGCAGCGCCGCGCCTTGCTGAATACGGAATGGATAGACTCTGACCCTGGCCAGAAAGAACCACGGATATTGCGTCAACTCGATATGTTCCACTTCCGCGGCGTTGAAGCGTGCGCCAATGCGGCGAAGCGCCAGCTTGAGCGCGCTGGCGATCGCTTCCTGCGATGTATCTCCAACACCGCTGCGCAGCGATTCATCGGGAATCTTGATGAAGTTCCATCCCCGCATCAATATCCTCTTCTCCAGCCGCTGAACGTTGACGGTTTTCACAAAGTTCCAGCCCTCGCGAAACTCTTCTGTCGCCAGGCTGAGGCCGTTGGGCAGTTCGGTGCGTGCGCGCAGCAGCATATTCCGTTCGGCGATAGTCCGCATCGTTCGCTCTTTCTCTGTTTTAGTAACGGGCGCTGGACGCGCTGCGCTGAAAGGGTATTACCGTTGAGGTTTTCCGCGGAACAACATGCAAAGACATCCGATCTGCCGGCTGCACGGTTGCGCAGGGAATCGGAGTTTCGCAATAAATGCAACGGGTTCCGCGCTTCAGGTCGCCAGTGGCTGGGGTCTGGGGAGAGCACCGCAGGCACTCCGGGCAGGCGATCGTTACGGAAGCACCCGCGGAAACGTCGTGTGTGCCGCGATGAATCCACACAGGCGGATCGGAGCTCGTGGGCTGGTATGCATGGCGCTCCAATTGGGGCAATGCTTCCATGATCCGCAACAGGGCGAGAGTGCTGCTGCCCTTTTGATAAAACGCATCGGCGAAAACTCCGGAAGGCACCTCGTTGCCGGAGAACGCACCGCTCATGGCGATCGTCCGGATGGCGGGAAAGCGGCGCCGCACCACGAAGAGCAACTCGAAGCCCGACATGCCCGGCATATTCAGATCGGAGAGAAGCAGCTTGGGAACTTCGTTTCGTATCTCGCGCAAGGCGGCAAAGCCGTCTTCGGCCGATCGCACACTGTAGCCGACTTCAGTGAGCACCTGCGAAATCGACATGCGAATCTTGGGCTCGTCGTCGACAATGAGGAGTGTTCCATGCGCATTGGGCATCTCTTACCCCCTCTGGAGCATCGCTCAGGGAATTGGAACGAGTATGCC
Source organism: Occallatibacter sp. (assembly GCA_050014455.1). GTDB lineage: Bacteria > Acidobacteriota > Terriglobia > Terriglobales > Acidobacteriaceae > Telmatobacter. The sequence continues at coordinate 5,872 of JBEKDH010000074.1, forward strand.
ATTGACCGGGCGGCAAGGCTGTTCAAATCAGCACAGAGTTGCCGAGGATTCGCTGGCTGGTCTCGTCTTGCGCGCCCGGAGTGCCGTAATCGGCGGCTTCTCTGGGGTGTCGTCGGGCAATTGATCGTGCAGAACCACGTTCAGCAGGGATCTGTGCACGCGAATGCGGTCCTTATATTCAATAAAGCCGTGCTCGCGAAACCGGTTCATGAAAAAGCTGACGCGCGATCGGGTTGTGCCGATCATCTCCGCCAGAGTCTCCTGCGATATCTTCGGAATCAGCTTTTCGGGCTCGCCGGGAAGACCGAACTCTGCCATCAAAAGGAGAACTCTCGCCAGGCGCTTCTCGCTGGAGTTGAAGAGCTGGTCGACCAGATCGGCCTGCGTGCGCATGCTGCGGGCCAGCAGATACTTGAAGAACAGGTCGGAGAAATCAGGCTCGGCGTGCATCACCCGGGCCATCTCCTCCCGCCCTATCTGGAGCGCCGAGCAGTCAGTGACGGCTGTGGCAGTGGACAAGCGCAACCCAGGCACCGCCGCGAGCGCCCCTTCTCCGACAAACTCACCCGCTGAGACAAGAGCGATGGTGGCCTCCTTGCCTGCTGTTGAAACGACACTGACTTTTGCGCGGCCTTTCTGTAGATAGAAGACGGAATCTGCTGGGTCTCCCTGCGAAAAGAAGGTCCCCTTGGGATTCAGTTCAACGATTCTGCGTCCCAGTCCAGCATTGGCCAGAAAGGCGGCGGTATCGAAGGTGCGATGCTCAAGTGAAGCCATGGAAAGGTCTCCTCACGCGCGAGGCGATGACGCGAAGATTGCGAGAGGATGCGCAAGCGCCAAGCAACGCGGCTTGCAAAGCACTTGCGCCGATGAATCGGAATCATCGGCGATCGCCGGAGCCTTCTATTGCCGGAAGCAATCAAGGAGAAGATCGAAGCGATGCACAATTGCCGTTTCCTTACACCGACACGTAGTGCCAGCTTGAATCCGGGGAGGGGGGCGGTCTGTCCTCTTTTGCTCACTTTTGGAAAGATGTTTTTCAATCCGGGCTTGCCCGGCGTTGCGCGCTCATCGCCTCATGAGCGTTCTTGCTCAGACAGCGTCATGCCATGCCTCTAGTGTGAGAGATACCTTGTGCGCCTCAAATGCGCGTAAAGCAAGTGACGCTGCGCATGGGTAGAAAAGGTGAGATGCATGAAGAAACTTATGACGTTTGTGGCCATACTCGGCATGTCGAGCATGTGCTGGGCAGCATCCGGTCGCGAAGCAACGGTCGACCGGCTGGATCATGCGGGCGCGGTGCTGCACGAGATCATGTCGGCGCCGGATAGAGGCATTCCCGAGGAAGTTCTGGAACACGCAAAGTGCGTGGCTGTGGTGCCGCATATGCTCAAGGGCGGCTTTGTGTTTGGCGCGGAGAATGGCAGAGGCGTTGCCACCTGCCGGACCGCAAACGGTTGGAGCGCACCGGCGTTCTTTACCATTACCGGCGGCAGTTGGGGATTGCAGATCGGCGTCGAAGGAGTTGACCTGGTCATGATCATCCAGAACGACCGGGGCATGGAGCATTTGATCAACAGTAACTTCCAGCTGGGCGGCGATGCTTCAGCGGCAGCCGGACCGGTTGGACGTCACGCTTCCGCCGATACCGATTGGAAGCTGGAAACCGAAGTGCTGACCTACTCGCGCGCCAGGGGCGCTTTCGCCGGACTCACGTTGACCGGCGCTGCCATTCGCCGCGACGACGACTCCACCGAGGCCATCTACGGCCATGACATCTCCACGGGCCGCATTTTGCGCGGCGAAATAGCCGTGCCGGCTTCGGCAGGCGCGTTCCTCGATGCGGTCAGAGACGCAAAGGCTCAGGCCATCGCTTCCAACTAACAGCAGTCAATTGCCAATGCGCGGACGCCTGGGAAGGTTTGCAGTTCTCATGCGCCCGCGGCGCGGCGAAGGAGTAACTATGCTTTGGACACTGTTCGTAATTCTTCTGGTTCTCTGGCTCCTGGGCTTCAGCTTCCATGTTGCCGGCGGCCTCATTCACCTTCTGCTTGTATTGGCGGTGATCGTTCTGATCTTCAACCTGATAGCCGGGCGGCGGAGTGTACTCTGAATCAAGCGGAGCCTCGAATCAAGCCCTTGCATCTTCAGCAATGAAGCAAAGTGAGGCGATCCCTACTTCGCGTCCCCGCCCGGCGCGTAGTAGCCTTCGCGCGTCACCACCAGCAGATCGTCCTTGTTGGCCTTGAGCGCGATCTTGTGGAAGCCGCCGTCGTTGTCCACCACGTCCGGCGTATAAGTCAGCAGGTACTGCCCGCGCAGCTCCTCGGCGATCTGGCCGTAGATCTCGTCCAGCTTGTCCTTACCCTTGGCCTCGAAGTACCGGCCTCCGGTGCGCGTGGCAATCTTCTCCATGATCTTCTTGCCGTCCACTCCCGGCTGGGTCTGGCCGCCGCCGCCGCGCCGCTGACCGCCGCCGCCTGGATAACCGCCGCCACCGCCGGGGTAGCCTCCACCCCCCCCGCCGCCGGGATAACCTCCGCCGCCCATGCCGCCGCGCCGCCCGCCGCTGCCGGGGTAGCCGGTGCCCGCGGGCCGCTCCTGCTCGCCCTTGAAGTAGATGGTGTAAACGGCCACATTGGCCCGGTCCGCTGCATCTACCGCGTCGTTCAGCGTCTCCTTGCTGCCGCGGTCCACTCCGTCTGAGAAGACGACCAGCGCCTTGCGTCCATCCTTGGGCTTCATCAGCTCGTCCGAGGCCAGATAAATCGCGTCGTAAAGCTGCGTGCCGCCGCCGTGCCTGACTCGCGTTTCCCCGCTGCCGCGGTCGTCCCCGCTGGTCTCCGGACCCTGCGAGTCGTTCTGAGCGGCGCGCGTCGGCCCCATCTCATCCAGCTCGTGGTGCAGCTTGTCGCGCGAGTTGGTAAAGTCCTCCAGCAGCTCAACCTCGCGGTCGAAGTGGATCAGAAACGCCTCATCCTTCTTGGCGTCCGCGGCCTTGGGATCGGCGGGCAGCATCAGGTCGACAAACTTGCCCCCCGCCTTGCGCTCCTCTTCCATGGCTCCGGAGACGCTGCGGCTGGTATCCACCAGCAGACCCAGCCGGAAGGGCAGGTTCGACTCCCGCGTAAAACTCTTGATGGTCTGCGGCCGGCTGTCCTCGGTCAGCGTGAAGTCGCTGATCTTGAGGCTGGTTACCAGCGCGCCCTTCTTGTCGCGCACCGTCACGGGCAGCACCACCTCTCGCGCCTGAATCTTCAAGGTCGCGACCGGTTGATTGCTAGCGGGTTGCTGGGCTGGGCTGGTCACGGGCACGCACGCCAGGGCCAGCATCGATACGGCAAGGCAAAAAGCAGATCGATTTCGCATAGGGTTCAAGTGGGGACACACTTTCATTCCATTAGACGGGGCAAACCCCAGACCGTTGACCGGCTGCCAATGAGAGTCCCTCGGATGAGGTTTGGAAGCGCGGTCAGCAGGACCAACCTGCTGAGATACTACTCCCAGAGCTTCGGGTATCCTCCGAGGTGGCGAACGGCGCGGGCCTCGCCAGTCGCGAGGGCAGCGATCGAGGGCAAGGCATCTTGCTTGGATGGCTGGCGAAGTGACCGCCGTCACTGCGCCCGGTTGGCGAGCTTCGTAGCATCGCTCTGGTCTTCATCCATTGTCTTGAACTCCCCCAGGGTTGAGCAGAAGTAGTAGAGGGTGCGCACGCCGCCCGTTTGCGAGGTTGGCGCCGGGCAGTCGTGGCGTGTGCATCCATTGCGTTCCGAGTTTCTTCAAGCAGTTTCAAGGTGAATACGATGAGCGATGTCAGATGTCCACGATGCGCCGGGACAAATCCTTCGGATTCCGCTTTCTGCGGTAAGTGCGGAGCGCCACTGGCCGCTCAACAACCCGCTGCTCCCGCTGACAGTTCTTCGTCGCCGGGGGGGCAGCAGCCTGCCGCTCCTCAACCTCCGCCCCCCAGTGCATATCCACCCCCCCCGGGCGCTTATCCTCCGCCCCCGAGTGCCTATCCACCGCCCCCGAGCGCATATCCCCCTCCCCCGGGCGCATACCCGCCGCCCCCGAGCGGTTATCCGCCGCAGCTTCCCGCAGCCAAGGTGATGGGTGACAATACCAAATGGGCTCTTGGACTGGGTATTGCAGCCCTGTTCTGCTGCGGGCCGGTCACCGGGGTAATCGGAGTCTTCCTCGCGAAGAAGGACATGGATGATATCGCCGCCGGGCGGGCTCCGCAACTGGACGAATCGACGGCCAAGGTAGCCTTCTACCTGAACATCGTTGGGTTGGCTCTCTTTATCGTCGGAATTTGCGCGTATATGGGCCTGGTAGGGCTGCATCGCTTTTAGCTTGTCCGGAGTTGCCGCGTGTACAACCGGGCCGACAAATCGGTTGCCGTTGCTTTGCTCGCGGCCGCCTGCGGCGTGCTCGCCACAGCTCTTTGGCTCAAGCCCGCGCCGTGCGGCTACGGGACGCACACCCAGCTTGGGCTGCCGCCATGCTACTTTCTGCTGGTGACACATCTGCCGTGCCCCAGTTGCGGGCTTACCACCTGCTTTGCGTACGCAATCAGGTTCCAATTCTGGAAGGCGTTTCTCGCCAATCCATTTGGCCTTTTCGCATTCTTTGGCACTGTGGCCACGATCCCGACAGCGATCTATCTCCTGTGGCGGCGCATCTCGTTCCGGCGTATTGCTGAAGGTGCGCATTTCACCAAGGCGGTGTATGCTGCCACGGCCTTTTATTTCATGAGCTGGATCTTCAAGCTCTCTCTGATGCAGTTCGCAGGTCACTAGGTCTGTGACCGCATGAAGTTGTACCAACTCTCGGTGCTCCGATTTTGGGACCCGGGATAGTTTGAATTCAAAGTACGAAATCATTTGGTCACAGACCTAAGGGTCGCGAGCGCGACCGGAAAGGGAAGTGCCTTGGGCAGCACCGCTCTTCAACTGGTTTGCCCGCAGGGGCACGGACCCGGAATTCCGGGATCGGCATTTTGCACGCGGTGCGGAACCCCGCTGGTCGCCCCACCCGCCGGGGAACAGACTCCGTCCGTGCCTTCCGCGCCGCCGCCTGCGCCAACCGGGCCGCCGCTCAATGCCCCCAACCAACCCGCCTTCTGCAAGCTCTGCGGCGGCAACGGGGTTGGCCTGAGCCTCGCGGAGGATGTCTGCACTCAATGCGGATGGTTGCGCCCGATGGTTCCCGGTTACCAGCTCGATCGCTCGGTTTTCCTGTGGGCGCAGGACGGCCAGGCGATGACCAGATTGCAGAAGATTCCCGCGCTCCACTCGATTGTGCGCTCCGCCTCCGACAAGGTGGGCCGCCCCTGGATCGAATCGACCTTCAACGGCATCCGCCTCGGCCCCAGGCAGTTGCCCGATGTGTGGAAGCAGGCGGTTCTGGCTGCGCGCATTGTGGGCTTGCCCATTTTGCCCGATGTGTATGTTTCGGGAGATTCCCAGTGGAACACCTATACCTTCGGCTCCGACAGCAGTGCATTTATCGTTTTGGGCACGGCCATCCTCAACAACTTCCAGAACGATGAAATGCTCTTTGTGCTGGCGCGCGAGATGGGGCACTGCCGCGCCGGCCATGCTCTTTGGAAGACCGTGACTCGTTTCATCGCGGGCGACTCCGCCGCCATGCACGGCCTGCTTTCCAATGGACTGATCAACGCCATCCACCCCATGCAATTGATTCAGGGCACGGTGGAACTGCCGCTGCTGGCGTGGGCGCGGCAATCGGAGATCACCGCCGACCGCGCCGGGCTGCTCGCCGTGGGTAGCGAGGCCCTTGCGCGACGCGTTCTGCTGGCCTGGTCCATCCGCTCTGCCCGGCTGCTGAAACAAGTGAACATCGAGGAATGGATGAAGCAGGAAGATGCAAGCGACGACCAGATGACGCGTCTTTCCGAAATGACGACTTCTTCCTCGATGTACACCACGCGGCGCTTGCGGCTGCTCGGCCAGTCGGCGCGCGAGCCCGAACTCATGCGTTGGAGCCAGTATGTGCAGTCCGTCCGCAAGCAAACCGCTGCTCAGCCGAAGCCGGCGCCGCTTTCTCAAGCTGCCGCGCCCGCGCCGCGCCCAACAACTGCCCCGTCGCCAACACCAACCGACTCCATCCGGGTTGTTTGCACCAAGTGCCAGGCCGCCATGCGGGTTCCGCTTGCCGTCTTGCGCGGCAAATCGTCACAGAATGTCCGATGTCCTCAATGTAAAACCGTGATTACGTTGCGCCCCAAGCCAGCTGCTCCTCCGCCGGCGCCTGACGGCGCAGAAACAGAATCAGATGCATCGGCGGCGCCTGCCGCCGAACAAGAATAAGCCGGGAGACCGGGAAAGAGAGACTGAGTTATGCCAGACGATCCCACGAATGAAGTCGTAGTAATTGTGCCCGACGACTCCGGCACACTGGCCGCGAACGCAACCAGCACCACAGATTCCTCCGGCAACGAATCGGTGGCGGAAGAGATTATTGACGTCATCCTCGATCCGTTCGGGAGCGGCGACAACTCCGCCGATCCGGTTACAACTCCAGAAGGAGTGGTGGAAGAAGTGTTTGTGGTGGAACCCGGCGCGGATTCCTCAGCAGCCGGCAGCGAAGCGAGCGCGATAGACCCCACGGATGCAGGCGCGGCAGCGGCGGTGGCCGATGAGCCTTTAGGCGCGGCGGATACGATTTCCGATTCCCCTGCAGCCGGCGAAGAATTCGCGACTGACCCCACGGACACTGGGGATTCGACCGGGGCTGAGCCCAGCGCCGACGATTCGACGGCCGGGTTCGCCGCCGATCCCGACGTCACCGCTGCCGATCCTGACACTGCCGTTGCCGATCCTGATGCCGCAACCGCTGATCCCGCCGCCGACGCGACTGATCCTGACGCCGCCGTTGCCGACCCCGACGCAGCAACCGCTGATCCCGACACCGACACGACTGACCCTGATCCTCCGGCTCAGTCTGACGCCGCAAGCGACGCCCAGCAATCGCTCCAGCAGGACGAGCAGGCAGAGGGACAGGCCGCCGCCTCAGGCGACTTCGCGACCGCGCAGGACGATGCTGAGCAAGCTTATTCAGCCTCGGAGGATCTGGCCAACGCGGGAGGCCCCGACAACACCGACCAGACCTGGCAAGCGTCTCAGGACGAAAGCTGGGCCAACTGGGACCAGCAGACCGCCGATGAGAACGCGCAGACCGCCGAGAGTTACGCCACCGATACTTCCGGAAATCCCGACGATGCGGCCGACGCCGAACTCTACTCCGACGCAGCGCAAAGCGAACAGGGGAGTGCCGACGATGCTGGCGAAGCGGGCGAGTTCGGCGATTCGCTGGGCCCGGAGGACAGCGCCGCCGTTGCAGACGAAGCTCCGGTGGACGATGCCCCGGCCGAAGAAGCTCCGGCAGATGATTCCCCCGCGGTCGACGACGATTCGTCGGCCTCGTGAGAACGGGCCGGGTGCTTAATGGAAGAGGGGGATTGCGTCCATTGTTCAAAAGCGATTGGGAGATGGGGGCAATTCGCCCCCATCTCCCAATCGATCCTGCTCTCAGTCGAGGCAGGAATGGCAAAGTCGCTCCGCGAGAAGCGCTGAGCAATTTGTAACCGGCGTCGCGAATCCTGAAGTTCCGAGCGAATCGCCTGCAAACCAGGGATTGGGACAGAGGCGCCGGCTTCGACACCCCCGAAGTTCCTGTCATCTTCGCGCATTCCTGCTACTGGAGCGCTGCCTGATGCGCGGCCATTTCAGGCTCCGAAGCCTCTTTCAGTTGGAATGGAACGGTTCAGTTTCCGCCGGGCCAAGATAGGTTGGCGGGATAGGCCCGTGGCTTATCACCAGCTTCTGGAGAACTACGTTACCATCGAGACGCCAGACCTTGACGACGTGCCTGCCTGCCTCGATGCCGGGGAAGCCTGCCCGCAGGACACGGGCATTGTCCTCGACGGCCTGGTTCCAGTCCCGCTGCTCTTGAGTGACGGTCTCGTTCGGCGCGGGCGTCAGCCGGTCGGTGAGCGTCTGGACGGCTCCTCCGTCCACAGAGAGGCCAATCTGGAGAGTGCCTTTGCCGGTGGGGTCGAGCGTCGGCGCCATGATCAGCTGGACTGCCAAATCCCCGCGCTTTTTCAGTGTCACGTCATATTCGAGATGGACGCCATCCTGCACCGTCGTCGGCGCACGCCCCTGGGGAAAAGCGGTGACCGCGCCAAGCGTGCGGCCCAGGTGAGGAATCGTATGCCACGTCAGGCCCTTTCCGCCCACGGCCCGCGCATAATGGGGCGCCTCGATCGCAATGACATCTTGCTGCCGGGCGATCCGAAGGCTGGTCGAGACAGGCAGAAAGACTACGGTCGGAGCCGCTCCATTTGACGGGACGCGCTTCACCTCTGGCATCACCTGCTGGCGAGGCTCCTGCCAGTAGGTGTAGCCGATATGGGTCTGCAGCATCATGCCGTCCCACTTGCCGCCATTCAGCGCATGGTAGGCGTTCGTGATCTCGTGGTCGCGGCGGAACGCGGCCTCTGCGCGGTCGGCAAAGACATTGGCGCGAGGGTCGTTCGCCTCCGCAAGCCGTCGGTTCCAGGCCACGGCGTAGTAGAGGTGGTAGAGGTTCGAGAGGGCGAGGATCGGGTGCTCGACCAACTGGAAATAGGCGTCGCGCTGGTTCTGCGGCAGCATAGCCTTGACCCAGCGCATCTCCAGTTCGAGCGCCTTCCACTCGGCGATCATCGTGCCGAACTCACCCCCATCCAGTTTGTCCCCTGCGCTCTCGCCCAACTTGAAACTGCCGGCATCGATCAGTTCAGGCTTTCGCCGCGCCGCCAGTTGGCTATACCGCGTAACCAGATCGGCAATGGCGCTCGCCTGCATCGGCCCGAAGGTCTCACGAGCCCACTCCTCGGGATAGCGGTTGAGCGCGTCCAGCGTCATCGCCTCCGGGTTCCAGGCCTGTTTCATGAAGAAGCTGAGCGGGAACTCCATCGGCTTGATGTCGCCGACATTCACAATCCACAATGTCCTCGCGCCGCTCGCATAAGCCAGATCCATCTGCTGCCAGGTCTTCTCGATCTGGTTGGTATTGATCCACTTGTAGTTCCGGGGAGCCCCGACATAATCGAAATGATAGTAGATGCCATATCCGCCCTTGCGCTCGGCCCCGGCCTCGGGAAGCCGCCGAATCTGCCCCCAGTTATCGTCGGCGAACAGCAGAATGACGTCGTCGGGCACTTTCATGCCGTGGTCGTAATAATCCTGAACCTCCTTGTAGAGCGCCCACATCTGCGGAGTCTGGTCGGCGGGCTTGCCGGTAACATCGGCAATGATCTTGCGCTGGTCAGCGACGATCGTCTCCAGCAACTGCGTGGCGGTTCCCTCGGCCATCGGCTCGTCGCCGTCACCGCGCATGCCGATCGTGACCACACTTTCATAGGACTGGCCGCCGCCCTTGGACATCATCCGCTCGATGCCGCCGCGCCAGAACGCCCGTAGATTGGCGGCATTGGTCGTGTAATCCCACTTGCCCCCGGTGACGCCCTCGTCGGTATGCCGATGCCACTCAGCCTGCGCTCGCATCATCGGCTCATGATGCGAGGTGCCCATTACGACGCCCATCGCGTCGGCCAGCACCATGTTCTGCGGATCGTCGACGGCAAACGCTTTGGGCAACCACATCGCAGGCCAGAGATAATTGCCCTTGAGACGCAGATCGAGCTCGAAGACATGCTCGTACATGCGAGAGTTGATCCCGCCGAAGTGCTTCATTGCCCACCCATTAAAACTCGGATTCTCATCGTTGATGAAGAATCCGCGATATTTCACCCTGGGCTGATCGCGCCGGGATCCGGCAGTGAGGAAGACATTGGATCGCCGCTCTACCGGCACGTCGGCGAACCAGTGCCACGGCGAAACACCAATCTTCTCAGAGATATCGTAGGCGCCGTAAACGGCGCCACGCCGATCCGCACCCACGATCACCAGTGCCCGTGGCACCTTGGGGAAAGGATTGTCGACGACGATTTGGCGATAGGCCTCCCACTGCCCGTCTATATCGCTCGCCTCGATCTTGCCCCCGCGCACCAATCCGTCGATCACCGGGCTCTGATTGAGCACGCCGATGATGATGAGATCGCCATTCGCTTGCCCGAGATCTTCGAGGAGCCGCGGCGCCTGCCCGCTCACGCGTTTCAGGTCGCCGGCGAAGCTATCGGAAACATGCTTCACGGCGGAGTCGGCGGTCGCGTCAATCAAGATGTCCGACGGGCGGCCATTCTGAATTAACGCAAAGCTGCCCTTCCCATTCTGCGACGAAACCGAGACAGCCGTTTCGCCCGCGCAGGCCGCCGATTCGGCAGCCATGATCCCTGACAGCGCTGCGATAGCAAGGAACAGTCTCATGCGATCACCTTGGCCGGAATTCCGGATGGAGCGCATCCAATCGAAGTCTTGTCCATCATCCAAAACATACGCACGGACCTTTGCAATGATTATGATTCCCGGCTACCTACATAAGGCCGTGCGCCTTGACGCTCGATGCGTGACGAATCAAGCGGATGATCGAGCCGAATCGTGAGCTGGTTGACGTTGCCCATAATGACGAAGGGCACGAGCTTGAGCCGCCACCCATTATAGCCGGAGCGCCAGCCAGCGATCAGCTTGCCGTTCAGCCAGACCGTCAAGCAGGCCATCTCACTCCCAGCTTTGAGGAAGACCGATTTGCCAAGGCGTAATGACGATGGACGCAACCAAGTTCCTGCGGCGATTCTTCCGGCACGTTCCCTTCAGAGTGTTCCACCCATTCTATTCACCCGGCAAGAACCGGCTGCATCGCCACAACACCGTCGTCCTGAGCAGCCGGGGAGTCGATGACGACCGGCATAGCCCAATTTCCCTGAGCTTGCTATCGGTTGCTCCATTCGATCCCAGTGCAGGTGGTTGGGAGTGCGCCGCATGACCGGCTTGCTGGCCAGTTGCAGCCAGCAATTCGAGCCCGAACGCATCGATCGCGAAGAATTGTGAGGCATTTTTCCGTCGCCGCTCGCAATACATAGCAAAGAGGAAAAATCGAACTGACGGCCTTGCATGGGTAAAACGATTCCAGTCGCGACCGTCAAGAGCCTCTTTGTCAACGAGGCCGGCTCCGGTGTCCTCCGGCCTAGTTGCGCGCCTCCATTCGCTGAATTGCCTACTGGCCTCATCGCCCCTTTTTTTGCGTTTTGCTGGGCAACCTCGCTGATGCGCTTACGCGCGGGCCAAAGCCCGTATCCTTCAATGCGCCGATTGATCCCGGGAATCCCTGTGCCAAACCAAGGCGAAGGGCACCTGAACAGCGGCCGCCAAAGACTGGGGAAGAAGGAAGCTCATGAAATTCTTACTTCGCACTGTGCTGTATCTCTCGCTTTTCGTCTGGCTTAGCGCGGAGATCTTCTATCAATTCGTGTCCTCCATTGCAGTCTCAACGCTGTGGCCGGACCCGCACGCTGCCGGGACGATTGTGTGGGCATTGTTGCTCATTCTGCACGCCATGAGCCTGGTTGCGGGGCCGGTGGCGCTGGTTTTGCTTGTGCTGGCTCCTTTCCTGCGCGTATACAAGCCGCGCATGGTATGGGCGCCGGCGGCGCTTCTCTCCCTGATGATCGCCTTGACCGGCTACTCGCAATTTGACATCATTCCCGCCATGGGGCGCGACCGCATCGCCGCGGACGCGGCGAACGACTCGGCCGATGCCAGCAACCCAAACTGGATCGACTTCAACAGGCTGCACCGCCGGGCGGAGCATGTGGAAGAAGCCATTCTGCTTTTGGGGCTGGCAACGATGGCGCTCGGGGTCGCTGGGGAGACTTCAAAGGCGCGAGGGCCAGGCGCCAAATACCGGATTGAAGCTATAGCGTCCCAACCAGCCGCTTGCGCGCCACCGCAGGCCGCGTCCGGTGCGTGCTAGTCTCCCGGCTCCGGAGAGATTGGCAGGTCGCCTGCGCGGCCAGTGGCAAGCTCAGTTTCCATCCCAGCAAACGCGCGCGCTCAGATTCAGGCGCGCGTGACTGCCGGCCGGATTCCGGGGGTCGGTCTATAGAACTTCCGATCAATTCAAAATCCAGCCGTCATCCCGCCAGGTAACCTTGCGTCGAAACACGTGCAATATCCATCGCCGCAATCAGCTTTGTGCCAAGATTTCCAGCAGCTTGCGGATGCGCGGCTTCACGCTTCCCGGCTGTGGGGGCGGCAACAGCGCGAGGCCTTCCTGCGCTGCCGCGCGGCTCTTGTCTATCTGCCCCGCGGCGCGATAAGCCTGGGCCAGGGTCAGCAGTCTGGACGGCATCCGCCGATGCGTCAAGGCAACCGCGCGTTCGGCGCAGGAGACAGCCAGCCGCGGATCTTTGAGGGAGGCCGGTTCCGCATAGAGGAGATCCTGCGCCGCGGAATCGAGAATGTCAGGGGATACCTGATTCTTCGACGCCATTCCTTTCAAGGTGGCCAGACCCTTTTTCACCAGTTCCGCCGGTTTTTCTCCCTTATGCAGCATGGATTGAATGGAGCCGAGATTGACCTGCGCGTCGGCGACAAATGGATCCCACAACCCCCCACTCCCACCCCGTTTGACGAGCGTCTGTAAAGCCGCTAACTCCGCGGAGAAGGACTTCTCCGCATCCGCCAAGCTCTTGCGGCGATCGTCCGCTGACAAGGCCAGGGCCGGATCGGCCTCTATTTCATAATCGTTAGAGGATTGAATGAGGCTGACGCTCATGTCCATCAGAGCACGCATGTCCTGCGGGTCTGCCGCCACGAGGCGCTTGAAATCCCGAACAGTTGCTGTCAGGATTTCGTTTGCATCCGAGTACCTTCCCAGCTGAACCAGAGCGTAGGCCTCATCCAAATGCAGGGCGTTGTTCGAGCGCTGCATGGGCAGGCTCTCCCGGTCGGTTTTGGGCAACGCGGAGATGTTCTGCAAGCCAGTCAGAGCATCCTTGAGCGCCTGCGCCGGATCGGCATCCATCTCGACCTCGACGATCTTCTGCTGGCCAAGGACCAGGCCTCGTCTCGCCCAGCCCAGCTTTGGGTCCAAATTCAACGCTTGTTTGTTCAGGCCGAGGTATCTTCGATACGCGGCAAGAGCGCCCGGCAGGTCGTTGAGGCTGTCATCCTGGATGATGCCCAGTTCATCGCCCAACACGTCATACCCGTTAGCCATATCGAACATCTCTTCCGGTCCGATGCCGGCGATTGCCGCCAGCCGGTCGTAGTTCGCACTCGCTTCCTGCGTAGAGGCGACGACTTCCTGGATGGGCGCGTTACTGGCGAGAATCCCGCTGCGGGCTAATTGCGCGTTGGCCAGTGCATGAATGGCGTCTCTATCCTTGGAATTGCTTCCAGCGAAAGGCGTGCTCAGGGCAATGGCCTTATTCACGCTGGCCAGCGCGCCGGCGGTATCGCCCAGATTCTGGTTGTAAGGGCTTCCCTGCAGGTTCGCCAGCTGGGTATAGGCATTCGCCAGGTCGAGCTGGGT
>JBEKDH010000075.1:0-19194 GCA_050014455.1 Occallatibacter sp.
CCGTGCGCAAGCACTTCCCGCAGCGTCCGCTCCAGAAAGGCCGTCTTGCCCGTTCCAGGGCTTGAAACCAGGTTCAGCACCAGCACGCCGGCCGCCGCGTAGCTGGCCCGCAGCCCCGCCGCCAGCTCATCGTTCTTCTTGAGAATCCCCCGCCGCAGTTCCACAATCCTGGTCGTCATGCCGCCTCCTCACCGTCGTCTATCTCTATCGAATCGATCTCCAGCTCCCGCCCCTGGCGCAGGTCGCCGCACGGTTCGCCGCAGATGGGGCAGCGGAAGCTCTGCACGCCCTCCAGCTCCACGTCCCGCCCGCACGCCCCGCAAAGCATCACCACCGGCAGGGTCGTCACCGCGAGCCGCGCCCCCTCCAGCGCCGTGCCTTCGGTGGCAATTCCCCAGCAGAACTCCAGCGAATCCACCACCACGCTGGCCAGCGCCCCCACGCGCAGGCGCACTTCGACAACTCGCGCGCCCTTATAGGCCGCCAGCGACTCGGTCACCGTATCCACAACGCTCGCAACAATCGAGAGTTCATGCATAAAAGGTCGATTCTACGCCGATGCCCGGCACACCCCTCTATGTAAGATGTGAACATAAGGATCTTCCCCATGCCAACCGCCCAAGCCTCCTCTGCTTCTCGCCTCGCACTCAGCCATCTGGCGCCTGCCGCCGTCCAGTCCGAGATCCGCGCCATGAGCGTGGCCTGCGACGCCATCGGCGGCATCAATCTTGCCCAGGGCGTCTGCGACACGCCGGTCCCCGCCCCGGTTCTTGAGGGCGCCGTCAAGGCCATTCAAGACGGCCACAACATCTATACCCGCCTGGACGGCATCGACCGCCTTCGCCGGGCCATCGCCGCCAAGCAGCGGCGCGACTACGGCCTCGACTACGACCCCGACCGCGAAGTTCTGGTCGCCTCAGGGGCAACCGGCGGACTGCACGCCGCCGCCATGGCCCTGCTGAACCCCGGGGACGAGGTTCTCGTTTTCGAGCCTTTTTACGGCTACCACGTCTCCACGCTCCGTTCTCTGCGCGTCAAACCCGTCCTCGTCCCTCTTGCCGAGCCCGATTTCGCTCTCGACACCGACGCCCTGAAGGCCGCCATCACACCCAATACCAAGGCCATCCTGCTCAACACCCCCGCCAACCCCAGCGGCAAGGTCTTTAGCCGAGCCGAACTGGAGTCCATTGCCGAGGTGGTTCTAGAGCACGACCTATTTCTCATCACCGATGAGATCTATGAGTACTTCGTTTACGACGGCGCGCGTCACATAGCGCCCACAACGCTGCCGGGGATGAAAGAGCGCACCATCGTCCTGTCCGGCTTCTCCAAGACCTTTTCAGTAACCGGCTGGCGCCTGGGTTACGCAACGGCCGGCGAAAAGTGGATTGCCGCCATGGCCTACTTCCACGACCTGACCTATGTCTGCGCCCCTTCAGCCCTACAGCACGGCGCAGCCGCCGGCCTTGAGCAGCTGCCGCCCGGCTTTTACACCCAGTTGGCCGCCGATTACCAATCCAAGCGCGCCCGCATCTTATCCGCCCTCAGCGCCGTTGGCCTTACTCCCACTACCCCCGCGGGAGCGTATTACGTGCTGGCCGACGCCACCCGCCTGCCGGGCAAGACCGCTGCCCAAAAGGCCCGGCACTTATTGGCTGCCACCGGCGTGGCCTCGGTGGCCGGCTCTGCCTTCTTCCGCCCCGGCCACGGCGAAAACCTCTTGCGGTTCTGCTTCGCAAAAAAGGACTACGACCTCGATGAAGCCTGTGCGCGGCTCCGCAGGCTCTAACATTTCCTGTAACTCCGCGAGCTAACCTGTTTATCGCCCATTAACAAATTGCTATATTTATCAAGTAGTAAATAGAAATGGTTACCTCGCTGCTCGACTGAATATTCTCTTCATTTATCGAGAAAGTCTTTATAAAGTTCTTGACACAAATAAGCAGATTATGGGACATTGGGTTCGCTTCCCCCTTGCCGGTATTTCTGCCGGCAAAAAAGCACAACGGATTGCGCGTTATCCGTTTTTCGACAAACTCGCAACCTGCCTCGATGCAAGGAGCCCAATCGCGAGGAACGAATGGGGCGGGAGTTGTGTCGGAGAAGCCGACAACTAACATTTTCGATCGGGAATCCGCAGCGCGGCGGCCCAAGGAAAGCTGCGTCCTTCTAACAAGAAGGCAGTTAGAGTCCATCCCGTTCGATCAAGACCTGTAACCTTCCATGAATCGACGCCGAGATAGCAGTCCCCAAGAACATGGTCTTCCCGCGAGGGAAATACGAGTTTGGAGGAAACGATGAGCACGACACCCCAAGTTGCTTTAAGCGCCGCATTTGCGGCGGCGCTCAACTCGGACGGACGCCTGGAGATATTTGGCGTCGGTACGGACTTTGCCCTATGGCACATCTGGCAAACCGCGCCCAACACTTCACCCTGGTCGGCCTGGAGTTCTCTGGGCGGAGTCATCACCAGCATTCCAGCCGTCGCCGTGAACTCGGACGGACGCCTGGAAGCCTTTGCCCGCGGCTCAGACGGCGCCCTCTGGCACATCTGGCAGGAAAACCCGCACGCGGGACCCTGGTCGGCCTGGGCTTCGCTGGGCGGAGCCATCACCAGCGATCCGGCCGTGGCTTTGAATTCCGATGGGCGGATCGAGGTCTTCGCCCGCGGCACCGACGATGCCTTGTGGCATATCTGGCAGGAAAACCCACACGCCGGGCCATGGTCGGCCTGGAGTTCGCTGGGCGGATCGATCACCAGCGATCCGTCGGCTGCGTTGAACACGGATGGGCGGCTGGAAGTCTTTGTCCGCGGCACCGATAATGCGCTCTGGCACATCTGGCAGGAAAACCCCCACGCGGGACCGTGGTCGGCCTGGAGCTCGCTGGGCGGAATCATCACCAGCACTCCTTTCGTCGCGGTCAACTCGGATGGGCGGCTTGAAGCCTTTGCCCGCGGCACAGACTATGCTCTGTGGCACATCTGGCAGGAAAACCCGCATGCCGGTCCGTGGTCCGCGTGGTCGTCGCTTGGCGGACTCATCACCAGCGATCCGGCCGTCGCAGTGAACACGGATGGACGGCTTGAAGCCTTCGCCCGCGGAGGCGACGACGCTCTCTGGCACATTTGGCAGGACAACCCACATGCCGGTCCGTGGTCCGCGTGGTCGTCGCTTGGCGGGGTCATCACCAGCGATCCGGCCGTCAACCTCAACCAGGATGGATGCATGGAGGTCTTTGCCCGGGGACCCGTTAACGACATGTGCATCATCTGGCAGACCGTGCCGCACTCCGGCCCCTGGTCCAACTGGGGCAGCCTGGGCGGAACTCTGATCTCTCCGGTCGTCTATCTCGGCCTGAACGAGCAGCATCAGCAGGAAACCGAGTGGTGCTGGCTGGCAACAACGGTGAGCATCACGCTTTACTACACCCCCTCGTCCCCTTGGACCCAGTGCACGCTGGCCAATGCGATGCTTGGGCAGACGACGTGCTGCGCCAACGGGAGCAGCAGCGCGTGCAACCAGCCGGGCTATCCCGACCAGGCGCTCACTAAGACCGGCCATCTGGCTTCCACGGCGCTGGGCAAGCCTACGCTGCAAACTCTCGTCAACCAGCTCGAAGCCGGCCATCCCGTCTCGATCAATATCCAGTGGAACGGCGGCGGCGGCCACAACCCCGCCACCGATGGATACGATAACCGCGACGCCGCGACGCCGACCCTCGATATTCAGGATCCCTGGTACGGGCCGTCGACCCAGGACTTCAACTCATTCCCCGCCAGCTATAACGGCGGCGCCTCGTGGTACGAGTCCTACTTTACGAAGTAGACCGAAGGAGAAGACATGCCGCTACGTTTTGCAGCAGAACCAATCAATGGAAGTGCGCTCGTCCACAAGGGGCTGGGCAAGGTGGCAACGCGCACCAGCCCTCTCAGCGGGCGCGGGATCGATTTCAATGCACTCCAGCTATCGTCGCCCCATGCCGTCTACGATCTGCGCGCCGACGCGGTCGCTGCCGGGGGCGGCCTCGCATCCGCCAAAGCTACCGGCTTCCGGTATCTCGTCCAGGCGGGCGGCGTCAGCGTCGCCGCCGGCGAAGTACTTGCCGATGCCAGCGGCGCTGCATCGCTGCTGGCCAACATCAACTACGGGCCATTCGTTGAAGCCACCGCTCGGGCCTTGACGCAGGCCTCTCAACTCCCGGCCGTCAGCGCGGGATCCTACGAGGTGCGGTTGCTGCGCTTCTCGGCCATCGCGCTGCTGGCCCTCTGGCTCAAGCCCGACTCGGGAGGGGCCGATATCGTCTATCCGCTCGCTCCCGCGCCCCCGCCACTTCAGGCCGAGAGCCCGTATTCGGCCGCTGGCTTCATCCAGGCCATCCTTCCGCTGGCTCAAAGGCGGGCGGAGAGGCATGGGCCGTCGGTTCCGTAACGCATTACCATTGTTTGGGCGTCGTGCTATCCCGCCGTGGCCGCATCCGCAAAGACGCGGCCACGGCGGGTTACCGCGACATTGCACCATCAACAAAAATCCCTTGGCCCTCGGAGATTCGCTCCAGCACCAACCCAAGCCAAGGAATCTGGCAGCCCGCCGCAGACCTTCCCGGGTTTCGCCCGCATCGACGGGGGCATAGGAAGCAAAACAGAATCTCTCAAAGACTCCCCGGCAGTTCGCGGCCGATGACTCTGGACTGCCTGATGCCACTCCAGGGAATACCTTTCGTTTCAGGCACACTGCGACATTCCTTCGCAAAGTACTCTCACTGAACGAAACTCCAGGAGGCCTGGTTTCGGGTATCTCTATCCCATCCTGCAAGCCGTCGCGCCGCACACCGGGCAACTCGCTTGAACTCGGCTCTTGAGAGACCAAG
Source organism: Occallatibacter sp. (assembly GCA_050014455.1). Classification (GTDB taxonomy): domain Bacteria; phylum Acidobacteriota; class Terriglobia; order Terriglobales; family Acidobacteriaceae; genus Telmatobacter. The sequence goes on from JBEKDH010000075.1 coordinate 4,870, forward strand.
TGTACATGCGCGGGCCAAATGCGGTAGGCTTCCTTAGCCATGAGAAACACAAAACAACCCATTTCCCGATCGATCTCATCGTTAACCTTCGCCTCTCTCCTGCCGATTTTGCTCGGCTGTGCCCTTGCCGTGGCAGTGCATGCCGGGGCACAGCCCCCCGCGCCGGACTCGCCTGCCATTGAAGCTAAAGCCCACACCATGCTGGCCAAGCTCACTCTGGAACAGAAGATCGTGCTGCTGGGCGGCGAGGACAGCATGTTTACCCATGCCGCGCCCGCCATCGATCTGCCCCGCCTGAAGATGTCAGACGCTTCGGTAGGTGTGCGTACCTGGGGGCCGACCACGGCCTATGCCGGCGGCGTTGCGCTGGCAGCCACCTGGGACAAAGAATTTGCGCGCAGGCTGGGCGAGAGCCTGGGCAAGGACGCGCGCGCCCGCAGCGTCAATTTTCTGCTTGGCCCGGGCGTCAACATCGCCCGGTCGCCGATTGCCGGCCGCAACTTCGAGTATCTTTCCGAGGATCCATTCCTGAACTCTGCCGTGGTTGTTCCGTTTATCGAGGGCGTTCAATCCCAGGGCGTCATTGCTACCGTCAAGCACTATGCCTTGAACGACCAGGAGTACAACCGGCACAACGCCAGCTCCGACGTGGACGAGCGGACGATGCGCGAGATATACCTGCCGTCCTTTGAGGCCGCCGTCACCCAGGGCCATGTGGACGCGGTCATGAACTCCTACAACCTGGTCAACGGCGTCCACGCTACGCAAAACGACTTCCTTAACCTGAAGGTGCTCAAGGGAGAGTGGGGTTTCCAGGGCATCCTGATGTCGGATTGGGACGCCACCTACGACTCGGTGGGCGCGGCCAACAACGGCCTCGATCTGGAGATGCCCAGCCCGCGCTTCATGAACGCCAGTGGGCTATTGGCCGCGGTCAAGGACGGCTCGGTCAAGGAGTCGACGATTGACGACAAGGTGCTGCGCCTTTTGCGCATCGTGCTTCGTTATGGCTTCCTCGACCGGCCGCAGTTCGATCCGGCCGACTCCACCTACTCCGTCGCCGATCGCGCCGTCGCCCTGGACGGCGCGCTCGAGAGCCTGACCCTGCTCAAGAACGACGGCGCGCTGCTCCCGCTCGATCCGGCCAAGATCAAGACCATCGCCATCGTTGGTCCCAACGCCTGGCCAGCGGTGGCCGGTGGCGGCGGCTCCTCCGAGGCTCAGGCCTTCGAGCCGGTAAGCATCCTCACCGGGATCGCCAACCTGGCCGGCCCGAATGTGCACATTCTGTATAGCCGCGGACTGCCCGAGATCAACGACATCTTTCGCAATACCCGCTGGGACGGTCCGGTGAAGGTGGCCACCTACCCCAGCAGGGACTTCAGCGGCGCGCCGGAGATTACGACGGTGCCGTCAATCGGCGACTTCAGGCAAATGAGGCGCGCGCCCAGGGACATGACTCCGCGCAGCACCCGTTACACTGCCAGCTACAAGGCAGGCGAGGCGGGCAAGTATCTGCTGCTAGTGGCTACAGGGGGCTGGAACAGCGACGAATTCAACGTGACGGTAGACGGTAAGCCGATCCCCTTCCCGCCGCACGCCGAAGGCCAGGCTCCTCAGTCGGCCACGCTCGACCTGGCAGCCGGGCAGACCATCGACGTGGTTGTCGATTACCTGCCTAGCGAGGCTCCTCCGCGCATCGGCGTTGGCATCGCCTATGAGCCGGAGCTGGTCTCGGCCGATGCAAAGGCATTTGCAACCCGCGCGGATGTGGTTGTCGTGGCCGCGGGCTTCAATTCCTTCATGGAGGGCGAGGGGCACGATCGCTCGTTCGATCTGCCCTGGGGCCAGGACGCGCTGATCGAGGCCATGGCCGCGGCCAATCCGCACACCATCGTCGCCCTCACCGGTGGCGGCGCCATGGACACGCGGCGCTGGCTCATCAAGGTTCCCGCGCTGCTGCACGCGTACTATCCCGGCCAGGAGGGCGGCACGGCCGTCGCCGAGGTTCTCTTCGGCAAGCATAACCCGGAGGGCAAGCTCCCGGTCAGCTTCGACAACAGTTGGGAGGAGAATCCCTCAGCTCCCTGGTACTACCCGGTCCAGGGCGCAGATACCTCGCTGCACGTAACTGAGCCGGGCCGCTCACCCGTCGACTATGTCATTCCCCATGTGAAGTACGGAGACGGCCTGCTGGTCGGCTATCGCTACTGGACCACTACGGGCAAGCACCCGCTCTACCCCTTCGGTTTCGGGCTGAGCTATACCACCTTCGGCTTCTCGAAGCTCGAAGCGCCCGCCGCGGCGGCCGCCGACTCGACCGTTCCGGTGAGCTTCGACGTGACCAATACCGGCAGCGTGGCGGGGGCCGAAGTGGCCCAGCTCTATGTCTCCGACCCCTCTGCCAAGGCCACCCGCCCGGAGCGCGAACTCAAGGGCTTTGAAAAGGTGCGCCTGGCTCCCGGCGAAACCAGGCGCGTCACCCTCAACCTGGACGCCCGCGCCTTCAGCTACTGGGACTCGACCGCCCACAAATGGACCATCGACCCCGGCAAATTCGTTCTCCTTGTCGGCGACTCCAGCGAAAACACGCCGCTGCGCGCGGACCTGACAATCAACTAGGCCGCTGACCGCTTGTCGTTCTATTTACTTTGGGCGTGGCGGCGCTGGGTGGCGCGGATGGCGCAAGTCTGCCTATCTCGGTGATGGTGGAACCGTAGTTCGCGGGCTGCGGAGCCGTGCCGATAGTGGACAGTTCCCGTATGGGCCAACCCCCAATTCCAAATTTGCAAAAGAATAACCCCCGGCGAGCGCAACTTTCCGAAAATCGAAGTGTTCCAGCATCAGAAGGCTGGTAGAGACTCGATGCGCCCTTGATGCGGAATCGAGCGCCCAGCCATTCGCGGTTCTTCATTTCTGCCTATAGTTCCACGCGAACGCGCCCATAGGTGCATCTTCGCTGGAATCGCCAAGAATCGAGCAAGCTGGTCCCGCGCGCCTTGCGATTCGAGCGAAGCTTCTGGGGTCGGGCCGATACGCCGGCCCGCCCGGCGCTCGCACACCTAGAGACCCGAAGCAGCACAACAGCAGAAAGAGGAATGGCCATTATGGAATCCAGGACGCTTTTCAAATCCATCCCAATCGCATTTGCTTCGTTCGCGGCCGCATTGCTGATCGCCGGCTGCGGCAGCGGCTCCGCCGTAACCACCTCAACCGGCACGGGCACGCAAACCACGGAAACAGGCCCGGCATTTGTTGTCGCCACTGACGCTCCGCTGGCAAGCGTTGTATCGTTTACAGTGCCGGTGGAGAGCATCAACGCCATTACAGCCGGCGGGACCAGCGTGCCGCTGCTCAGTGGAACGCCCACGGTGGATTTTGCCCGCTTCAACGGATTGCAAACCATGCTGGACATGAACGATGTTCAGCAAGGCACCTATGACAGCATTTCGATCACGCTGGGCACACCGATCATCGGCTACCTGAACGTGCCGGCCGGCGGCGCTCCGACGATCCAGACTGAGACCGCGACCTATTCAGGAGGCACATCGACCTACACGTATGCGGTTCAATTGGCTTCGCCGCTTGTGGTTACGCAAGCGGGGACGCCGGTTGGCCTGCGCGTGGACCTCGACCTGCGCAAGTCCGTTCTGGTGGACGGGAGCGGCAACATTACCGGTGTTGTTTCGCCGGTGTTCGATATCAAAGCGGTTGCGAACAGCGATTCCGGCGGATACATCGACACCTTCGACGCGGCCGTGGTCAGCGTGGGCACGCAGTCCTTCGTTGTGCAGGGGCCGCACGGCGAACAGTTCACCATCGACGTGAACGGTTCGACGGAGTGGGAGAACGGCGAGAGCCTAAGCAGCCTGACGACCAGCAGCATTGTCGAAGTCTCAGGCACAATGGATAAGGCCGACCAGACGCTGGACGCCGACGATGTGGCGATTCTGTCGCAGAGCGGCTTCTATGCGGCCGGGCAGGTGACGTATGTGCAGCCCTCTTCAGGGCCGGCCACAAGCTTCGACCTCTACGTGCGCGGCCTGCTGCCCACCACCACCGGAATCGCTCTGGGGCAGATTGCGCAAGTGGATCTGAGCGGCAACGAGAAGTTCTTCATCTACCAGTGGCACAATCCGCTGACGGAGTTCCTCTTCAACTCAAGCGAATTGCTGCCGGGTCAGCACGTATCCGTGGGCGGACCGGCGACCGGCGCGGCCAACGCAAATGCGGTGACGGTGAACCGCGTGGTGCTGCGCCACTGGGGCTTCAACGGCACGGTGGTTGCGGGCAGCGTGAGCGCGGCCAACGGCACCTTCCAGATGCAGATCAACGGCTTTGCCGGATTGCTGGTGCCGCAGACGGTGACGGTCTATGTCGCCAGCCCAACCGAGTACCGGGGCGGCCTGACCGGGCTGAGCAGCCTGACTAACGGCGAAAATGTGCGCGTAGTCGGCCTCCTGCTGAAGGATCCCACCTCAGGCAAGACAGTGCTGCTGGCGCACTACGTGGATGTGCTGACGTAAATCGAACTCTCTCTTGCCAACACTTTCCGCCGGAGTTGCGCTCGCAGCTCCGGCGCAATTTTTGCGGCTCCCAACTCACCAGGAATAGCGGACGGAGTAAGTGAGCGTTGCCTTGCCTTTGGCCGGAACCTGGACGGGGAATTGGATGGTGTGGCTGTCGAGCTTGGAGTAGTCGGCTGATTTCTGTTGTATCTCCCAGTTATCGCCGCGGTAGAGGTGTTCGATGACGTTGACATTGATGGGTTCGGATTTTTGATTGCTGAGTTCGATCTCGAAGGTTTCGTCGAGGATGCGGTCGTTCTGATTGATGTGGAAGTCGGTCTGGCGTCGCGAGCCTTTCAAGTCGAAAGCGTTGCCGGTGCTGATCTTGACGGTGTCTTCCGTGGGTGTGTGGTTGATGGTGCTTTCGCCGACGAACTCCATCTGGAGGTCGGCGTCGCGGCGAAAAAGGCGGATGCGGCCGGCGGGCAGCGGAATGCCCAGGTGGTTGGACTGGGTGTTCTTGAACTGCTCGAGGATCGAGATTTTGGTGTTATCGGAATTCAGGCCGTAGGTCCGCTCCTCGATAAAGTTGCCGCCGAACTGAGCGATGGGGCGGCGGGCTGCATCGGCGCCGTCGTAGAGGTAGCTGCGCGTGAGGGTCACGCCGGAGGCCTCAAGGAACTGGATCTGCTTGATCTGGCCGTCATGGAGCGCAACGGTGCGGTTGAGGTCGTAGAGATGGAAGTCGTCGAAGGTTCTCTGGGTGACTTGTGGCCCAGAATAGGCTGTGACCGAATCCATGGTCTGGTAGATATTGCCGGCCACGGGACCGAACCCGTTGTTGCGGGACTTGATTTTTGAGATGTCGCCGGCCATCAGCTTGATTCGGGCCTGGGGGAAGTCCGTGCCGCTCTGGTTATGGATGGTGACCCAGCCGATGAGGTCGGCCTTCTCATCCGCCGAAGCATTAGCTGCGGCTGCTTTGCCAACGCTGTCGCCCGCGTTGGGCGCTACCACGTTGTAGGTGGCTTCCCAACTGAGGCCGCCGGTGATGTAGGCGAGCTCGGCGGAGAGCTTTTGAGCCTTTTCGGAGTCGATCTGCCAGCGCAGGGTGGGCTTGAGCAGCAGGCCATCGGTTAAAGCGGGAAAGAGCGGCGTTCCGGGGAGCTGGAACTGCAACTTGCCATCGACCTCAATGAGAGGCTGGTTTTGAGGGTAACCATACGGGTTTCCCGGCTGGGATGCGCGGACAATCTTGCCTTGCACGATGGGACCGGGGACAAAGTGGCCGTCAACCAAGGCGCCGTTGCTTATTTGGAAGTCGATGGTCTTGCCCTCGTACTTCTGCAGCAGCCACTCCTGATTGACCACGGCGGCATCGTAGTTCTGCTCGACGATGTGAAAGGTGCGTTTCGCCGAGGGATCGCGGAGGGCTGGATCTCTCAAGACGACGGAATCGGGTTCGAGCTGGGTGGTGACCTGGTTGGTGGTGACTTCATTCAGGCCCGGATGGAGATCGAGATCGACCTGGGTGCGGGCAACGGCGAAGTCCTGGTTATAGATGGTCAGCGCCGTCGACGGGGCTGAGGGCTGAGTGGCGGGTTGCTGGGCGGCAAGGGCTGAAGCGGCGAAGACGGCAGCGAGGACGGGGAGGATGCGCACAAGGTGCTCCTTTCGAGATGCAGCGGAAGCTGAATGAATAGACTGTGCGGGGTGCTTGAACGTTTGTTCAAAACCGATTTTCTCCTCGCTTTCTCAGTCGCCAGACAGTTTGGCTTTATTTCGCATTGCGGACCCGGTTCTTTCGTTTCCACTTTCCCCAGGAGACAAAGCGGGCGGCGCGGCTGCTGGCGACCTCCCTCGCAAGTCCCTTTGGGTTGTGCCGAGCGTGTACTCTTCTAAGAGCACCCTCCTATGCTCAAGCGACTCGAAACCTACTTTGAATTCACCCGCCTGGGAACCAACTGGCGGACCGAGATTCTGGCCGGCGTCACCACCTTCCTGACCATGGCCTATATCGTCCTGGTCAACCCGGCCATCCTGTCGGCTACCGGCATGCCTTTGGCTGCGGTTACCGCCGCAACCTGCCTGTCGGCGGCCTTCGGCTCCATTCTCATGGGCGTGGTGGCCCGCTATCCCATTGCGCTGGCGCCGGGCATGGGCCTCAACGCCTACTTTACCTACGCCGTTTGCCTCAAGCTGCACATTCCCTGGCAGACGGCCCTGGGAGCGGTCTTCCTCTCCGGCATCATCTTTCTGGCGCTCACTGCCTCCGGCCTGCGCCAGATGATCCTTCATGCCATTCCCCACGAGCTCTACGCCGCGGTGGCCAGCGGCATCGGCCTTTTCATCGCCTTTATCGGCTTCCGCAACGCCGGCCTGGTCGCCGGCGACCCGGAGACCCTCGTCACGCTGGGCAACATCCGCAATCCCACCACCGCCCTGGCCATCTTCGGACTCATTCTCATGGTCGTCCTGGAAGTGAAGAAGGTCCGCGGCGCAATTCTCATCGGCGTACTCTCCACCACCGGCCTGGCTTGGGCATTCGGCCTGGTCCACTGGAAGCCCAGCCCCGGCGGCTTCCACGCGCTCGCCGATACCGCCTTCAAGCTCGATATTCGCGGCGCGCTCGGCAAGGGATTGCTGGAGATCATCTTCGTCTTCTTCTTCGTGGATCTCTTCGACAACCTGGGCACTCTGGTCGCCGTCACCAAGCGCGCCGGACTCATCGCCCCCGACCACACTATTCCCCGCCTTAACCGCATTCTTTTCGCAGACGCCACGGCTACCGTCTTCGGCTCTTTGACCGGAACCTCTACCGTGACCAGCTACGTGGAATCGACGGCGGGCGTGGCCGCGGGCGGCCGCTCGGGCGTCACCGCCATCGTCACCGGCGTGCTCTTCCTGGGAGCCATCGTCGCGGCGCCCTATGTCGGCATCGTTCCGCCGGCTGCCACCGCCCCCGCGCTCATCCTGGTCGGCTCCCTAATGCTTTCCACCATCAACGAGATTCGCTGGCACGATCCGCTGATCGCTGTTCCCTCCTTTCTCACCCTGATCCTCATCCCGCTCACATACTCCATCGCCAATGGACTCGGCTTTGGCATCATTGCCTGGGCCATCCTCCACGTAGCCACGGGCAGATTCCGCCGCCAGGACTGGCTCCTGTACCTACTCGCCGCACTGTTTCTTGTCCGATTCGTCTACCTGGGAACAGGCTGAGGCGTGGGCTGCGGGTCAGTTCCCAGATTGGCGGTCGTTCAGGATGCCGAGGGGGAACGAAGAGAGGAGCTGCCGAGGTCCATGCATTCCAGATCCCCAAAGGCCTGGGGCGCCCATTCATTTGGGGGTGGTCAGATTTGGGCCGCCTGAATAACTCATGCTGTTCTCTGGACATACGGACCCGCCCGCCAGACCATCGACAGCGCCATCACATGAGACGTTTTTACCGAAAGATTTCTCCATGCGCACCTTGATCTACATAAAACAACGCAACCGCCCTCCCGTTTTGTTCCATGTTTTCATGCGGTCTGTATGGCCTAAGCTCGATGAGCTCATTTGTTCCCTTTTCAGTGTGAACGAGATAATACAATGACGCTCCAGATTCAGCCACGCCCCTGACCCTCGAAAGCTCTCTTCCTTTCAGGTCCCTCAAAATGAAACTGAAGCCATCATTTCCATGACTAGGCGTGTACAGGTATAACATTACTGAAACGTCCTTGCGCGTAAGTCCAGGAGGTAGAGTTATGCAAGCGGGCAGTCTAGATTCGCTCGATAGGGTAAAGGCAGACTCAACACAACCGTTTATCGCACAACATGAAAGACATATCGCAACGATAAGCAGGTACTTTTTTGTGCGTAGAAAGCATTTCGACATTGTCGTTACCTCCCGTTCCCATCCAAAAGATCTTTCCTTACCTCAGGATCATCAATGACATAGAAGAATAGTTCCCTGCTTTCATGTTCGATTCCTCGTTCAAGTGTGATTATTTCTGTTATGCCCTTTTCGGTGACAATATGGTAGTACTTCGACGGAGTTAATTCTTTCACCTTGCCTTTTACCGCCGCCAGCTTTTTCCCTTTCCTGTCTCTCAATACAAGTTTTACGTAGTTGCCTCGCCATGTTGCGCTGAATTCAAATATGACCGAAACGTCTGTGCGCGCAAGTCCAGGCGGGAGTGTTATACATCTCGGCAATCTCGAATCACTCGCTAGAAAGAAGGCAGACTCAGCAGAACCGATCATCGCACAACATGAAAGACACATTGCAACGATAAGCAGGTACTTTCTTGTGCGTAGAAAGCACTTCGGCATTGCCGTTACCTCCCGTTCTCATCCAAAAGCTTTTTTCTCAGAGCTGGGTAGTCGGCTCCGATCTCTTCCAAAAGCTTTTTCTCGTTTTCATCCAGAAGTTTTCTCTTTAAGGCAGGGTCATCAACGACAAAGAAATACGGGTAATCAACACCATGTTCGTTTTTTTGGGTTTTGAGCCCTATAATTTCTGGCACGCCGTTTACAACGTCAATAAAGTAACGTCCCGACAAATCGAACGACTTTCCACGTACCTCTTCCAGTTTTTTGTATTCTCTATCAGTTAATAAAACCTTTATATCGACACCTCGACGCGTCGGCTCCATGGCTTCCTCTACGACTCGAACGTCCGCGCGTGTGAGGCCAGACGGGAGTGTGATCCACTTTGGCAGTCTCGAATCAGCCGCCAAAAGGAAGATTGACTCAACACATCCGTTTATCGCACAACATGAAAGACACATTGCAACGATAAGCAGGTACTTTCTTGTGCGTAGAAACCATTTCGACATTGTCGTTACCTCCGCTTTAGCTGACAACGCTTGCCGGCCACGGACCTTCATGCCATTGATTGTGACGCTTGCCTGCCGGGCGAGGCGCCTGGATTGTGACACTTTCGAAAGTGTCACAACCCTCCCAATTGCGCCTCTTTTCGCCATGATTCGGGCCAGCTGCAGCCGCAAATCCGAGTTGCGGTCGGTTGGTCTCCCACTCGGAAACTGGACTACCACCGAAGCCTGTTACCATGCGTCTTGGCAGCCGGAAGGGGGCAACCATGCACTGGTACCAGTATCTCGCGTACTTCTTTGGCGGAGCGTTCCTCGCCAACGCCCTGCCGCATCTGACCAACGGCGTCTCGGGCCGCCCCTTTCAGAGCCCCTTCGCCAAACCGCCGGGAAAAGGCCTGTCCTCCTCCACGGTGAATGTTCTCTGGGGCCTCTTCAATCTCGCCGTCGCCTGGCTGCTCATCTGCCGGGTTGGCAGCTTCAGCCTGCTCGACACCGGGCAGATGCTCGCGCTCGGCACCGGCATCGCGCTCATATCGCTCATTTCGGCCCGCACCTTCGGGCGCTTCCACGGGGGATCGTGAGCTCGCGAGGTCTGTGGCCCCCGCCGGGTCCGCCGAGCTTGCCACGGCATCCCTGTTCCCTTAGTCCCTTAGTCCTTAGTCCCTAGTCCCCAGTCCCTGATCCCTGATCCCTGTTAGTGGAATAATGGGAGACATGCGCACTGAACTCACTCAAGCGAAGCTTGCCGCAATCGAAACCGAAGTTCTGGCCGTCCTGGCCGCCGACACCCAAACCTCGAAAGCCCCCGACGCCAAGCCCGAGCCCGTGCTGCTGACGGCGGACGACGCCGTGAAGGCCGCCGCGGCCGCCGTGCTCTTGAGCGGCGAATATAAGGCCGGCGCCAACGAGACCCTGCTGCTGCACGCGCCAGCCGGCCTCAAGGCCAAGCGCCTGCTCATCGTGGGCCTGGGCAAGCAGGCCAAAGCCACGGTCGATAAGCTCCGGAATGCCGCGGGCGCCGCCGTCCGCTTCGCCAAGCCGCGCGGCATCCGCGAGCTGGTCTTCGCGCTGCCGGATGCGGAAGTTCTGCCTCCCGGCCCCAACACCCGCGCCGCCGTCGAGGGCGCGTTTGTGGGCGACTTCGATCCCGATACCTATCGCAGCGACCGCAAGGACCAGAGCATCCAGTCCTTCACCGTCGCCGCCTCCGCCGGTTCGGACCGGGCCGCGCTCGAAGCCGCATTCGCCGAGGGCGTGATCGTGGGCGAGAGCCAGAACTTCACCCGTTCGCTGGTCAACGAGCCGGGCAACAAGCTTACCCCCACACTGCTCGGCCAGCGCGCCGCCCTGATGGCCGCCGAGGTCGGCCTGGGCTGGGAGCTCCACTCCACCGAGAAGCTGCACGAGCTGAAGATGGGCGCATTCTGGAGCGTCTCGCAGGGCTCGGCCGAGCCGCCTTCTTTGATCGTCCTGCGCTATGAGCCGGAGGGCGTGACCGGAGGCCCGGTGCTGGGACTGGTGGGCAAGGGGATCACCTTCGACACCGGCGGCATCTCCATCAAGCCGGCGGACAATATGGAGAAGATGAAGTACGACATGGCGGGCGGCGCGGCCATGATCGGAGCCATGCGCGCCATCGCCTTGCTCAAGCCGAGGGTGCGGGTCATCGCCGTGGTTTGCGCCGCCGAGAACATGCCCGACGGCAAGGCGCAGAAGCCCGGCGACGTGCAGACCGCCATGTCAGGCAAGACCATCGAGATCATCAACACCGATGCCGAGGGACGGCTGGTTCTGGCCGACGGCCTTACCTACGCGAAGCAACTGGGCGCGACTCACCTGATCGACGCGGCAACCCTCACCGGCGCCTGCGTGGTGGCGCTCGGCTATGCCAACGCCGGGGCCTTCTCAAACGACGACGCTGCCTGGGCTAAGTTCGACGCGGCCCTCGCCACTTCCGGCGAGAAGTTCTGGCGGCTGCCCCTCGGCGAAGAGTACGCCGACCAGATCAAGAGCGACATCGGCGACATCAAGAACACCGGCGGGCGCTGGGGCGGCGCGAGTACCGCAGCCGAATTCCTGAAGGTCTTCGTGGAAGATACTCCATGGATTCACCTGGACATCGCCGGCATGGCCTGGGTGGAAGACGCAAAGCCCTACATTGCCAAGGGGCCAAGCGGGGTCGGCGTGCGCTCGATTCTGGAGTGGGTGCGGAGCTACTAAGCCTCAGGCTGGGGGATTTTGTCCCTCCCCCCTAGCCGCAAAAACAGAGACGCCGCGGGGGTGGGGCACCCGGCCTTCCGCCCCGGTCCCCAAAAGCGAGGGGCCGGGGGCACCTTCAGCCTGGTTTGAGAGCGTCATCGAGACCGGGGCCACCTGCCGACTCCGAATCGGGCAACGACTACTTCAATGCCCGCTACTACAGCAGTGCGATGGGGAGGTTCCTGAGTCCTGATTGGTCAGCCAAAGTCATGCCCGTACCATACGCGAAGCTGGACAATCCGCAAAGCCTCAACCTCTACGCCTACGTTGGCAACAACCCGCTTTCCAGAGCCGATGCTGATGGACACTTCTGGCAGGAACTGAAGAACTGGGCTACAGGGAATGGCTGGCAGACTAACGCTCAAATTGCTGCCAACAATGCGAGCGTTAGAACAGAGATTGTGAGCGCAGAGGCTATTCCAAACAGTGATCAGCAAATGCGCCAGAATATTCAGCAGCAAGGCTATACAGATTGCATCGCGAATAGTAACGCCTCCCTCGGAGGGAAAGCCATCAATTTTGGTAGTCCATTGGCGTTGGTGCCGGGGTGGAACCCAGACGCTACGGAAACCGCTAAGGAGTGGGCCGAAGCCATAGGCACTAAAGGTGGGGTTTCATTTGGAACAGGCGCGCTTGGCACACCTGAGGAATTGACAACACTCGTTAACAATGGGAAGAACGGTATCTCAATCGCGTCTCCTTTGGAAAAGGGCGTAGAGAAAGTTGAGAGTGGTGGTCCAATTGCGATGGGGGCTGCCACAGTGGCAGATGTAGCAGTTCATGGATCATGCTTTGCGGCTGCAACGATGCAATCGGTATTCACTCCACCGTCGAACTCTGTAAACATGAACGGAGTCACAGTTCAAATGCCTGACGAAAGCGATCCTCATACCTGGGGGGCACCGTAAAGTTTTCCTCGCAGAATGCCGCCTGAAGAGGTGTGCTTAAACCCAGCTCAAAAACTTGCTGGGGAGAAACTGTAGGTACCGACGGATGAACCAAGTGGCAGGTTCATCTGTCGGTGAAGTGCTGACCACGTTCGATGCGTGTAGCCCTGACTAGTATGGGGTATGATCGATTTCGAATGGAATTTTTGGATTGTCCTGATTAAGTAGACAACTCGATGCCGGATCAGAGGGATCGTAACGCACGTGAATGACCTCAATCCCGTTGATGGCATCGGTCACCCAATTGATCTGTTTAGCTTCAATTGCGGTTCCACCTGCCGAGCCGTAGAACGTCTCGCCATTAATCTCATACGAAAACACTAGGTCGGGAGAAACATGACTGTCCAAGTTTTTCCCCAGACGGAACATGGAAATCTTTCCTACAGCAATCGGCCATGACAGGGCATCGTCAACCCGTCGCTGTTTACGCACATTTCTGACGATGGATCGAATGATCGAGTCTAGGAACAAGCCGCCCATATAAAAAGTTTACTCCAGAGAATGAACGGCGCTGTCTTCTTCAGCAAGGCGACCGCTTCTCTATTGCTTCTCGTAGACCAAAGAGTCTGTTTCGCTCGGACGTGCAGGTACCCACAACTGTCTCACCACCGTCCGACCATCATCGCTGAGCTTCAGTGTCCCTTCTTGGATCACCTGTCCTCCAAAGGAAAGCTGCGTATGCATTTGCAATCGACCCTCTTGCTTCACCGACATCGCAAAGCCTGCTCTTGCTCCCGGACCAGTGTGCATCGGGACAGTGGTCCCATCGAGAGGAGCGTCGACGTACTCACCGATCTGTGGATAGGCAAAATGGAGTCTCCCACCGGCCAATGACAAAGCGAGGAGGCCGGGGTCAGACTCAAGCGGATTGCTGGCCTGCCATCGTCCCGAAAATCCCTTCCCTTCGTCGCGGCGATAGTAGACGTGTAAAACTGGCTTGGACGATCCGTCCGGTCGAATCGATTTTCCGTGAATAGACAGGGTCTTGCCGTCGGGCGACAAATCCCAGAAGACCTCGCTGGTTATCGTCCCTTTTCGCCGGTAAGTCAATTTCCACTTGTCGGTGTTCATCTGATTGCAAGAGGTGGTCAGCGCCTCGCCGTTGGGGTTCGAATACTCCTTTCCATCGCAGTGAAAATCGAAAGTGAACGCATCGTTTGATAAACGTATTCCTGCACCGGGTGAAGCTGCGATGGTAATGTAACCACTTTCCACCTGGCTCCTGGCTGGGTTCAGCTTCCAGTTTCCGTTCCAAGCTGGAGTCGGCCCCTTGCAGCCGCCAATCGCCAGCAGCAGCACTACAAGAATTACGGGGTGACGCAGGACTGCTCGCTGTTCCCGTTCTTGCCCTTGAAGAAGCTGCTTTGTCATATGGGCAGTGTACCTTCCCGGCGTGGCAGTGCCGCTCAGTTCGGTGTCGAGTCCAGCATCCCGAAGCCCGCGCTGCTTCGCATCGGTTTTAGGTGGACACTCCACCCCTCGGAGGGTAACTGCGGGGAAACCTGCTCCGCTCCGGAAGCAACTCTCTCATCGTCCAATAGATAGCGCGTTGCGGGTTTCCTAGGGGAAACCCGCGTATACGTGCGTAAACGCGGCTGTTGGGAGGGCTGGAGGGATGGCGCTGCTGGATGAGAAGAACCTTGCCGCGGAAGCGGCGAAACGAGCGCGGTACCGTGTGCGGCACGTGGGAACGAAGCTGAACGAGGCCGAGGCGGGCGAGCTGGAGGCGCTGGCCGCGAAGCGCAAGCAGACGCACGCGGAGCTGATACGCGGGTTGATTCTTGCCGAGGTGGA
>JBEKDH010000076.1:0-18853 GCA_050014455.1 Occallatibacter sp.
GGCCTGGGCGCGGCTGAAAAGCAAGAGCGGGCCCGCCATCAAAGCCGGCAAGGCAAAGGCGGAAAAGGCAAGCGTGCAAATCATTGACTTCATTTCAATCCATTTCTGAGAAGCGCAGTTGAATTCTCCGGGGCCGTTTCCGGGTCGATGAGGATCCCTGCGCCGCGGAAGGGCATATTCCGGTTCTGTGCCATTCTACGCCACGCTGGGCGGCGCAGGCTGGGACCGATCCTCTCTGACCCAGGATTTCCGGCCCCGCAATCCACAGGCGTTCCAACCTTCTCCGCGCCGTACACTACTTCTTTACTGCGCCCTCAGCGGGCGCGGGCACTGAATAAAGGAGACGACGTCCATGGCCTACCCCGCAAACTACCGTTACACCCGCGAACATGAGTGGATCGCGCCCGATGGCTCGATTGGCATCACCGACTACGCGCAGAATTCGCTGGGCGACATTGTTTATGTGGACCTGCCCAAGGTCGGCGACCCGGTCACAGCCAGCGCCACCTTCGGGTCGGTTGAGAGCGTGAAGGCCGTCAGCGACCTCTTCTCGCCAGTTACCGGCACGGTGACCGCCATCAACGAAGAGCTGAAATCCTCACCCGACAAGATCAACGAAGCGCCCCATGAAACCTGGATCATCCGGGTCGAAGTTGCCGAACCCAGCCAGCTCGACGGCCTGCTGGACGCAGCGGCTTACGAGGCGTTCATTGCGGAAGAGACGGAAGGCTGAGTGGACAGTTGTCAGTGATCAGTGGCCAGCTTTCGTTAGTCAGCATCCATTCGCCTCATCGACCGTTCGGGCTGCTCCGAACCCTGGAACTGCATCAAGCGTTCTCGTTGCGAACCGATCACTGATCACTGACAACTGACCGCTGGTCCCGGAGGGACCATTTATGCGCTACCTGCCCAAATCACCTGCTGAACGCCAACAGATGCTGGTCGAGATCGGCGCGGCCTCCATCGACTCGCTCTTCGCCGTCATTCCCGCCGAGTGCCGGCTGGACCGCGACCTGGCCGTGCCGCGCCAGCACGCCGAGAGCGAAATCGTAAGCTACTTCCGCGCCGCCGGCAAAAAGAACGCCACCGATTACGCCAGCTTCCTGGGCGCGGGAGCCTATCGCCATTACCGCCCGGTGATTATCGACTCGCTCGTTCAGCGCGGCGAGTTTCTCACCAGCTATACGCCCTATCAGGCCGAGATAACTCAAGGCACGCTGCAAGCTATCTTCGAGTTCCAGACCATGATCGCCGAACTCACCGGCATGGACGTGGCCAATGCCAGCATGTACGACGGTTCGACCGGCGCGGCGGAAGCGGTGATGATGGCCGTGCGAGTTACCGGCCGCCACAAGGCTGTGGTGGCCGCGACCGTCCATCCCGAATACCGCGAAGTTATAGCGACTTACGCGAAACACCAGGGGCTGCCCACGGTTTTGGTTGGCTACGAGCGCGAGACCGGCCGCATCGATTTTGCGGCTCTCGAAGCTGCCGTCACAGAGGAAACCGCTGCCGTTCTGGTGCAAAGCCCCAACTTCTTCGGGGTTATTGAGGACATTCCCGCCATCGCGGCTATCGCCCGCGCGCGGGGCGCGCTGCTCATCGTCGCCATTGCGGAAGCGGTTTCGCTGGGCGTGGTTCGCCCGCCGGTCGAGGCCGACATCGTCAGCATGGAGGCGCAGTCCTTCGGCGTGGCTTTGAGTTATGGCGGTCCTTACTGCGGCGTCATTGCAGCCAAGGAGCAGTACCTGCGCCAGATGCCGGGGCGGCTCGTAGGCCAGACCGTAGACAGCAACGGCTATCGCGGCTTTGTCCTGACGCTTTCCACACGCGAACAGCATATTCGCCGCGAGAAGGCGACCTCGAACATCTGCACGAATCAGGCTTTAGTGGCGCTGATGGCCACCATCTTCCTCTGCGTCTACGGCAAGGAAGGAATCCGCGAGCTGGCCGAGCACAACCTGGCCAAGGCCGCCTACGCCGCGGCAACCTTGAGCGCGCAGCCGGGAGCGAAGCTGCTTTTCACCCGCGCACCCAGATTTCATGAGTTTGTCTTGCAAACCGAAGAAGCCCCGGCGGCGTGGAGCAAGCGCCTCCTCGATGCAAAGATTGTCGGCGGCATTGACTTGAGCAAGTGGTACCCCGAGTTAGGCAACGCTACCCTCTGGTGCGCCACGGAGGTTGTTACACGCGAACGAATCGACACTGCCGCCAAAGTCCTGGCCACCAATTTGGCGGAGGCGTAGGAGCACAAATGTCTACGACTGATTTTCTTTGTCTAGCCGTATTCAAGAGTCACAGGGGACGATTTGTGGCCGGCTTAGACCTCGGATCGGGTAACTTGGTTCGTGGAGTCATGAACAGGTACGGCGGCGGCTTCGACCTCGGAAAACTTCACGTTGATATGGACGGCGACCATAGGCTGATCAGGGCGCTTGATGTTGTGCGCGTGTCTTTCGGAGCAAAGGTTCCAACCCAATGCCAACCGGAGAACCAGATATTGTTAGGGAGCGAGAACAGCGGCCGAATGGCTCTGCTTGGTACTGCCATCGGGGACGAATTCCTGCTGGGGAGAATTGAGGAACTGGCCATGAAATCATCGCGCGAGGAATGGCTGTTTGGTTCGCAGAGTACCCAAGATCCGAGGACAAAAGAGGATAGCTACTCTCATTCCCTTTGTGTAGCCCGAAGCGAGCACCTGCTCTGGACTAGAACAGCGGCATACAACAAGAACCGGGCCTCTGAGTTCGGGAGCGGGCCTTTGTTACGAGGTGAATTTCACTTTGGCGCAAATTCGGAAACCTACCGTTTGCCAGTCAGCGATTACTCGTGGGAGGTAAGGGCTCGCTCGAAAATCCCTGGTAACAGGTTCATCACGGATTTAGCGCTACGACAGGAAATGGGCCTACCGGCAGACAGCGAGAGCTATCTGGTGTTGGGTCTCGACGACAACTTTATCGAGTCAGGCTATAGGTACAAGTTCATATCAGGCGTCATCCATTTGCCGAGAACCTCTGAGTCGGAAAAGCATTTACTCAACTCAAGCGAGGCATGAAAAATGGCAGCATCTGGAGTTTCGATTTCACGCACCTTCGGCAAGGTCCGTCCCCACCAGACGCAGAACGAGGCGCTGGTCTTCGAGAAGTCGTCACCCGGCAAGCGCGCCTACAAGATGCCTCCGCTCGACGTTCCCGCCGTCGATGCCGCGGCGCTGCTCGGCGTTACCCATCGCACCACCCCCGGTCTGCTCCCTGAGTTGAGCGAGATCGAGATCGTGCGCCACTTCACGCGGCTCTCGACCTGGAACTATGCCATCGACCTGGGCATGTATCCGCTGGGCTCCTGCACCATGAAGTACAACCCGCGCGTAAATGAGTGCGTGGCCCGCATCGAGGGCCTGGCCGAGGCGCATCCCTACCGGCCCGACTCTCTCGCCCAGGGCATTCTTGAAGTCATCGACCTGCTGCAGCGCTGCCTGCTGGAGATTACCGGCATGGACGCGATCACCCTGCAGCCGGCGGCCGGCGCGCACGGCGAGTTCACCGGCATCCTGCTGGTGCGCGCATGGCACGAGTCGCGGGGAAATCCCCGCCGCAAGGTGCTCATTCCCGACTCCGCCCACGGGACCAATCCGGCCACCGCGGCCATCTGCGGCTACACGGTCGAGAACCTGAAGTCGAACGCGGAAGGCGGCATCGACCTTGAAGCCCTCGCTCGGCAGGTGGACGAGGAGACCGCCGCGCTGATGCTCACCAACCCCTCGACGATTGGGGTCTTCGAGAGCCAGATTCACAAGATAGCCGAGATTCTGCACGCCAAGGGCGCGCTGCTGTACATGGACGGCGCCAACATGAACGCCCTGGTGGGCAAGGCGCGCCCCGGCGACTTCGGCGTGGACGTGATGCACCTGAACCTGCACAAGACCTTCTCGACGCCCCACGGCGGCGGCGGTCCCGGCTCCGGGCCGGTGGCCTGCAAGGCATTTCTGGAGCCGTTTCTGCCTATCCCTGTGCTCGTCCGCAATCCCCAGACGCTGGGTGCCCCATCCTTTCCGCGCTCTTCCGCGGAAAGGGTGGGAGAGCACAGCGCTCAACCGACCGGTCAGCTTGGCTGGTCCTACGATCGGCCCCAATCCGTAGGCCGTGTCCGCGCCTTCTACGGCAACACCGGCATGTTCATCCGCGCGCTGGCTTACATCCTGGCCAACGGCCCCGACGGCCTGCGCCAGACCACGGAAGACGCGGTGCTGAACGCCAACTACATCCGCAAAAAGCTGGAGGACGTGTACGAGCTGCCGTACAAGACGGCCTCCATGCACGAGGTGGTCTTCAGCGACAAGCGCCAGGCCGCCAAAGGTGTGAAGACCGGCGAGATCGCCAAGCGGCTGATCGACTATGGCTTCCACCCCTACACGGTCAGCTTCCCCATGATCGTCCACGGCGCGCTGATGATCGAGCCAACCGAAAGCGAGTCGCTGGAAGAACTGGACCTGTTCATCGCCGCCATGCGCTCCATCGCCCGCGAGGTGGACGAAACGCCGGAGTTGGTGAAGTCCGCGCCCCACTCGACGCGCGTCTCCAAGCTCGACGAAGTGCAGGCAGCCAGAAAGCCGATTCTTCGCTGGCGGCCGGCGGAGTAGCCGCGAACACCCACCATTCGCAGAAGAACAAACCGCAGGTCCTTCGGCTCCTCTTCGCTGCGCTCGGAGTCGCTCAGGATGACATCTGGAATGGGAACCCACACTGCAGAAGCTGTGGAAGTGCTTTCTGCCGACGCCCTTCCGTGAGCCGGCACTTAAGATAATCTGCATGGAGACAACGACGATTGCCGGCGTGGAGGTTTCCCGCATCGGCCTGGGCACCTGGGCCATTGGCGGGCTGGAGTGGGGCGCGGTCCCCGGCGATTTGGCCGTGGCCACCTGCTTGAGCGCCGTCGAGCGCGGCATCAACCTCATCGATATTGCGCCCATCTACGGCCATGGCCGCAGCGAGGAGATCGTCGGCAAGGCCATGCGCGCCCACGGCCGCCGCGATGCGTTTTTCATCGCCACCAAGACCGGCCTGGAGTGGAACGAGCACGGCGTCTTCGCCAACTCGACCGCTGCCCGCCTGCGCCGCGAGCTTGAAGACAGCCGTCGCCGCCTGGGCACGGACTACATCGATCTCTACCAGGTCCACTGGCCCGACACGCGCACTCCCATTGCCGAAGTTGCCGCATTGATGGGCGAGTTCCAGCGCCAGGGCAAGGTGCGCGCGCTGGGGGTGAGTAACTTCAGCGTGGCGCAGATGGAGGAGTTTCGCTCCGTTGCTCCACTGGCCTCAAACCAGCTGCCCTACAACCTCTTCGAGCGCCAAATCGACGAGGTCACGCTGCCGTGGTGCGCGCCCAGAGGCGTGGCCGTGCTCACCTGGAGCACGCTCTGCCGCAGTTTGCTGGCCGGCCGGATTACGCGCGGCATGAGCTTCGACGCCAAGGACATTCGCAGCGTGGACCCCAAGTTCCAGGAGCCGCGCTTCGGCCAGTACATGACCGCTGTCGAGGGGCTGACGGCCTTTGCCCAGGAGCACTACGGCAAGAGCGTGCTGGAACTGGCCGTGCGCTGGGTGCTCGACCGCCCCGGCATCAGCGTAGCCCTGTGGGGCGCCAAACGCCCCGGGCAGCTGGATGCCGTGGAAGGCGTGCTGGGCTGGCAGCTCGATGCAAGCGCCATGGAGGATATCGACCGCATCGTGGCGGAGTCCGTCGCGGACCCCGTCGGGCCAGAGTACCTGACGCCGGGGGTGCGGGAGTTATGATGTGAGGCGACTCTGAAATTGCTAGAGGAGTTGCCGCTCACCATGAAGACCGCGAGCATCCATTCAGCGCTTGAACCCTTCCCCAACTGCCCCGCCCTCGACGGCTGCCACTGCGTCACCAATTCGCTGGCCAAGATATTTCACCATGCTGGCCATCCTATCTCCGAGGAGATGCTGCTCGGCCTGGGGGCCGGAATCGGATTCATCTACTGGCAGATGAAGATCGGCGCGGGCACCTATATATTTGTCGGCGGCAGGGCAAACCCGAAGAACTTCTATCAGGATCTCGGCGCAAGGACCGGCGTCGGCATCCGCGAGGTCTGCACCTCCAGCGCCAAGAATGCTGAAGCTGCTCTGCTCGAGGCGTTGGCGCGGAAAGAGCCCGTCATGCTGGGCGGCGATATGGGCTTTCTGCCCTGGTTCCATTTTCCCGAGGAATACCACTTCGGCGGCCACACCTTCGTGGTCTGCGGCTACGACGGCGGCCGCACCGTTCTGGCCTCCGACATGGACCCGCAGATGGCTGGAGTGAAGAAGGGGTTTTATGCTTCGGTAACTCTGGAGCAGCTCGCCAAATCCAGAAGCTCGCCTTACAAGCCCTTTCCGCCGAAGAATCTGCGCCTGGAGTTCGATTTTGCGGGATTCCACAATCCAGGGAAAGCTGAGATTGCCGCGTCGATTGCGCAAACCGTCGATGCCTGCCTCAATCCGCCCATCAAGAACTTCGGCGTTCCGGGGTTGCGGCACACGGCCAGGCAGTTACTGCAATGGCCGGTTCTCTTCAAAGACAGAGAGCTGCGGATGAACTTGTTCAATCTCTATGTCTTCATCGAAATCGGCGGCACCGGCGGCGGCTGCTTCCGCCCCATGTACGCCCGCTTCCTCGATGAGGGCGCAAAGATAGCCCGCAAGCCCGCGATGGCGGAAACCGCGGAAATCTTCCGCCAATCCGGGGGCAGGTTTACAGAGATCGCGCTGCTCTTCAAGGATGCCGAAACGATGGATGGCATTGAAGAGAAGGTGCGTTCCGCCTCGCTGCTCTTCAGTGAAATCGCCGGCCTGGAAGAGAAGGCCTGGTTGCTTCTGAATCACGCCGTTTGAGCAGCCGCCTCATTCGCGTTGAAGGCGATTCGCCTGCTCGAAATCGTTGCGCAGCTCCGCGGGCAGGTTCGTGCGCCGCCGGGCCACGCACTATTCGAGAGCCCGCGCCGCCGCTTTGCACACCTCCGCCAGGCGTAGGATGCCTTGCCTGATCTGTTCCGGGGCGGCATTGGAGAAGTTCAGGCGCATGAAGCGATGGCCGGGCGTATCGGAGAAGAAATCCTGCCCCGGCACAAAAAGAACCTTGCGCGCAAAGGCCTCGCGCATCAGTTCGGTGGTGTTCACTCCCTCGGGACAGGTAACCCACAAGAACATTCCTCCTTGGGGATGGGTCCAGGTGAATCCCGGCGGCATGTGCTCGCTCAGCGCGGCATCCATGATCGAGAATCGCTCCCCGTAAGATCGGCGGATGCGCTCGATGTGCGCGCCGCTGTCGAAGTCCGCAAGGTAGCGATGGACGATGCGCTGGTCGAGGCTGGAGGTGTGCAGATCGGCTGCCTGCTTGGCGATGGTCAGCTTGTGCCGGATGTGCTCGGCCGCAACCGCCCAGCCGACTCGGAGTCCGGGCGCGATGGTCTTTGAGACGGTGCTAAGGTAGATGACAAGGCCTTCGGTATCCAGCGACTTGATGGGTGCAATTGGCGCGCCGGCGTAGCGCAATGCTCCATACGGGTCGTCTTCCAGCACGACCAGTTCGTAGCGGGCCGCGATGGAATAAAGCAGCCGGCGGCGCTGGGCGGCGAGCGTGACGCCGCTGGGATTCTGAAAGTTCGGAATCGTGTAGAGGAACTTGGGCCTTTCCCGCTCAATCAAGGCAGGCAGCGCTTCCGGGATCAGTCCTTCGCCATCGGTGGGCGCAGCGGCAAAGCGACATCCATAGGTCTGAAAGGCCTGGATGGCGGCCATGTACGTCGGGCTCTCGGTGAGCACGCAGTCGCCCGCATCGAGAAAGATCTTTCCCATCAGGTCGAGCGGCTGCTGGGAGCCGGTGGTAATGAGAATATCTTCAGCTGAGCAGTCGATCCCGCGCTTGCGCGACTCGGCCGCAAAGGCCTCGCGCAGCGGAGGAAAGCCCTCCGTGGGGCTGTATTGAAGCGCCCCTGCGCCGCCCTCGGTGAGCACTCGCCCGGCGGCGCAGAGAATGTCGTCCACTGGAAACAACTCCGGCGCGGGAAGGCCGCCGGCGAAGGAGATGATCTCCGGCTGCTCGGTGACTTTAAGAATCTCGCGGATGGTGGAGGTGCGCACAGTGTCCATCCTGCGCGCGAACCTTGTGCTCATGCCCTTTCCTTTCAAGGGGTTCTGAGTCCCTTCTTGCAGTATTTCCATGGCCATACCTGTCGAATCAGTCTATCAGCCCGGCCGCGAAAAGGCTGTGATGACGACCGTAACGACCAAGGCAGACGCATCTAAACTCGCTTCTCTGCGGGAAGGGGAAAAACAGCGCAAGATATTGAGTTCATGCGCTTTGTAATAAGGGCACGACTTCAGTCGGGCCACACGTGTGCGAAGGAAGCACGGCGGGCTTTAGCCCCTGCGCACGGCATCGGCCGGCAATCGGAAAAGGGGAGATGAAGAGGTTGGCCGGGGCTAAAGCCCCTATTATCCTGTGCTTCCGTGGCGGCCCGACTGAAGTCGTGCCCTTGTTACAAAACCGACCGTGGATAGCTATCAGCAAGATTAAGATGCGTTTGCCCTGGCGGAGCGACTGGCGGAAGCGCGCAAAGATTGGGCTGCCAACCTACGCATGGAGTCCGGGTCAGTTGAGGATGGTGTTGTCGATGAGCCGAGTATGGCCGACCCTGGCGGCGACGGCGAAGAGGGTTCCAGGAGCGGCGATTTCGACGGGATCGAGCGTGGCCCAGTCAACGGCGGCGATGTAGTCGATGCGGACCTCGGGGACGGCGGCGAAGGTTTGGCGGGCGGCCGCGATGAGCGCGCTGGAGCGGCGCTCGCCCGCGGCTGCGAGGGCTTCGGCCTGGCGGATGGCGCGGCTGAGGACCAGGGCCTGAACGCGCTCGGCAGCGCTGAGGAAGAGGTTGCGGGAGCTGAGGGCCAGGCCGTCCGGCTCGCGGACGATGGGACAAACTACGATTTCGGCAGGCAGGCGGAGGTCGGCTACCATGCGCCGCACGACCGCGACCTGGGCGGCATCCTTCTGGCCGAAGAAAGCGCGGTCCGGCTCGGCGGCGATGAGCAGCTTGGCGACCACGGTGGCGACGCCGCGAAAGTGGCCGGGGCGGGATGCGCCGTCGAGGCGGTTGCTCAGGCCTTCGACTTCGACGAACGTGGCTGCGCCGACGGGGTAAAGCTCTTCGACCGTCGGTGCGAAGACGGCGTCAGCTCCTTCGGCCTGGGCTAGAGCGCAGTCAGCCTCGAAGGTGCGCGGATAGCGGGCGTAGTCTTCGTTGGGGCCGAACTGGGTGGGGTTGACGAAGATGCTGACGGCAACCGGCCCGCAACTGACCGCGGCGGCGCGAATCAGCGAAGCGTGGCCGGCGTGCAGAGCGCCCATGGTGGGCACCAGGCCGACCGGATTGCCGCCGCTGCGCTGCTCACGCGACCACTGGCGGAGTTCGGCTACGGTGCGAAGAAGTTCCATCAGATCTTCCGCAGCGCTCCCATCTTTGGAATTCCGTTGAGGGTTCTGCGCACCGCCTCCGGCAGGTGGTAGCTCTCCTCATCCGAAGGGAAGGCGCGGTGCTCGACGTCTTCGCGATAGTGTTCGATGGCGGAGCGAATGAGCGCGCCGGCGTCGGCGTAGCGGCGGACAAACTTGGCCGCCGGCGCGAAGGTCAGGTTCACCAGATCGTGGAAGACGAGGATCTGGCCGTCGCAATCGGGCCCCGCGCCGATGCCGATAGTAGGAATGGGCAGCTCGGCGGTAAGCTCCGCGGCCACTTCGCGGGGAATGCCTTCGAGCACGATCGCTCCGGCACCGGCATGGGCGAGCGCATGGGCGTCGGCTTTGAGCTGTAGCACGGTTTCGGCGGTGCGCGCCTGCACGCGGTAGCCGCCCATGCGGTGAATGCTCTGCGGAGTCAGCCCGAGGTGGCAGATAACGGGAATCTCGGCCTCGGTGAGGGCGCGGACGAGTTCGATGCGCGGGCCTTCGATCTTGACGGCCTCCGCGCCAGCCTCCTTGATGAAGCGGATGGCGTTGGACAGGCCTTCGCCGGCCGTGCCGTGATAGCTGCCGAAGGGCATGTCGGCCACCACCAGTGCGCGGCGTACAGCGCGGCGGACGGCGCGCGTGTGGTGCAGCATCTCGTCGACTGTCACAGCGAGTGTGTTTTCGTGGCCCAGAACCACCATGGCCAGCGAGTCGCCCACCAGCAGCAGGTCGATTCCGGCTTCGTCGGCCAGCCGCGAGGTGGAGTAGTCGTAGGCGGTTAGCGCGCTGATGGGCTTGCCCTGGCGCTTCATCTCAGTGAGCGCGGGCACGGTGACCTTTGTGATGGGGTTGGCGTGGCGCGAGGAATCGGCGCCGCCGGGGAACTGAGTGAGGCTCATGGTTGTCTCCAGTGCCGCTCCGTGAACGCAGGATGCGACCCGAACAAGCTGAGTATACGCCTGAGGAGGGGGCCCAGGTTCCATTGCGCGGTACCATTTCTGTCGATCCCGGCGGCTTAGAGCCTGTATGTTGGGTCGCCGCCCGTCCGCGCGATTTTTCCTTTGGAAAAAGCAGTTGACAAGAAACTTGGCAAATTGTACATTGTATCTGTACACAGTACACAGACAACATGACGCAGCCAACTACCATCAGCATCGACCTCAGTTCCAGTGTTCCCGCCTACCGGCAAATCGTGGATGCCATGCGGGTTCAGTTGGTAGAGGAGCGCCTGAAACCCGGCCAGATGCTGCCAACAGTCCGGCGCTTGGCGATGGAGCTTGGGGTCCATTTCAACACGGTGGCTCAAGCCTACCGTGAGCTTGCCGGGGAGGGGTGGCTCGACCTGAAACACGGCCGCGGCGCCATGGTCATTCAGCGCGAAACGCCTGACAAGGGAAATAGCTCGGAGACCCCAAATCCCTTTGGCGAACGGCTGAGAGAACTGGTGGCGCAGATGCGCGCAGACGGCGTGGATGCCCTTCGCATCGCTTCAGAATTGAAATCGTTTGCTCAGGAGCTTGAAAAATGACCTCAATCCGAATGTTCGTCCTGGCCTACATGATCTTCTTGATTCTCACAGAACATGCTCTTCCGTATTTGCACGGAAAGCGGCTTTTCGGCGTTCTCGTTCCCGGCCAGATTCGCTACGGCGCCGAGGGCGCGGCCGTCATTCGCCGCTATGAACGGCATCTGCTGCCGTGGAGCATTGCGTGCCTCATCGCCATGATCTTCGTGCCGATCTTATGGATCTATCTCGGAGCTGGTGCGGCAATGATCGTCTATTTGATCGCAACCCTGCGCGGCTTCGCTGTGGCCAATGCAAGCGCGAAAAAGTTTGCAGTAGCCAGCCATGGCATTCGTACGGCAAACCTCACCGATGCGGACAATGACAACCAGCGCATTGGCTGGCGCTTTCTTCTGCCGCTGGCCGTTCCCTGCGCGGCAGCTTTGGACGTCTACCTGCATTGGCAGCAGATACCGGAGCGTTACGCGATCCATTGGGCCCACGACGGAACCGCGAATGGATGGGCTACAAAGACTTTTGCCGGCTTGTACGCCCCTCCTCTCTTCGGCGCATTGATCATTGTTTTCCTGGCCGGCATCAGTCTGTCGATCCTCCACGGCTCGCGCCGCAGTTCACCCACGTCGCCTGCCATTTCGCTGTGTACTTTGTTCGCATATATGGTTGCGTTCGGTTCTTCGCTGACGCCATTCATTGCGCTGCATCCGCCCCTGCCTTATGCGGTCTTCTCGCCGCTCTTTGCCTCGCTCATCGTCGTGTCTCTTCTCATGCTCGTGCGGATCTTCTATCGCATGTTCAAGACCGCGAACGAGCCGGGGGATGGCGACTATACCGCTCCGGAATACTGGCGCGGGGGCATGGTCTACTACAACCCAGACGATCCCGCGATCTATGTGCAAACGCCGGTCGGCGGCTTTTATACGTTGAACTTCGGCAATCGCGCGTCGTGGTTCTTGCTTGCGCGGATCGTTCTTTACATGACTGGCATGGCTGTCCTTGCCCATGCTCTTTGGAGGTAATATGCGCATTCTTGTCTTTCTGCTTATGACGTGCTGCGCCCTTGGGCAATCGTCCGATGATCGCAGCAAGCAAATGCTCGATCAGATTTTGGCGCACAAGATCGACGGGGTCTACGCGAAGTTCTCACCAAAGATGAAGAGTGCTATCAGCCAGGAAGCCTACTCGGCGCAGATGGAGCAGCTTATTGCGTTGGGGCCTCCGCGAGAGATTGATGCTCCGCGCACGCAGACAGTCGGAGATTTGACCGTGGTTGCGATGGAAGTACACTGGGCGCAGGTGTCGCTGGACTTTCAGGTGGCCTGGAACCAGGCTGGGCAGATTGACGGACAAACATGGCGTCCTGTCGCAGCCAGTTATCAAAGCGCTCCATACGCGCATCCGGATTCCTTCTCTGCAATCGAGGTTATGGTAGGCGACGATGCATGGAAGCTGCCCGGCACGCTGACGATTCCGAAGGGCGCGGGGCCGTTTCCGGCTCTCGTTCTGGTCCATGGCTCAGGGCCTAACGACCGCGATGAGTCGGATGGTGGCACGAAAGTTTTTCGAGACCTGGCCGAGGGGCTATCTTCGCGAGGCATTGCCGTGCTGCGTTATGAGAAACGCACCCGCGTGTACCCGCAATGCGTGACGGACCCAGGTTTCACCATGAACCAGGAGACGGTAGAAGACGCGGTGAGGGCGGCTGCGCTGCTCAGAACGCAGGCAAAGATCGACCCGGCGCGCGTCTTTGTGCTGGGGCACAGCCAGGGAGGATACCTTGCCCCGCGCATCATGAGACAAGACCCGAAGATTGCCGGTTTCATTGTGATGGCGGGAAATGTGCGGCCATTGGAGGAGTTGCTTGTCGATCAGGCTGAATACTTCGCCAGCCTCAAAGGGAATCTCACGGCTGAAGAAGAGGCAAAACTTCAGGAATACAAGAAGAATCCATTTGCCGGCATGAACCTTCCAGTTCCGTACCTGGCGGACCTGAAAGGCTATCGTCCCGATGTCGAAGCCAAAGGCCTCAATCCTCCCATGCTGATTTTGCAGGGAGAACGGGACTACCAGGTGACGATGAAAGACTTCGATCTCTGGAAATCGGCGCTGGGAAGTCAGAGCAATGTCACCTTCCGCACTTATCCCAAATTGAATCACCTGTTCATAGCCGGCGAAGGAAGATCGAGGCCTGAGGAATACCAGGCGCCAGGACACGTCGACGAGCAGGTCGTCGGCGACATCGCAAGCTGGATTCTCCGATAAACAAGTGCGCCACTGACCTTTCGGAGACAGGGCTCATCGTCAGATCCGCGTTCCGCTTGCGGTTCCTTCGTCCGGCGCTGCACACTGGAAGGCGGAATGCTTTCTCCTTTGGCTACCGGGATTTGCGCCGGGCTGGGCGCGGCGGGCGCGCTCGGCTTGGCGGCGGGCGGTTGCGCCTATGCCGCGCTGTGGCCGGGGTCGCGGATACTCGGCGAGGCGCTGATTGCCCCCGAGCGCCCCGGCGCGTTGGCGCTGACCTTCGACGACGGCCCCAATCCGGCGTGGACGCCGAGGCTGCTCGAGACGCTGGCCGGCCACGATGTGCGGGCGACGTTCTTCATGCTGGGCAAGTTCGCCCAGGCAGAGCCCGGACTTGTGCGGCGGATCGTGGCGGCAGGGCACCTGATCGGCAACCATTCCTGGAGCCATTCCAACCTGGCGCTAACTTCGGCCAGCCGCGTACAGGAGGAGCTGACGAGGACCAGCCAGACGCTGGAGCAGATTGCGGGCGCTCCGGTGCGCTTCTTTCGCCCGCCGTTCGGCGCGCGAAGGCCTGCGGTCTTTCGTATAGCAAGGTCGCTGGGGATGACGCCCGTGCTGTGGAACGCGATGACCTCGGACTGGAGCGAGCCTTCGGCGGAGAGAATTGCCGAACGGCTGATGCGCCGAATCGACCGGCTGGAGCGGCGGGGCCGGGCAGCCAATATCGTGCTCCACGACGGCAACCACCTGCAGCTGGGCGCGGATCGGGGGCCATCGGTGGCCGCGGTGGAGAAGCTGATTGCGCGGTACAAGCCGACCCATCGGTTTGTGACGCTGAAGGCGTGGAGTTAGAGAACTGAGGATGGACTCAGCTTGCCAGTCGCTCTTCCCTCTCGAGCGCCTCGTGAATCAGCATTTTGAGATAGGTCTGATAACGCAGTCCGCGGCGGTCAGCCAGGGACCGAGCGCGGGAAATGTCCTCCGGGGCGAGCCGGATCGTTGTCGGGGGAGTGACGCCACGCTGGCTCAGCGTTCCTTGCCGTACTCGGCCCTCCTGCGCCGCCTGCAGGAACGCCGCTGCCAAGCCCTCTCGGTTCTCATACAGCCAGTTGGCTTCGTCGGACTCGTTTTCAAACTTCGGAATATTCAGTGTCTCCATATTGCCGCCTCATTTCTGCCAGATAGAAGAGCTTGAGTTGCTTGGGTGCATCCCAGGCTGAGATCACTCTGACTTTTCCGTCGCGCCAGGTTGTAACCAGTTGTAGAATCCTTCCCGACGCTGTCTCTCCGATTTGCAGGAGCCTCTCTTCTCCGTTGCTCTCGTCAGCGATTTGCAATTCCATATCGAGAGGAAATCCCAGAAGAACCTGCTCGGCTTCTTCCTGCGTTATGTTGTGCTGCGCAATGTGAGCCAAGTTGGCCACATCCCAATCAAAAAGCAAAGGCTTGCTTTCCATAATTGCTCCTAAATATGAATTCTTGTAGTCACGGGATTGTCACCGTAGACTACCCTAAGTGTATTTACAGTGTATATCATTTCTGAGACTTTGTCAAGCCAGACGATAGTAATTCGCTGCGCATGAACCAGGGTTTTTACTTTATGTAATCCCGAACGGACTGGAATGCTTCTCGCGCGGCGGCGATGGTGGCGGCTATCTCTGCTTCGCCGTGGGCCGTGCTCAGGAACGCGGCTTCAAACTGCGACGGCGGCAGCCAGATGCCGTGGTCGAGCATGGCCCGGTGGAAGCGTCCGAAGGCGGCGGTGTCGCTCCGGGCTGCTTGGGCGTAGGCGGTGACCGGGCCGGGAGTGAAGAACCAGGTCCACATGGAGCCGACGCGGTTGACGGTGAGGGGAACACCGGCGCGGGCGGCTTCGGCGGCGACGCCTTCGGCCACGGCTTTGGCGGTGGCTTCAAGCTGCGGATAGACCTTGTCGGCATGTTCCTGAAGGTAGCCGACGGTGGCCATGCCCGCAGCCATGGCCAGGGGATTGCCGCTCAGGGTTCCGGCCTGATAGACGGGGCCGAGCGGGGCAAGCATATCCATGAAGGCGCGCTTGCCGCCGAAGACGCCCACAGGCAGGCCTCCGCCTACGATCTTGCCCAGCGTAACCAGGTCGGCGTCGATGCCGTAAAGCTCAAGCGCGCCGCCCAGGGCCACGCGGAAGCCGGTCATTACCTCGTCGACGATGAAGAGGGCACCCTCGCGGGCGGTGAGCGCGCGCAGGCCGGCCAGGTAGCCTGGGCCTGGCGGAATGCAGCCGGCATTGCCGACGACGGGCTCTACAATCACCGCGGCGATCTCGCCAGGATGCCCGGCGAAGGCTGCCTCGACCGCTGCCAGATCGTTGTAAGGAAGGGCAAGCGTAAGGCGGGCGATCTCCTCGGGTACGCCAGCCGAGCCGGGAATGCCAAATGTAGCTACACCGGAACCGGCCTTCACCAGCAGGCCGTCGGAGTGGCCGTGGTAGCAGCCTTCGAATTTGACCACGATCTTGCGGCCGGTGGCGGCGCGGGCCAGGCGAATGGCGCTCATGGTGGCCTCGGTGCCGGAGCTGACGAAGCGCAACTTCTCAATGGCCGGGAAGCAGGCTGCGATGCGCTCGGCCAGGTCGGCCTCGGCGGCCGTGGAAGCGCCGAAGCTGGCGGAGTTGTGCGCGGCCCGCTCGATGGCCTCGACCACCGGCGGAAAGGCGTGGCCCAGGATCATCGGACCCCAGGAGCCAAAGTAATCGATAGAACGGTTGCCGTCGGCATCGATGAGCCACGCGCCCTGGGCGCGCTCCACAAAGGGCGGCGCGCCGCCGACGGCTCGAAAGGCCCGCACCGGCGAGTTGACGCCGCCGGGAAAGAAGCGCTGGGCGCGCTCGTCGAGCGCCTGCGAGCGGGAGCGGTTGGGGACCGGCGGTTGCGAACTCATGGTGGGTTCAGTATATGTGTCCGGTTCAGGAAAGCTCAGAAGTTTCAGTGGCTCTCGCTCTTCCTTTGCTTATCGGCTGACCGCAACGGTAACGCGGATGGCCAATCTGCTGCGACGGCGGTCACAGTGAATCAGATTCCGCGCCCCTATAATCGGAGCAATTCGCCGAATCGTTGGGATTGCAGCGTGGAATGGCGGCCGGCCGCCATTGCGCCGCATAGCGCCCGCAACAAAATCTGCGGTGCGACGAGGCGGCATGAAAAGCCTTCGATAACCCAAACCCAGCGGGGCAAGACGGAAGAACCGAACAAACTGGACAAACCGAAAAAGGGAGCGAAACTCCAGATGCATACACACGAAATTGAACAGATGTGCGTCGTTGCCAAGGGTCCGAATCACGGCCCGGCGCCTATTCCACAAGAAGGCCGTTGGACCAAGGTCAAGGAAGTGACCGACGTTTCAGGCCTGACCCACGGCGTGGGCTGGTGCGCTCCCCAGCAGGGAGCCTGCAAGCTGACCTTGAACGTGAAGAACGGCATCATCGAGGAGGCGCTGATTGAGACCATCGGCTGCACCGGGATGACGCAGTCCGCTGCCATGGCCGCGGAGATCTTGCCCGGCAAGACCATTCTCGAAGCCCTGAATACCGATCTGGTCTGCGATGCCATCAACGTGGCCATGCGCGAGTTGTTCTTGCAGATCGTCTATGGCCGCACTCAGACCGCGTTCTCTGAGGACGGGCTGCCGATCGGCGCCGGGCTTGAGGATCTGGGCAAGGGCTTGCGCAGCGTGACCGGAACATTGTACGGCACCACCGCAAAGGGCGCGCGTTACCTTGAACTGGCCGAAGGATACGTGACCGAACTCGCCCTGGACGCGGATAACGAGATCATCGGCTACAAGTTTGTCCGGCTGGGGCCCATGATGGACTCCATTGCCAAGGGAGTGGATGCGCAGACCGCGCTGACCAAGGCAACCGGCACCTATGGCCGTTATGCCGACGCCGTGAAAACCATCAACCCTCGCAAGGAATAAGGAGAAGATCATGGCTTTGTTTGAAGGATATGAGAGAAGGATTGCGCAGATCGACTCCTTTCTTGGCGCCGCCGGCATTGAATCGCTCGAAAAGGCCGACCAGATCTGCCTGGAGAAGGGTGTCGATGTACGCAAGATTGTCAAGTCGATTCAGAACATTTCATTTGAGAATGCCGGTTGGGCCTATTTGATCGGCGCAGCCGTTGCCATCACCAAGAAGCAAACCGTCGCCGCGGAGATTGCCGAAACCCTCGGCACCGGCTTGCAGGCATTCTGCATTCCGGGCTCGGTTGCCGACGATCGCAAAGTGGGCATCGGTCATGGCAATCTGGCCGCGATGCTGCTGCGCGAAGAGACTGGGTGCTTTGCCTTTTGCGCGGGACACGAATCGTTTGCCGCCGCTGAGGGCGCCATTGGCCTGGCCCGCTCGGCCAACAATGCGCGCAAGACACCTTTGCGCGTGGTTCTCAACGGCCTGGGCAAGGATGCGGCGCAGATCATTTCCCGCGTCAACGGGTTTACCTACGTTCAGACCGATTTCGACTATGTGACAGGCCAACTGAAGATCGTTCGTGAGAAGGCGTATTCCACCGGCGAGCGCGCTGCCGTGCGCTGCTATGGCGCCGACGACGTGCGCGAAGGTGTTGCCATCATGCACCTGGAGCTGGTGGATGTGGCCATTACAGGCAACTCGACGAATCCGACCCGCTTCCAGCATCCGGTGATGGCGATTTACAAAAAGGAAAGGCTGCTGGATGGGAAGAAGTTCTTCTCTGTCGCTTCCGGCGGAGGCACGGGCCGGACGCTGCACCCCGATAACATGGCGGCAGGTCCGGCTTCCTATGGCATGACCGACACCATGGGCCGGATGCACTCCGATGCCCAGTTTGCCGGCTCGTCCTCGGTACCCGCGCATGTCGAGATGATGGGCCTGATCGGCATGGGCAACAACCCCATGGTAGGCGCATCGGTCGCCGTCGCAGTCGCGATCGAGAAGGCGATGAAGCAGTAGCTCGAATCCGCTGGCCGCATTGCTCAGGCCTTGCGGCCAACGGGTAGTGCCGGAAGCTCCCCCTCGCTGTGGCTTAGCGCTTACGGATCAAGTTGCCCGCTTTTCGCGAGCCGCGTCACAGCCCAAAGACGGCCTCATCGGCGAAAATACTCTTCGATGGTGAAACGGTTCCTTGAGACGAGCGCTTGGTTGCGGGCGAGCCTGTTGCTGGCGGTTGCCGGTCTTTCGCTGAACGCCGCGTCGGCCGCGTGGGCGCAGGTCAGCGCAGGCTCCACGCCAGACTCGCCTTTGGCGGCCCAGTTGCGCGAGGGTCAGACTCGTCAGGCCAGGGAGCGCTCACTTCCCGACCGGCTTCCTGGCAAGCCTTCGCTGCCGCCCGCATTCGCCATTCCCGTAAGCCCGCTGGGCTTTGCCGCGCCCGGCCCCCTTTACCTGGGTGCGCGCAACAGCCTGGTTTCACTGGATTTTCTTGACGAAAACCGGCTGCTGTTCACCTTTCGCGTACCGGGATTGATGCGCCGCGACTCAGGAGGCGGCACGGACACACAGGAGCGGCAGATCCGCGCCGTGGTACTGGCGCTTCCGGCTGGGACGGTGGAGGCCGAGGCCTT
>JBEKDH010000077.1:0-18480 GCA_050014455.1 Occallatibacter sp.
GCACAGGTCACCTCGGCTTGCCGCGCAGACGGGGATTTCCCTCACCTGGCGCAGTGTCCTAACAATAAATCTGGATCACGCGCCACGGGAATGAAAAAACCGCCAAAATCGGAGTGCGAAGTCGCGGATTGCCCGTTCCGGGCCGGCCGGGCCGAAGTGGCGCGGGGGAGCGGGGCCGGCAGGCCGGCAACCTCATGTTTTTTCGGGATTTGGAGAGTTCCTCGCGCGGAGCGGCGCCTTCCCCTCAGGGTTGGGCAACTGGAGGCGGAGCGGGCGCGGGAGCCGCTGCCGCGGGCGGCGAAGCAGGCGCATCGGTGAGGATGCGCGTAGTCGAGCCTAGGCGGTGGTAGTCAGTGAAACTGGTTTCGTTGACCTGAACGATGGTGTTGACCCCTGTATACGGGTCGGTTGCGACGCCGGAACTGGCGAAATTGGAGCCGGCCTCAGCCTCGGTAAGAGCGATGCTGCGCAGCGGGCAGATATATTTCCGATCGCCGATGACCATTGGCCCGTAGTCGATGACCGCGGCTGCCCGGGAGACCGGGCCGCTGCCCATCTCGCCTTCCAGGGTGAGGCGGAAAATCGTTCCCGAGGCGGGATCGATGAACAGCGAGCCGTGGTAGCCGACGGTCTTGTGGAGCGAGTTTGAGGCATCGGGCGGCGCGTTGGCCGTCTGCGCCGATCCGCCTCCGCCGCGACGTCCGCCCCCTTGGCGGCCTCCGCCGCCAGATCCAAAGGCGATGCAGCAGTAATCGACGGTGTATTGCGAGGCCGATTTGGGCACCGCATAACGGTAGACGGCGACCAGTCCGCCGGGAGCCTGTTCCCAGTGGTGAAAGGAGATGCCGCTCTTGCCGGCATCGACAAAGATCATTGCCAGGATCACGCCAAACTCGCCCCGCGTTTGCATTCCGTGCTCTCCAGGCGATTCCACAGGTGCTGGAGGACCAGACGCGGTTTTGGCCGGCTGAGGCGCCGGGGGCTCTAACTGGTCGTTGCGGAAGGTGATCTCGATGCTGGATTTTCCCACCGGATGCAGGCCGGCGCGCACTGGCCATTGATTGGCGCCAAGGATTTGCGGGCTGTCGTCGAAGCGGTAGGTGGTGCGGGTGGCAAAAAAGTCGGGCAGGCGGGGCAATGTCTTGGCCACGTAGATGCGTGCGTCATCGAGGATGCGCTGCGCGGTAACTGCGTCAGGGGCGGGCGCGCTGGGCAATTCGGCCGCGGGAGGATCGAGATAGAAGGACTGATCGGCGAGAAGTTGCAGAGCCAGGATCGCCTTGGGACTCAGATGCAAGCTGGCGGCGATGCGATCGCGGGAGGCGTCGGTGAGCCGTTCGGTGAGCACGGCCTCGCCCAGCAGATGCACAGCCTCATCGTCCGCCCGATGCTTCTCGCTGGCGGCATCGAGCGTCTTCTCCAGTTGCGCCACGGTCAGACGCCTGGTGGCGCCGGCGGGCAGAGCCATGGCCGCCAGCGCGGCGAACAGAATCAATTTGCTCATTCCAATCACTCTGCGATTATCCGCGCTCTTTGCTACGGGGAATGGTGAAGGTGCCCGTCAGGTCACAACCGCCACTTCTCAACGCATGTTGCGGATTCTACCATCCCCTTTGGGCGCTGCCCATGCCTCCAGCGCGCCAGATTCCGCCGCGGATTCGGCCTCGATCCGGCTGGACTGTCAGGCCACGGTCAGCACCAGCTTGCCGAAGTGGCTGGCTTCGTCCATGCGGGCCAGGGCTGCCCCGGCCTGGGTCCAGGGAAAGTTCTCGCCTACGGGCCGGAGCTGTGCCAGGGTAATGGCCTTGTTCATCTGCTCAAAATCGCGGCGGGAGCCGACGTAGATGCCTTGAATGCGGGCCTGCTTGTGGAGAATCGACGGGATAGGGAGGGAAACTGTGTCAGCGGAACCGGAGAGGACGCCCACCTGGGCAATGACTCCGCCGATGCGCAGGGCAGCGATGGAGCGCGCCAGCGTGGCCGCGCCGCCGACCTCGACCACCAGGTCAACCCCCATCCCGCCGGTCTGGTCCAGCACCCAGCGTTCCCAGTCGGGGTTTTCGAGATAATTGAGGCCGGCGCTGAGGCCGAGCTCGCAGGCCCGCTCCAGCTTGTCATGGCTGCTGGAGATGCCCAGTACGCGTACGCCCTGGAGGCGGGCAAACTGGAGAGCAAAGATCGAGACGCCGCCGGTTCCCTGGATAAGCACCGTTGCGCCAGGCCTGAGATTGCCGGCAGCCAGGGCATTCCAGGCGGTGACGGCTGCGCAGGGCAGCGTGGCGGCTTCCTGAAAGCTGAGGTGCTCGGGTAGGCGCACCACGCCTGCCTGGCCGAGGGCGGCGTACTCCGCCAACATGCCATCCATGTCGCCGCCCAGTGCGCCGCGCGCCTTGGCTGGGGTGAGCGGGCCGTCGAGCCAGTTTTGCATGAAGATCCCGGCTACGCGATCGCCGGGCTTCCAGGCGGTGACGCCCTCACCCACCGCCGCCACTTCACCGGCGCCGTCGGAGCAGGGAATGCGGGGCAGCTTCATCTTCGGGTTGTACTGACCCTTCACAATCATCAGATCGCGATAGTTGAAAGAAATCGCACGCACCCTGACGAGCACTTCGCCGAAGCGCGGCGAAGGGATGGGCCGTTCCACAAGCTCTAAAGAATCAACGCCAAAGGACGAAACCTGCCAAGCGCGCATGGGAGATCCTCTTGTCTTGCCGAGGGTACGATCCTGATTCCGTGGGACACAATGCGCCGAAACCCCCGTAGAATAGAAGATAGGTTCGCGGTTTGAGAAAGTAAATCCCTGGAGGAGCAAAATGGCAAATACCCTGGAGCTACCGGAGGTCGAAGCCAGAGACGGCTTTGTGAGCGAGGATGCCCGGCGCGTGGCTGAACAGCACCGCACCGTGCGTGAACGCCAAAAGCAGGCGCTCAACCTGCAACGGGAGAGCATTCTCTCGCAACGTTGCTCGAACCCGATGCGGCGCGCTGCGCTTGAGAGCGCACTGGCCCAGATTGAAGCGCAGATACAGGCGATAAGCTAAGAAGCCCGCGGTCAGGCTGCCCGAAGAGGCAACCGGCCGGCACCAGCAGTGCCTTGGGAGGCAAAGCCCGAGATTCTCGTCCCCATGTTGAAGGCAGTGCAGCTTGAATTGCGCCTTCTAAGACAAAACTGTTGCTACGGCTCGCGATGGACGAGCAGGCTATTGGCCTGCTGCACCGGCGTGAGGAGGATCCGTGCGACGTTTACGTGGGGCGGTCGGGTAACGGCCCAGAGGATGGCATCGGCGACGTCTTCGGGGCTGAGCGGCTGGATGCCTTTGTAGAAGTTGGCGGCGCGTTCGGTGTCGCCGTGGAAGCGCACAATACTGAATTCCGTCTCCACCATACCGGGGTCCACGGTGGTCACCCGTACCGGCGTTCCCAGCAGATCCTGGCGAAGGCCATCGTTGATAGCCCGCTCGGCGGCTTTGGTGGCGCAGTAAACGGCTCCATTGGGGTAGGTCATCTCGCCGGCCGTGGAACCCATATTTACCACGTGGCCGCGGCCGCGCTCCACCATCCCCGGCACTACCGCGCGCGACACGTAAAGCAGCCCCTTCACGTTGGTGTCGATCATCTCTTCCCAGTCTTCGATTGCGCCAGTGTAGAGCTTTTCCAGGCCGCGGCTCAGGCCGGCGTTGTTGATCAGGATGTCGATCGCGGCCCACTCCGGCGGAAGCGTCTCGACGGCTGCCTGAACCGCCGCGCGGTCGCGCACGTCGAGCGAAAAGGAGCGAACGGCAGCTGCCCCGCGCTCCAGGGCGAGCGAGGCGATCTCAGCCAGTCTCGCGGCGCGGCGGGCTGCCAGCAAAAGGCGCGCTCCCTGGGCTGCAAAGACCAGCGCTGTGGCCGCGCCAATGCCGGAGCTGGCACCGGTTATGAGAACAATCTTTCCGTTGAGGCTCATGGGTCCATTCTAGAGCCTGGCTTCCCTGCCTGGTTCCCCGCCGCAAGGGCGCGGATTCCCAATTGCTCGGGCTTCCCATTCAGATATTGCAGCATTCAGCCGATGGACTCCTCAAGGCGGAAAGGCCGCCGGGAGGTAATATTGGTCTTATTGACCTGGAGCAGCAAATACTCTGTGGGGGTGCGAGCCTTGGACGATCAGCACCGGCGCCTGGTCGGAATTCTGAACGCGCTTCATGCCGCCATGCTGAAGGGCCAGGCGCAAAAGATTGCCGGCCCATTGCTGGACGACCTGCTGATCTACACGCGCGACCATTTCTCCACCGAGGAGAGGATGATGTCCGAGGCCGGATTCCCAGGGCTGGCCGAGCACCGCGCCAAACACCAGGAGCTGGGCGGCCAGGTTGGCGACTACGTGATCCGCTACCGGAAGGGCGACAGCACCATCTACATTCAACTGCTAATCTTCCTGCGCGACTGGCTGGCAAACCATATACAAAAGGAGGACCTGGAGTACGGCCCATGCCTGAATGCCCATGGAATGCGTTAGCGCGGCAGAGCGCCGCACCAGGTCTGTGACCAAATGGTTTTGTACTTTGAATTCAAGCAATCCCAGGTTCCAAAATCGGCACCTGGGGCACCCACGCTGAGAACTGCCTGACAGGGTCGTCGAGCGTTGGACTACGGCGCGGTAATGAGCTGATGGGCAATGGCGAACAGGGCCAGTTCCAGACGAGTGGAGACTCCGGTCTTGTCAAAGATGTTGGAGAGATGGCGCTTGACGGTCTCTTCGCTCAGGTTGAATTGTCGGGCAATGTCGCGGTTGCTGCAGCCCTCGACGATGCAACCCACGACTTCAAGCTCACGGTGGGTGAGCCCGTAGGTTTTGCGCGGGGGCAGGGTAGCCTGCTGGACGAGGTCGTGGAGCGCGGAGACAAGATTGCCCACGCGCTTGCCGCCGATCCAGTAGTCGCCGGCGAAGACGACGCGAATGGCGGTTTGGAGATGGCCGGAAAGAGCGTCCTTGATGACAATGCCGCGGGCGCCAATCTGCAGCGCCTCAATGACCTGCTGAGTGGTGATGGTGGAGGTTAGGAGGAGGGTCTTCACCGTAGGCGCGCCGTTCATGATGGCGCGCATGGCCTCCAGGCCGGGCAGGCGCGGCATCTGCACGTCGAGGAGCAGAATATCGGGCTCCATCTCCAGGGTCATCGTGATGGCTTCGTCGCCGTCCGAGGCCTCGCCAATGACATCGAAGCCGTCTTTTTCGGTGAGCATGTTGCGCACACCGATGCGGACCACAGGGTGGTCGTCTGCTACTATGATGCGGATCGGTCGTTCCACTTGAGCGATTCTCCTCCGGTTGCCAGACCGGGCGATCGGGCGACTCTGAAAAACGGCCGCCAAAGCGCTTTGGCGCGATCGTTTCTTATGCTGGAAACCCTGCCTCCAGCATACTCTCCAGGCGGCGGGCGGCGGCGCGCAAATCGCCGATCACACCGGAATTGTTACCCAGATGGTTACCATTCGACTCCAGTGCTCCGGATTCGATCGATGCGCCAATTCGGGCAGCTTGAATGGCGCCGGCCATGCCGCAGCCCCCTTTGATGGCATGACCGATTCGGCGTACTTCAGCGGCGTCGCCACCGGCGATGGCGGCCTCAAGGTCGCCGGTACGCTTGTTCAGGTCGGCGACAATGGCGGCATAGATCTGGCGAACAGCCGCTGCCGGCATCATCTCTTTGAGCTGGGCCAAGGTGGTGGGGCTCACGGCTGGATCGCCGCTTTCCGCAACGGGCGGCGGAGATGGTTCGGCGTGCTCGGGGTGAACGGGCAGCGGCGCGTGGTTTCTCAGAAGCTTCTGCAGACCATCGGCGGTAAGAGGCTTGAGCAGGAATCCGTCGGCGGCGGCGAGCATCTCATCGGGCGCGTTGCTGGCGCTGATGACATAGATGCTGGCGCGGCTCCGCTCGCGGAGTTGGCCAATCAGCTGGCTTCCGCTCAGGCCCGGCATCTGCGCATCCACAAGGATGACGCTGGGTACGCAACCGCAGTCCGCGAGCACATCCAGCGATCCTTCGCCGCCCGACGCGGTGTGCACCGTATAACCGCTCATGGCGAGAACCGTGGCCATCACCTCGCGGCTGACCAGGTCGTCGTCAATGAGCAACACCGTGATGCCATTCCGATGAGGATCAATACCATGCATGACACTAGTGTGCCACCGCCAGGGCCGGAATGGTCAAGAAATCACAATCTGAATGCAGGCAAGGAGATGAGCGCGCGTCAGTATTCGGCCGCCGGCAACTGGAAACAGCCGTCGATGGGGGCGCCGGCGCCATCCAAAGTGGACCTGCCATGCGGCGATCCAGGTCAGGCCGCAGCGCCCCTCCGACATCAGAGTTCCTATCGGGTAGAAGCAAGAAATGCGCGCTCGAATCCGCCGATCGACTTCTCGATCCGCTCCATTGGAATCGTCAGCGAGAGGCGAATGTAGCCGGAGCGGCCGAAGCCTGTGCCGGGAACGGCAAGCACGCCTTCCTCCGCCAGCCGCTTGGTAAACGCAATGTCGTCGGGGATGGGGGTCTTGAGAAAGAGGTAGAAGGCGCCTTCGGGCCGCCTCACCTCGTATCCAATGGCCGCAAGCGCGTCGCAAAGAAGGTTGCGCCTGCGCTCGTACACGTTTGGATCGATCGTTGCATCCGCCGACTCCAGCATCACCCACTGCCAGATTGCCGGCGCGTTGACAAAGCCCAGAATGCGGTTGCTGAAAGCGCAGGCGCCGCGCAGGGCCGCGGCATCGTCCAGCAAGGGCGAGAGCGCCAGGTAGCCGATGCGCTCGCCCGGCAATCCAAGCGACTTGGACCAGGAGTTGCAGATGACCGTATTGGCGATGAACGAGGCCACCTCGGGCTGCCGCTTCCCGTCATAGACGAAGGACTTGTAAGGCTCGTCGCTGATGACGATGATCGGCTGGCCGGCTTGGGCCAGCATCTGTTGCAAATCGCGCAGGACGTGCTCCGGATAGACGCGGCCAGTCGGATTATTGGGCGTGTTGAGGAGGATGGCGCGCGTTCGCGGGGTGATGGCCGCGGCGATGCGCTCCACGTCGGGCAGGAACGTGGCATCGGTCTCCGCAATGACCATGCGCCCGCCGTGGTTGGAGATATAGAACTGATACTCGGCAAAGTATGGCGCCAGGACGATGACTTCGTCGCCGGGATCGAGAATCGACTTCAAAATCACGTTGCAGGCGCCCGCGGAACCGACCGTCATGAAGACGTCTTCGGCGGTAAATTCCAGGCCGGTCTCCCGGCGCAGCTTTTTGGCGACGGCCTGACGGACTTCGGGATAGCCTGGGTTGGGCATATAGCCATGCGAGCCGGGACGGCTGGCGGCGGCAACGCGCCGCAGCGCATCCAGCACCGCCGCCGGCGGCTCCACATCGGGATTGCCAAGTGAAAAATCGAAGACCGCATCGGCCCCGCGCTCGCGCTTCATTCGCACGCCCTCTTCGAACATGCGCCGTATCCACGACGCGTTCTCGATTTGCGCGGCGATGGTCTTTGAAACCGTCATCGTTATTAACTTTCCATTGCAAGTTACTTATCGGAGACCGTTTGCAATCCAAATGGAACTGAATAGCCTATGGTTGTTTTTGATCCTCGGTATTCTGAGAGATTAACGGTTTAGCATCGGGTGGCAGGGAATCGTTCGAATCACTAATCTCGATTTCGTCGTTCAAATACCCTTTTAGACGTTCAGCCGACAATGATATATCTTGCGAGGAAGAATCTTTCTTTTTCTCAACTTCTAGGACTTTCTGATATAGATAACAGAAATCCTTCCATGAGAGCTTAGATTCTTTTTGTCTTCGGAGAATATAATCTCTTCCTGCATTCCAATAAACATTGATCCAGTGGAAAAAAAAGCTATGAACAATCTCAGCATCAAGGGCTTTGCGACGAGTAAACAAACCCACCGTCTCAAAAAAGTCAAAGACATCCTCGGCTTCTTTTTCATCAATGTGAAGTTGCAATGATCGGGCCGCTTTAGAGCGAATTTCCTTATATTCAGATGACGTAAATCGATCATCGAGTTTCATTATTAAATCGGCAGCCAGATTCGCTTTGAAACTCTTGTTCTGCAACCAAATTGCGAACACAGCGACGACAGCAGCGATGACTGCTGCAATTGCCTCTATAGATTCCCATGTCATTGCAGACTCTCCTGATTTACTTTGTTTTGAAATTCCGGTTATCGAAACATATTCTACTTCTTCAACAGTTCCTCGCTGGCGCGCAGGTTGATGCCCGCCGCCTGCAAATGCGCAATCGCGGCATCCGGATCGGCGAAGCGGAAGATGAGGATCGCCTCGTC
Source organism: Occallatibacter sp. (assembly GCA_050014455.1). GTDB lineage: Bacteria > Acidobacteriota > Terriglobia > Terriglobales > Acidobacteriaceae > Telmatobacter. The sequence continues at coordinate 8,326 of JBEKDH010000077.1, forward strand.
GCCAACGGGATAGGGAAAGCCATACATGTACTCGATGTTGATCCCGGTTCCCTCGAGCGCCCCCAGCACGTCTGCCAGGCCACCCGGCCGGTCGGGCACCTCGACGGCCAGAACCTCCGTCACCTTGGCGACGAATCCCTGCTCTTCGAGAACCCGCGCGGCCTTCTGCCAATCCGAGACGATCATGCGCAGAATGCCGTATTGCTGTGTATCCGCCAGGTACATCGAGCGGATGTCGATGCCTTCCTGCGCCAGCAGGCGCGCAGGAGCGGCGATGTGTCCCGGCTTGTTTTCGGCGAATAGCGATATCTGATGAATCTTCATTCTGCCCGCCTGTCGATGACGCGTTTTGCCTTGCCCTGGCTGCGCTCGATGGTATGCGTCTCGACCAGCGCCACCTTGACCCTGATTCCCAGCACGCGATCGAGCGCGCCCTGAAGCTTCTCGTGCAGCCCCTGCAATGCTCCGATCTTATCGTTGAACATATGCGGAGTTACTTCCACCTGCACCTCCATCTGGTCCAATCCGTGTTCGCGGGTAAGCAGGATCTGGTAATGCGGCAGGGTGCCTTCGATCTCCAGCAGAGCGGCTTCCACCTGCGATGGAAATACGTTGACTCCGCGAATGATGAGCATGTCGTCGCTTCGCCGTCCGATGCGGCCAATCCGCCGCAGCGTGCGCCCGCACTCGCAGCGGCCCGGCAAAAGCATGGTGATATCCCGCGTGCGGTAGCGGATCATGGGCATGGCCTGCTTGCTCAATGTGGTCAGCACCAGCTCGCCCTCCGTTCCTTCCGGCAGCGGCGCGCCGGTTTCGGGATCGACGATCTCGGGATAGAAGTGATCTTCGAAGATATGCAAGCCCTGGTGGCGTCGGCATTCGCAGCCGACGCCAGGTCCGATGATCTCCGAGAGCCCGTAGATATCGAACGCTTCGATACTGCTCGCATTCTCAATATGCCTGCGCATGGATTCGGTCCACGGCTCTGCGCCGAAGACCCCCGCGCGCAACGGCAATTCCTTGAAGTCCAAGCCCAGCTCGGCGGCGCGCTCGATCAGGTGCAGAAAATAGGTGGGCGTGCAGCACATCGCCGTCACCCCAAAGTCCTTCATCAGCATGATCTGGCGATCGGCGTGGCCAACGGATGTTGGCACCACTGTCGCCCCCAGCGCCTCAGCGCCGTAGTGGGCGCCAAGTCCCCCGGTGAAGAGGCCATAACCATAGGCGATCTGGACGATGTCGCCTCGATGCAGCCCGCACCCGGCCATGCAGCGGACCAGCACCGAGGTCCACACGTCCACATCTTCCTGCGTGTAAGCCACAACGATAGGCTTGCCCGTGGTTCCGCTGGAGACATGCAGGCGGACAACATCCTTCATGGGGCTGGCGAATAGTCCAAAAGGATACGTGTCGCGCAGATCGCTCTTGACGGTGAACGGCAGCTTTGCAATGTCTTCGGGTGAACGGATATCCTCGGGCACAAGCCCGCGTTCATCCATGCGCGAGCGGAAGAGTTCGACCTGTTGCCAGGCGCGGGCGGCCACGGCCCGCAAGCGCTTCAACTGCAATGCACGGAGCTGCTCCAGCGGGGTGTAATCCGGCGCGCTGGCGGGATGACAATCGGTGACACCGGTTTCAAGAATCGCATTCATCTTTCTTGCCCCATGCCCCGCCCGATGGCAAACGAGAGGAGATTGGCGTCCTGCAGCTTCTCGCTCAGGTTGCGCTTGAGCGCGGCGGTCCACGCCTCGACGGAAAACGGCAGGTGCCGGCTCAAAGCGCCCAGCAGCGCCACATTGACGCTTTTTTTGTTGGGCAATATCGATTCGTCGATTTGCGAAGGTTCGATCAGGACGCCGCCCTGCCTGAGCGCCGCCTCGTTCACCGGAACCTGGTCCGGCGCGATCACCACCAGAAAATCCGCCTCGCCCTCCGGCACCATGGGGCTGAAAACGCGCTCGCCGAATCGCACATCGCTGGAGACGGAACCGCCGCGCTGGCTCATCCCATGCAACTCGCTCTTCTTCACGTCCAGACCGGCGCTGAAGGCCACATCGGCCAGGATGTCAGAGGCCTTCAGCACTCCCTGTCCGCCTAGTCCGGCGATCACCACGTTGGAGCGAAACCAGAGTTGGTTTGCCTTGGAGAGTTCAGTGCAAGGCCGCCTCTCCCTGATGGTCGCGTCGACTTGAGGGCTGAGGTTTCGGGGTGCAGTCACTCTGGTTTCGCTGTCGTCGGTCGGTTGCTCATTACACCTCTCGTACTCGCGGATCGAGCGCGTCGCCAGCAGGCAATCTCGGCGCGCTATCACTACGGAAAGGTCTGGCGCATCCAGGCAGCTCTGAATCAGCTCCTGAAACTTCACAGGGGCGAGCGTCGGATCGATCACGTGAACATTGCCTATGCCCAGAGAGCGCGCCATATCTTCGAAGACCACCTTCCCGGTCTTGGCGTGAGCCAGTGTGCGCCCCGTCCCAGGGTGCTCCTGCATGCCCGTCATGGCCGTGGTTCCGTTGTCCAGGATCAGCACCACGTGGCCGCTCTCCGGCGGGTTGTAAACCATCTCCACGAGGCCGGTGATCCCGCTGTGCACAAAGGTGCTGTCGCCGATGACGCTCACTACCCTCTTTGCTTCCTCGGGCGGCAGCGAATGGCGCAACCCCAGGCCTACGCCGATGGCCGCGCCCATGCACACCAGCGAGTCCATCGCCTCGAATGGCGGCAACGCGCCAAGGGAGTAGCAGCCGATGTCACCGGGGACAATGCAGTTCAGGTTCTTCAGCGCTGTGTAGACACTGCGATGCGGGCAGCCGGGGCACAACGCCGGCGGCTTGCCGGGAACGCGCTTCGGCTCCGGGGACGCGTCGCCTGCGAGAATGCGGCGCACGCGGGCGGTGTTCAACTCGCCGAAGCGGAAGCTCTCCGGCTTGCCCTCGACCGCGATGCCTGCCGTTCGCGCGCCCTCAACCAGGTACGGGTCTCCCTCTTCGATGACGACGCAGCGTTCGACGCCGGCGGCAAAGGTGCGCATACGCTCCGTGGGCAGCGGATAGGTCATCCCCAGCTTCAGCACGCTGGCCTCGGGCGCAACCTCGCGGACATATTGGAATGCCACGCCGGACGCGATGATGCCCAGCGCCTTCGAGCCTGCCACTTGGGCGTTCGGCCCCTCCGCGTCGTTCCAGGCGGCGATCTCAGCGAGCTTCTTGCGCAGGCGCAGGTGCGCCGGGCGCGCGTAGGCCGGAATCATCACGCGGGAGGGAAGATCGTGTTCGAAGTGCGCCGGGCGCGGCGGGGGAATCGAAACCGTTCCGCGCCGGACGATGGTTTTGGAGTGGCAGACGCGAGTGGTCATGCGCAGCAGAACCGGCACTTGCCACCGCTCGGAGATTTCGATGGCGCGCAGGGTGAACTCGTATGCCTCCTGCGAGTCCGATGGCTCCAGCATGGGCACGCCCGCGGCCAGGGCATAGCGCCGGTTGTCCTGCTCGTTCTGGCTCGAAGCCATCCCCGGATCGTCGGCCGAAACCACCACCAGCGCCCCGTCCAGCCGGATCAACGCCACGGTGAACAGCGGGTCGGCGGCCACGTTCAGCCCCACGTGCTTCATGGTCACCAGGGCGCGGGCGCCGGCAAATGCGACCCCGATCCCAACCTCCAGCGCCACCTTCTCGTTGGGCGACCACTGCGCTTTTCCGCCCAGAGTTTCGAAGGTTTCCAGTATCTCTGTCGAAGGTGTGCCTGGGTATCCCGCGCCGAGTTTCACCCCGGCGTCGAAGGCGGCCATGGCGACCGCCTCGTCACCGCTCAGCAGCGACGGCGCATGATCTTGCGGAAAATAATCCAAGCTGAAGCCCTGTGGTTTTGAGTCTTGACTTCAGTGTACATGATTGCCGCATCCGCCCGGCCGCCGCTTAAGGGCGGAAAACGATCGCCGCAAGTAGAGCCAGACCGGGCGCCTGGCTAATTCCCGTGACTCCTGGACCATTGCCAAAGCCCGCGCTCCAATGCATGGAGCGGGGTGGCACCGGGAAGATTCTCCTGCGCCTTTACCATCCCGCACTCGGCCAGCCGCTGGCAAAAGGCGTTGTATTCCAAGTAGAAGCCCACATCGTGGCGCGCGTGTCCCAGCGCCTCCAACGCCCGGTAATCCAACACCGCATAGCGCTCCGGGTAGATCGTAGCCAGGATGGCGGTGGCTATGGAGATATCCACGCCGCGCAGCGCGACAAGAGCCCTGACGGCCTCTTCGGTCTTGGACTCCGGCGAAGCGGCTATCGCCAGGGCGCTCTTGATGTTCTCGCTGCTGTTTCCAATCAGATAATGAACCATCCGTTCCGACTTCCATCGAACGATGGTTTCGAGATTGGGCAGCGTGTACTCGCCGCCTCGAATCGCTGCTCCGGCTTCAAATGCAGCCTTCTCAAGCTCCCGTTCCCGTTCGCCGGCTTCTTGCCAATACTGCTCTGCCAATTGCTGAAGATCCGATTCCGCTGACTGAAGCTCAAAGTAGGCCATAGGTCAAGTACTCCTTTCACCAAAGCGACCTCACAATAGGCCTTGCAAGAGCCTTTGTCAACAGCGAACTGACCGCTCCGCGCCGGCCCCTGTCAGCGGGTCCACATTGGCGGGCGATCTTCGCCGGGGTCCGGCCTCGCGGGCAATCGCGGGCCCATTTGGCGGCGCGCGATAAGGCCATTCCAGGAGCGAATGCAGCGGCTTATCGGCCCGTTGGCGCCAATCGTTGCACCATTCCTGCTCCAGATCGGCCGGGATTCCGCGGCTATATGGGCGAGAGCTCGAGAAACTCCTGAAATGCATCGTTTGAGAGCAATTGCCCTTGCGCGGTCAGGCGAATCGTTTTGCCGTCCGAGGTCAGCAATCCAGCCTCGACGAGCCGTCCTGCCGCCTCAAGCGCCGGGCTCAAAAGTGCCCGGCCAAACTCCTGCATGAGAGCTGCCACATCGAGACCCGCATTCATGCGCAACCCAAGAAACCATGCCTCTTCGTGCTGTTGCTCGGGCGAGAGCCACGTGGTTTCGACGGGCGTCGAGGCCTGAAGGTAGGCTGCAAGGTCGTCGGTCGTTGTCGAGCGAAGCACGAAGCCTTGCGAAGAGGCCGCGCGCAACATGGAAGATGCATCCAGCCCCAGACCCAAATAAGGGCGGCGCTGCCAGTAGCGCAGGTTGTGCCGCGAGGCGAATCCCGGCCGGCAGACATTTGAAATTTCGTACTGGCCGAGGCCGGCCGCGCCCAGCCTGTCGATGGCCGTCGAATACATTTGAGCAATCGCATCGTCCGTGGGAACCAGCCCGGCGTGGTAGCGCGCGCCACCGGCCAAGACCTCGCGACCAAGCCGCGAGTCCTCGTCTACTTCCAGCATGTAGACGCTGGCGTGGGGCGCGCCGGATTCGATCAGCGCCGCCAGCGACACATCCCAGGAAGCAAAGGTCTGCCCGCCAAGCCCGGCAATCAGATCCACGTTCAGGTTGGCGATTCCAGCCGCGCGCAGCCGCCGCAGATCCCGCGCGACCGTAGCGCGGTTGTGCAGCCGCCCGCATGTTGCCGCCTCCCTGTCAATGAACGACTGCACGCCCAAGCTGACGCGATTCACGCCCGCCTCAACCAGCGCCTCCAGCGTCTCGTCCGCTAGCTGCCCCGGTGCGCATTCCACCGTAATCTCAGCCTCGGGCTGCAGGTCGAACTCCTCCCGCATAGCCGCGAAGAGCCGCGCAAGCAACTCCGGGGCAAGCAAACTCGGGGTTCCTCCGCCCAGGTAAGCCGTGTCCACCCGGCGCGGAAGCTCCACTCCCATGCGTGCCGCCCACTCGCCTGCTGTCCGCAGGTCTTCGATCAGCCGTTCCACATAGCGCGCATGTTCGCTGGCCGGGTAGACCCCCGAAGCGAAGTTGCAATAGGTACACTTCGACCGGCAAAAGGGAATCGAGATGTAAAGGCCGAGCGCGGCGCTGCACAGACCGGTCATTGAGACGATTGTTTCATGGATGCGGAGCGGCTCTGACTCCTACCGTTCCAGAGGAACCGCCGATCCCGAGGATGAATCCGAATTCATACCAGCGTCCGTTGTTGTGCGTCTCGTAGATGCTCACGCCATCCATGAACAGGCTCACGATGAACGTGATCGTAGAGACCATTCCATGCCAGAAACCGGCCCAGAATCCGGCTGGCTTCGCGCCCGGCAGTTTGTACTTGGAGTTCGAACCTGCGACACAAAGGACATTTGCCATAGTGCCCAAGAGGATAAACAGCCACCAGCGGCAGGTGCAACCGCTGGCTTCCCGCTACCAGGGCGAGCCCGCCAATGTGCACCACCGCCGCGTACCAACCCCTGACCCCTGATCCCCAATCTCTGTTCATGCGATCATTGAAGCAAGGAGAACCCTGTTTGAAGGCCTGGCCCGTCCTCGCCGTCCTCTCGATGCAAGGCATCTTGGGTCTTGCCCATTGGTTCATTTATTACTCGATCGTCGCGTTTTGGGGCGATCTCGGCCCTGCTTCAACGCGGGCGCTCGGCGACGCAATCTTCCTTCTGGCCTTCAGCTTCATGGCCGCCGCCCTGCTCAGCTTTCGCTTCTCCAATTGGCTGGTGGTTGCAATCTACAGGATTGCCGCCGTCTGGCTGGGGTTCCTTAACTTCCTCTTCCTCGCGGCCTGCCTGAGCTGGCTGGCATGGTTTGCGCTTCTGCTCTCCGGTCTGGAAGCGAACCCGGGTGCGCTTCGCCCTCATATCGCCGCCATCTTTTTTACCCTGGCCGTTTTGGCCGGCATCTACGGCCTCATGAATGCCCGCTGGATTCGCATCCGGCGCGTCCCCATCCCCCTGTCCAATCTGCCCGTGTCATGGCGCGGCCGCACGGCCCTTGTGGTCAGCGACCTGCACCTGGGCCACGTCAACGGGCTCGGATTCAGCCGGCGCATCGCGCGCATGGCCGCGCGTCTCAACCCGGACCTCATCTTCTTTCCCGGAGATATCTTCGACGGGGCCAAATCCGACCCTGACCGCCTGGCTGCTCCCTTCAGAGAGCTTTCGCCGCCCTTCGGCATCTATTTCTCTACCGGCAACCATGAGGAGTTTGGCCACTCCGAGCGATACTCTCAGGCCCTTGCGCGCGTGGGCGTCCGCGTCCTGGCCAATGAAAAAGTCACCGTCGATGGTCTGCAGATCCTGGGCATTCCCTATCGCGACTCCACAAACCTGCTTCGCCTGCGCGCCACTCTGGAGGGTGTGGGCCTCGACCGCGGCCAGGCCAGCATTCTCCTCAACCACCTGCCAAGCCGGCTGCCGATAGTCGAGCGAGCCGGGGTCAGCCTGCAGATTTCCGGCCACACCCATGGCGGCCAGCTCTTCCCCTTTACGTGGTTCACGCGCAGGATCTTCGGCAAGTTCACATCTGGCTTGCAGCGCTTCGGCGCCTTGCAGGTCTACACATCGATGGGCGCCGGAACCTGGGGGCCACCGATGCGCGTGGGAACCAGCTCCGAGGTTGTTCTGCTCCGGTTTGAGTAGCAGCGCCTGTCGTGCTAGAATGTAGAAACATTGCTACAAGGAGGCATGCGCCGTGGCTATCACTACTTTGTCAAGCCGGGAGTTCAATCAGGACACGGGCCGGGCCAAGAAGGCGGCGCGCAAGGGCCCCGTGTTCATCACCGACCGCGGGCACCCCGCACATGTGCTGCTTTCGATCGAGGAATACCAGGAGATGACGAGCAAAGGGAAGAGCATTATCGACCTGTTGGCTATGCCCGAGGCTGCCGAAATCGAGTTTGAGCCGCCACGCCTGGGAGATGAATTCCCCAAGCCGGCCGAGTGGTCCTGATGTACCTTCTCGATACCAATATCATCACCGAGTTCCGCAAGGCGAGCGTGGGCAAGGCGGATCGCCGGGTTGCGGCCTGGGCCGGCAGCGTTCGCGCGGAGTCCATGTTTCTCTCCGCCATTTGCATTCTGGAGATGGAGATGGGAGCCCTCCTGATGGAACGCCGCGATCCCAGGCAGGGAGCGGTCCTTCGCTCCTGGCTGGAAGATCGTGTGCTGCCCGCGTTCGCCAGCCGCATCCTGCCGGTCGATACCCCCGTTGCGCTGCGATGCGCGGCCCTGCACGTTCCCAACCCGCGCTCCTACCGGGACTCCCTGATTGCGGCAACAGCCATGGTTCACGGCATGACCGTCGTCACGCGCAATATCTCCGACTTCGAGCCCACCGGCGTGGCGCTCTTGAACCCGTGGCAGGCGTGAGTCGATCCCATTGCGTAACACGGCCCTCCAGTTGAAGCCGGAGGGCCGTGAGTCTGAAGCAAGCGACGCCTGGCTGCTAGGCTCTGCTTGGCTTGTAGCCCGACAGGCCATAGTAGGCAATAAAAATGTAGCAAACGATGGGCAGGACAAACGCGTACTGAATGCCGATCTTGTCTGCCAGGAACCCGAATAGCGGTGGAATCACCGCTCCGCCCACATTGCCGATGGTGACGACGCCGGAGCCCTCGCTGGTCAGGGGACCGAGTTCGGCGATGCCCAGGGTAAAGATGGTCGGGTACATGATAGAGTTGGCGAGGCCGCAGAGAACCAGGCTCCAAATAGCGACCTGGCCATGTGTAACCATGGAGATCAGCATCAAGACAACGCCCAGAATACCCAACACGACAAGCATCTTCTCCGGTTTGATCACGCTCATTAACGCACTTCCCACAAAGCGGCCCGCCATGATGAGCAGATAATAAACCGTAACCAGAATTCCAGCCGTCTCGACATTGCTGATTCCCTGCTGCTTGCAATACTGGATGCAAATCGCGGCGAGAGCGATTTCAACACCCACGTAGAAGAAAATTCCCACCATGCCCAGCACGGTGTGCGAGTAGCTCCAAATGCTGCGGCCCGGCGCCGGGGAATCTTCCGCGGGGCGGGATGAGGTGATCGCCGGTAAATGCAGGAACATGACCGTAAAACCAAGCACCAGCAACCCACCGGCAATGTATACATAAGGCAATTCCAGCATATGAGCTTGGCTGGCGGCATCGGTGACTTTGCTGGTGTCGGCTAGGATGAAGCGGGCCGCAAACCATCCAGCCACGGCCGAAGCGCCGGAGTTGAAGGCCTGCGCCAGGTTCAGTCGCGCCGATGCACTGCTCTCGGGGCCAAGAATCGCGACATAGGGGTTGGCAGAGGTTTGCAAGGCGCAGACGCCTGAGGCCAGTACGAAGATCGCTGTCAGCGTAAGAGGAAAACTCACCATATTGGCAGCGGGTACAAACAACAGCGCGCCCACCACCATGATGAAGAGCGAAATCACCATGGTGCTCTTGTAGCCCACCTTCTCGATCAGCTTGCCGCTGGGAACCGAAAAAACCAGGTAAGCAAAGAACCATGCCGATGTAGCCAGCATCGATGGCCCGTAGGGCAGATTAAAGATCTCTTTCAGCTTGCCCACGAGCTGGTTGTTCAGGCTGGTGAGGAACCCGAAGATGCCGAACAGAGCGGTGACAATAATGAACGGCATTGTATAGTTGGGCGCATTCGCCGCCGGTTGTGTGGATCGCGTAGCCATGAATCTCTCTCCCCGCTTTCTTTGAAGACAGTTTTCCGCATTGCGCTGTCTTCCAATTCACGATTTGTACGCGCCGTCGCACGCGCCGGTCAGGCCGCTGCGTGAGCCGCTGGAATTGAAAACAGGCAATAGATAGTACCGCAATCACTCTAAGCATTGGGGCGGAGGCAAGTCCAGCGGAAAACTGAAAATGTTTCCAGCGCAGCTTGATTCCAGCATTTCCGTTGCTCCGCCGTTTACACTGATCATGCATGATTCCCACCCTCACCTGGACGCCCGAAGGCGTCCGCTTCATCGATCAGACCAAGCTGCCCTTAGAGGAGAGCTACGTACTCGCCACCACCTACGAGCAGGTGGCCGAGGCGATCGTCACCATGGTGGTGCGCGGCGCGCCGGCCATCGGCGTTTCAGCGGCATACGGCATCGCGCTGGGCGCGCTGCGAACGACCGCCTTGACGCCGCGGCTTTTCGCGCCCGAGTTCGAGCGGATCTGCGCTTGCCTCGCGGCAACGCGGCCCACCGCCGTCAATCTTTTCTGGGCCATCGACCGCATGAAGCGCCTCTTCGCGACCCTGCTTGCCCAAGGCGACAC
>JBEKDH010000078.1:0-18307 GCA_050014455.1 Occallatibacter sp.
ACTGGCCGATGCCGCGCTGGGTCAACTGGTGGACGGCTTCATAGGTGAGCGTGCCGGAGCGCGAGACGATGCCGATCGATCCCTCTTTGTGAATGTTGCCGGGCATGATGCCGATCTTGGCCATGCCCGGCGAGATGATGCCGGGGCAGTTGGGGCCGATGAGGCGCGCGGTCGAGTTCGTCAGCTTGGCCCACACCTTGACCATATCGAGCGTGGGGATGCCCTCGGTAATGCAGACGATCAGCGGAATGCCTGCGTCCTCGGCCTCGAGAATGGCGTCGGCGGCAAACGGCGGCGGAACAAAGATCATGGTGGCGTTGGCGCCGGTCGCGAGAACCGCATCCTGAACCGTATTGAAAACAGGCCAGCCTTCGTGCGTAGTCCCGCCCTTGCCGGGAGTGACACCGCCGACAACATTGGTTCCGTATTCGGCGCAGCCTTTCGCGTGGAAGGTGCCTTCTTTGCCGGTGATTCCCTGAACGATAAGGCGAGTGTTGTTATCAACCAAAACAGCCATTAGCTTCTAGCTCCTAGCTTCTAGCCCTTGGCCCCTAAAGACTGGATGAACGCTCCGAGCATCTTTGAGGTCTCAATGCACAGATTTTCCGCTCTCTTCACCATCTCTTCATTCCCCAGCTTTAGCCGCCTGACCAGCAGCAGTTGTGTTTGCACCTCATATGTTGAGCCTTGCGCCATCCCCAAGAACTGCCTAAATTCGCCGTCAGTCATTCGTCCCCTGCCCTCGGCAATATTGCTTGCGACAGAAACACTTGCGCGACGTAATTGCGAGGTCAATCCATACAATTCGTCCTGAGGAAATGTCTTAGTGAGGCCATAGACACAAACCGTCATTTCCATAGCTCGCTGCCAAACGGCAAGATCCTGAAACGCTTGCGCCAAGTTTCATCTCCATTTCTGTCGCCAATCCACCTAGTAGCTAGAGGCTAGAAGCTAGATGCTGTTACTTCGCTGCTTTCACCACAAGTTCCGCCGCATCCTTCATCGTTTCGCCCACCTGGAAGTTGAGCCCCGACTCAGCAAGAATCCTGCGGCCTTCTTCAACATTCGTTCCTTCCAGCCGCAGCACAATCGGCACCTTTACATTCAGATTTCGCGCCGCGGCCACCACGCCTGTGGCCAGGCGATCGACGCGCAGGATGCCGCCGAAGATGTTGATGAAGATGGCCTTGACGTTGGCGTCGGAGAGCAGGATCTCGAAGGCGTGCTCGATCTGTTCCGGGGTTGCGCCGCCGCCCACGTCGAGGAAGTTGGCGGGGCTGCCGCCGGCGTACTGGATGATGTCCATGGTGGCCATGGCCAGGCCCGCGCCGTTGACCATGCAGGCGATGGAGCCATCGAGCTTGATGTAGTTTAGCGAGTATTTGCTGGCCTCCACTTCTAGCGGATCCTCTTCGGCGGTATCGCGCAGGGCCTTGATCTCGGGATGGCGGAAGAGAGCGTTATCGTCGAAGGTGATTTTGGCGTCGAGGGCAATGAGCTTGTCGTCTTTGGTGGTGATGAAGGGATTGATCTCGACCAGCGATGCGTCGGTCTCGATGAAGGCCTTATAGAGGTTTTGCAAGAAGCCGACGGCCTGGTTGATCTGGGTGGGTTTGAGGCCCAGGGCAAAGGCCAGCTTGCGGGCCTGCCACGCGCCAAAGCCCACGGCCGGATCGATGGTCTCCTTGAAGATGGCCTCGGGGGTTTTGGCGGCTACCTCTTCAATCTCCATGCCGCCCGCCTGCGAGGCCATGAAGACCAGCCTGCCAGCGGCGCGATCGAGCACAATGCCGAGATAAAGCTCGCGATCGATGGCCGCGGTCTCTTCAATGAGCAGGCGCCGCACCTTCTGCCCCTGCGGGCCGGTCTGGTGGGTGACCAGCCTCATGCCAAGAATGTTCCTGGCGTGGAGCTCGGCGTCCTCGCGGGTGAGGGCTACTTTGACGCCGCCGCCCTTACCGCGCCCGCCGGCATGAATTTGTGCCTTGACCACCACGCCCGAGGCGCCCTCGGCAAAGAGCTTTCGCGCTACCGCCGTGGCTTCTTCCAGGGTGTTGGCCATTTCGCCCCTGGGCACGGCAACGCCGTATCTCGCCAGGATTTCTTTCGCCTGATACTCGTGAATCTTCATGTCGGTTGGGGTCGCCCATGTCCACTGTGGTTGGGGATTCGGAACCGGACCCGGTTGATCCCGAGCCCGCGACACCGTGCCAGCGGTAACCAAATAGTATCTTGCCCGCCGAGCAAGCGGCAAGCGGCCAGTGCCCCAGCCGTCCGCCCTTTCACTGGCGCAAGGGCGGGAGATAGCGGATGGGGAACAGGCGATTTCCCGAAGGACCGATGCCTTTCCTGGGAATCTGAGCTACAATACTTACAAGAGTGACGTTGTAAGGAATTCGTCGTGAGAGCAACCCCTTCGATGGTCGTCAGCATGCGCCTGCCAGTGGAAAGCGGCAAGCGCCTGAAGCGAATGGCCAGCCGCCATGGATGGACCCCGAGCGACGCCAGCGCGCGGCTGGTGGAGGAGGGCTTGCGGCGGTCGGAGTTCGCATTCATCGACTTTCGGGATACACAGGCCGGCCGGCAAGCCTGCATCCAGGCGAGTTCGCTGGCGGTGTGGGAGGTCATGCTGCTCCTGCGCGGCTACCAGGGAGACGCCGCTGCCGTGGCGAGACATCTCGGATGGCCGCAGGCGAAGGTGCAGGCAGCGGTCCACTATGCGGATGCGTTCCCATCGGAGATCGATGAGGCGTTGGCCGAGAACGATGCGATGGACTTCGAGGCGCTGAAGCGCATGTTGCCTCAGGCCGTCGAGTTCGTTGCCAAGAAGGCCGCGAAAAACTGAGATGTTCAAGCTGCTGCTCGATGAGCACATCTCGCCGGAGGTAGCCGGCGGGTTGCGCCTCCGCAGCCCGGAGATCGTTGTTCATGCGATGGTGGAATGGGAAGGCGGCAGCTTCCTGGGCCAGGATGACTCCGCCTGCCTGCGTGAGGCTGCGGCCCAGGGATTGACCCTGGTCACCTACGACCGGCGGACGATCCCGCCGCTGCTGAAAACCTGGGCGGAGCAGGGGCGCACGCACGGTGGCGCAATCTTCGTTGACGAGAAGACCATATCGCCCGCGGACATCGGCGGCCTGGTCCGCGCCTTGTCCAACCTGATAGAAGAGGCCGGGAAGTGGGAGTGGACGGACCGGGTTTCCTTCCTGCGGCGTTAACGCGGGCTTGCCACTCAGCTCTCAGGATCATCCTTTGGGCCGGACGAGAGATTCAGGGTTGTCAAGTAACTTGCGACAGGTCCCCGTATGACAAGAGTGGGAGGTACCAGAAACGGTGCAATCCGAAGAAGAAGCATCAGAACTAGAAATGCTAAAGGGATCGAAAGCAGAATAAAGCCGAAAGGAACGACAAGGAAACGGGACACCGGACCGCGAATTCCCGCTTCCCACGCAAGCGAATATCCAAGGATGACGCCCACCAAGACGACCATTCGCCCGTAAATTGGCGATATTCTCAGAGCCGCACCGCAATGCTGGCAACGGAAATCGGGAAGAAAAACAAGCCGAGATACCTCAACTGGGCTTGAGCATCTGGGGCAAGCCACCGTCCGGACGAGGGTCATCTTGATCGCTCCAAAACTGGGCGTTCTTGAACCGCCCGGTTCCGGGCACCCAGGTCTCGATTCTGAGACCTGGGAGACCGCCGAACCTCAAAATCGCTGCTCCTCGCTCGTCCGCTGGCCCGCTGCCTCACGGCCGGTCGTAAAACCGGAAGAAGAGCGACGGTTTGGCGACCGGTTCGGCCTTTGCGACCAATTCCGTTGCCTGCCCGTCGCTCAGGGGGGTAAACTCACGCGCCAACTGGACGTTCTCTTCCAACTGGGCGATGGTGTCGCAGCCGATGATGACCGTGCTCACCGGGCGGGAGAGCGTGTAGTACATGGCCTCGCGCATGGTCAGCGTGCCGGGAGTGGTGGTCTGAATCGTCATGCCCTCCCAGGAGTGCTTCTGCTGCTCGATGGGCGGCGGTGTCCAACTGGAGAGCAGGCGGCTGCGGCCCGGGATCTTCATGCCGATGATGCCCATCTGCCGCTCCACCGCCAAGGGCAGAAGCTCCTGGTTGAAGCTGTAGTGATGAGGATCGGCGGCGTTGATGGCCATCAGGATAGTGTCGAAGGGATGGCGGCGGATGCACTCCATGAGCGCGTCGGGCCGGTAGTGGCCGGTGATGCCCAGGTAGCGCACCACCTTCTGCTGCTGCATCTCCAGGAGAGCTTCCATCGCGCCGCCCTTGGCGAAGACTGCATTCACATCCGTCATCGTGCCGATGTCGTGAAGCTGCCAGAGGTCTACGTGGTCGGTCTTCAGCAGTTCCAGCGACTTCGCGATCATGCGCATGGAGTCGTCGCGGCTCCGCTCCTTGGTCTTGGTGGCGAGGAAGGCTTCGTTGCGCCGGTGAGCCATCACTTTGCCCACATACTGCTCGCTCCAGCGCTCCGGTCCGCCGTAGATCGACGAGGTGTCAATGTAGTTGACGCCCAGGTCGAGCGCGCGCTCGATGATGGGAACGGCGGCGTCGAAGTTGTTGGCTCGTTCCAGCGCGGCCTGCCCGCCGAGGGAGAAGATGCCTACCTTGTAGCCGGTCTTGCCCAGGTTGCGCGTGGGCATGGCGGTTGGGGTTACGGGATTGGAAGGAAGACCGGGGAGGGCCTTCGGTGTTTCGGCCAGCGCCCCTGGAGCCAGCAACGCGGCGGTCAGCGCTCCACCCGCCTTGAGGAATTCGCGACGGCCCTGCCTGCGCGCCGCAACCGGTTGATTTTCGCTCATGAAGACCTCCTCGCCCTCAGCGGGCGTTGTGAGCCATTATCATAGACCCGCGCTGTGTGGATCGGGAATCACGGAACGGCTGGCGCTCGAGGCCGGGCGGCAGCAACGGCCGGGGCGTGCGGCCAACTCCGAACGGACGCTTGACAATTGTATATATGGCGATCAGACTTCATATATACAAGAGGAGCGAAGATGCCTGCCAAATTGACCTCGATTCGACTGGACACGAAACTTGCGGATGAAGCCGTGCGCGCGCTCGGAGTCAAGTCACGAACCGAAGCCGTGCATATCGCATTGAAGGAGATTGTCAGGCTGAAGGGCTTCAAGAAGCTTATGAAGGAAAATGAAGGCAAGCTGACCTTCGCCAACTACGACAAGTGAGATGGTGATTTTCGACAGCTCGATTCTTGTCGATGACCTGCGCACTGGGTGTCATGGTCAGCGCATCGCTGCCCTCGATGAATTGGTGCGCACTTCCGCCGTTGTCCTCGCGGAGCTTTGGCGTGGCGCCACAAAGCCGCGAGAGCAGGCTCTTCTTCGCACCCTTGAGCGAAACTACCCCATCTTGACGCCCACCGAAAACAATTGGCTGGAATCCGGCCGCATTCTGGCAGAGATTCACGCGGACCAGGGCTTCGAGCCACACAAGCTGCGCGATCTGCATTTCGACGTGCTGATTGCTTTGACGGCGAGGACGTACGGTGCTTGCCTGATTACGTCGAATCGCGCCGATTTCGAGCTGATTCGCGGTTATCGGGATTTCAAGCTGGAAGTCTGGTGAGAGCTTGGAAGGAGTGGTCTAGCCGAGCTTCGCAGCTACGATGGCTTCCGCTGCCTGCACGGTCTCTTCGAGAGTCATACGGGTGGAATCCAGCACGACCGCGTCGGGCGCGGGTTTGAGGGGTGAATCGGCGCGGTTGCGGTCGCGCTCGTCGCGGGCGCGCAACTCGCGCATCACCTCTTCCGGCGGCTGGGCGGGCTGAGCAACGGCATCAATCTGGCCAACCGGGCCAACCTGGACAAACCGGCGCAGACCGCGAACCTCGGGAGCCGCATCGAGGAAGATCTTGACCGCGGCCTGAGGAAAGACCACGGTGCCAATATCGCGGCCCTCCATCACCACACCGCCCTCGCCGGCGAGTTGCTGTTGCAAGCGGACCATCCAGGCGCGAATGGCCGGCCAGATGCTCACTCGGGAGGCGGCTTCAGTCACGGCCGGGCTGCGAATCAGGCCAGTGACATCCTCGCCGTCGAGCAGCACTCGATTGTCTTGTTCTGTGGGTTCAAGGCGGATGGCGGTCTCGGCGGCAAGGCCTTCCAGGCTCTTGCTTTCGTCCAATGGAATGCCCGCGCGCAGGGCCTTCAGGGCGAAGGCGCGATACATGGCGCCACTCTCGAGATTGAGCATGCCAAAATGCTGCGCGAGATGCCGGGCGACGGTACTCTTGCCCGCTCCGGCAGGTCCGTCGATGGCGACGATGATCTTGGCAGCGGGCCGGCATGCGTGCAAGGGGGCTTGGTCCGCACTCATGCGCGCTTCTTCGTCTCCTGCCTCGATTGGGGCTTGGGCCGGGCGGTATAGCCAAACCGCTTGCTGTTGCCCGCCTTTGCACCCGCGGTCAAGGCCGGCTTGCGGCTGCCGCGCATGGTCCGCGCCTCTGAGGCGGGCTTGGCGGCGTTCTTGGCGCCGCTTGCATGGCCATTGCGCTTGGACCACGCCGGACCGGAGGATTTCGCCGTCCGCGCGCCGTTGCCCGAACCGTTGCCCGAGTGACTCCCATTGCCGCTTGCACTGGCATTCGCGTTCCAGCGTGCGCCCGAGGCCGCGCGGGAGCCGCCCGGACGAGCAGCCGATGGACGGGCCTCAGAGCCGGAGCGCCGCGCCGGGCGGTTGCCGGTGGACGACTGTGCCGGTTTGCGATCTCTGGAATGGGTAGTTGAACGGCTGAAGTGAGGCCGCGCGGCAGAGGTCTTGCCGCTGGTCGCGGGCTTTCGCGCCGCTGAACTCCGCGAAGCCCGGGGCTCGACGGGGTGGAGCGATTCTTCCGCCGCGGGCGAGGGCTGAGCAACCGGCTGCGGCGCTTCAACCTCCAACGTCTCCTCCTCATGATCCCAGGAACGGAGGAAATAAGCGGAGGCCGGCATGGAGGAGCTGGCGTAAACCGTTGGAGCGACAGCAAACTCCGGCAGCGTGCCCGCCACGTAAAAGTGCGGGGCGTGGCCCATGGGGATGGTATGCACCTGGCGCGTAGCCACCAGGCCGCGGAGTACTTCGCGAATCTTGCTGCGCGCGGTCAGCGGAGCCAGGAAGAGCTCCACCTCTTCCATGGTGGCCGCGATGACAGCCTGCAAATAGATGGAGGCCAGAACGGAGATGGCAGTGACCTGCGAGGTGGAGGCTCCTTCGGCAATCGCCTTCTGGAAGCGTGTGCGCAGCAGTTGCCATTGGGCGGGCTGGCCGGGAGCTGAGACCACGGGAATGATGCGAAGCTGCTGCCAGAGCTCGGTAATGGCGCGCAGCACGGCGCCCTCGGTCACTTCCCTGCCCAGAGCATGGGTTAGAGCGGCGATCGTGGTGTCGCCCGCCTCCAACAGCTTGTAGGCTTGCACGGCCAGTTGCGAAACCTGGCGCGATCCGGTCAATTGCGGGCTGCGGCGCCAATCGCGGTCGCCTCTGAGGGCATAGACGTAAGGCAGAACCCAGCCGGCCACCACAAAGTCCGGCTGCTCGCCCGGCTGGCCCAGAAGGTTGAGCCGCACTGCCACGCCATCGGTCTCAAGGCGCACCAGCAGCTCTTCAGCCGCCGCAATATGCCGGGGATCGGGGTTCGCGTCCCGCTCGCCTGCCACGGCCTCGACAAACGAAGGCGCGATCGACGAAGAAAACTGCCTCCGGGGCAGAAAGAGACACAAACCGGTCTCTTCAATCCAGGTCCGGGCGTCCTCCAGTGTGAGTGTCCCGTGTCCGTTTTGGCGCATCCTTTCGGCGCGCGACGCTTCCAATTGCTCTGCTGTCAAAGAAAAACCTCGCTTCCAGGCTGGCGTTAGCGCCGGGCTGCCCTCACTCCTGAGAGTGGGGACGACCACCTTCCAAATGTCCTAAATCCGATGGAAGGCCCGCTGGATCTCCTTCCAAGAATACACCAAAGCTATTGGACGTCCATGCGGGCAGTTGGTTGGGTGTTTGGTTTTCGCCAATTCCAACAGTAACCATTCCATACGCGCCGGGTCAAGAGCCGTATTGACCTTGATGGCGGAGTGGCAGGCGATGGAGGCGGCAATGCGCGTGCGCAGAGCCATAAGGTCTTCATTCCGTTTGGGTTCATCGGAATCGGCGCTGGATTGCTCGATCACCTCGCCGAGCATTCGCTCCAGAGCCGCTCCCTCCAGCCCGACCGGCGCAGCCCTGACCGCAAGTGTATGCGGGCCAAAGGGTTCCACTTCAAAGCCGTTGCGGTCCAGCTCCTCGGCGATGCGCGCAAACACCACCATCTGCCAGGGCTTAAGTTCCACCAGCATGGGCATCAACAGCCTCTGGCGCTGCACCTGCTCCACCTGGCGGCCGCGCAAAATCTTTTCAAAAAGTATGCGCTCGTGTGCCACATGCTGGTCGATGATCCACAATCCATCGTCGCCGGCGGCCAAGATGAACGACTCGCGCAACTGCGCCAGCGGACGGAGCGAACCCAGATGGTTCAGGTTGGCCGCTGCCTGTTCCGCCTCCACAAGTGCGGTCGCCGCCGCCGTTCCTGGGTCGTTCGCGCTGCCGGAACCTGGAGAGCAACCCTCCGGCCCAGCCAGGCTCGCCGGCTGGAAGAGCGCAGCGGCAGCTTCGCCCCAGGCCTGCTGATCCTGATCTCCCCATCCCGCTGGATTCACGTTCCGGGCATCGAACGGCAGCTTGCCGGGGACGGGCGTGGGCTGGCGAGGGGTGAGTTGGAAGGGCTCCGCGTCGGCAAGCGCACTCTCAGACGCCATGGGATCGGAGTCCGGCGGCATGGGAGGCAGGCTGTCTGGAGCTCCCGGCACGGGCGAAGCGGCCGGCGGCATCAGCGAAGGACTGGCGGTGGGCGCGCTGTGCGCACCCAGAAATCCAGCGGCCGGCCGAGCCTGGATGAGCGCCGTGCGCAGGCTGTCGCGAACAAAATCATGCACCAGGGATTGCTGGCGGAAACGGACTTCGGTTTTGGCGGGGTGGACGTTGACATCGACTTCCTCGGGCGGCATCTCAAGGAAGACCAGCACCACGGGAAAGCTGCTGGGCGGAATCACGTTTCGATAGGCTTCGGTGATGGCGTGCATTAACAGCCGGTCGCGGATAAGACGCTTGTTCACAAAGATATAAATCGAATTGCGGTTGAGCTTTTGCAACTCCGGCTTGGAGTAGAAACCGCTCAGGCGAAGGATGCCGGGGTCGCGGGCGGGCAGGTCGGGGTCCCGCTTCCACGGGGGCGGATCGGGC
This sequence comes from Occallatibacter sp., assembly GCA_050014455.1. Taxonomy (GTDB): domain Bacteria; phylum Acidobacteriota; class Terriglobia; order Terriglobales; family Acidobacteriaceae; genus Telmatobacter. The sequence goes on from JBEKDH010000078.1 coordinate 9,289, forward strand.
AGTCCGGCGTGAGCCAGCGGGGTCTCGGCGGCCACGGGCAGCAGTTGCGCCAGTGTCTCCTTGCCGAAGATCTGGTAGATGCGCTCGGCCGTGCGTTCGACCGGCGGCGCGTTGACGATGGTGTGCGTGGCCGAGACCAGTTCGAAGTGCTTCTCGGGGTGGGCCAGGGCGTAGTGAGTCACCAGCGCCGTCACGTGGGCCAGCTCGGTGCTCTCGGCGCGCAGGAATTTCCGCCTTGCCGGGGTGTTGTAAAAGAGATCGGCCACGGCGATCGTCGTTCCGCGGGGCAGGGCAGCATCGTCCACGTGCAGAATCTTGCCGCCCGCAATCTCCACGCGGGTTCCGGGCTCGGCCTGATTCGCGGTGGGGCCGGTCGCGGTTTCCAGCGTCACGCGGGCCACCGACGCTATGGAGGGCAGCGCCTCGCCCCGGAAGCCCAGAGTTGCGATGGAGAGCAGATCGTCTACCGTGCGCAGCTTGGAGGTGGCGTGGCGCTCAAAGGCCAGCAGCGCATCGTCGCGGTTCATCCCTTGGCCATCGTCGGTCACGCGGATGAGCCGCCGCCCGCCCGCCTTGACTTCGACGCGAATGCGTCCGGCGCCGGCGTCCAGCGCGTTCTCCAGCAGCTCCTTCACCACCGAGGCCGGCCTGTCCACCACCTCGCCCGCGGCAATCTGGTTGGCAACCTGGTCGGGAAGAATGCGGATGCGGCCCATAAGCCTCTAGGGTAACGCAGAGAAGGATAGATTTGGGGGTCAGTGACCCGGAGCAAATCGGCCATCGTGTTGACAAATGTACTCATAATGAGTACATTTGTCCTCATTATGAGTACGGAAGTCGGCGCATTGGGCGATTTGATCTTTGGACAGACCCGCGGGCGCATCCTGGCGCTCCTCTACGGTCATCCTGATCGGACGTTCTTTGTCCGCCAGATTTCGCGGCATGCCGGTACAAGTCCAGGAGCGGTGCAGCGCGAACTTGAGACCCTTTCGCAGTTAGGATTGATCGGACGGTCTGCGTCGGGAAGGCAGGTCTATTACCAGGCAAACCGCGCCCATCCTGTCTACGCGGAACTCCATTCCCTGATTGCAAAGACCGTTGGCGTCTTCCATTTGCTTGGTTCAGCCCTCGCCCCTCTTGCGAAGCGAATACGCCTTGCGTTCGTTTATGGATCGATGGCGCGGCGGAACGAGAACGCCGAGAGCGATGTCGATTTGATGATTGTCGGGGATGTCACGCTCGATGAGGTATTGGCGCAATTGGCGCCTGTCGAACGCGAGATTGGGCGAGAGATCAATCCGACGGTCTATTCTACCGAGGAGTTCAGGACCAGGCTGGAAGTTGGCAATCACTTCCTGCAATCGGTCTTGCGCGGCGAAAAGGTGATTCTCCTGGGAGACCTGGATGAGTTTGGAAAAATGGGCTGAGTATGGCTGGGTCAGAGCCGAGCCGGCCAGTGCGGAAGAAATCGCGGATTTGCTTGGAATCGTCAGCCGCGAACTGCGTGACGCCGGGGTTGAAGCGATCTCGGAAGACCGCCGCTTCGAGGCTGCGTTCAATGCGGCGCGAACTGCGGCGAATGTCGCCCTTCGCGCGTGCGGCTATCGCGCGGCCACACAGTTGGGGCATCACCTCAAGACTGTCGAGTCTCTGGAACTCACTATCCAAGCCGATCCCAGGTTGATCCAAAAGATGAGGGTCTTCTCGAAGAAGAGAAACGCAACCAGTTACGATTCCGCCGGAAATGTTTCCCGCCAGGAGCTTGAAGAGGTGATCGGCGTTGCGAACGAACTTGAGCAAAGCGTGACCGCCTGGCTGCGGGAGAATCATCCGGAACTAACGAAAGGCTCGCAGTGAGCGGGAGGGCGCCAATCCACTTTTCGCGCTGTTGCGTCGCAATCCCGATGGGCTATATTGACTACGTGCCGCGCCGGAAGGCGGCCGGCAGGGGCCAGGAGGGACCGATGAAGATTACCGACACCATCGGATTGGTGCTCGATAGCAAGCGCGAGAGGAAGGTTCTGTCGATAGCGCCCGAGCAATCGGTCTACGAGGCGCTGGAGAAGATGGCCGAGCACGACATTGGCGCCTTGCTGGTCCTGTCGAACGATCGGCTGGTCGGCATCCTTTCGGAGCGCGACTATGCACGCCGGGGAATACTGAAGGGCCATCCCGCCAAGGAAACCCAGGTGCGCGAGATCATGACCACCCCGGTGATCTCCGTGAGTCCGAAGCAGACCGTGGATGAGTGCATGACCATGATGACGGAACAGCATTTCCGTCATCTGCCCGTGCTGCAGGGCGACGCCGTGGTGGGCCTGGTTTCGATCGGCGACCTGGTGAAATGGGTAATCTCAGGCCAGGCGCAGATCATTCAGGAGCTGGAGGGCTACATTGCGGGTGCATATCCGGGGTAACTTCCGCGATCGCCATCTCCGAGCTCCAGGACAGGCCTGAGCCGCGGAGCCGCCATTCCCTCAAGGCCAGGCGGGCTGCGGCAGGACGGGAGACGGCTCGCAATCTACTGTGGACCGGGGCAGGAGTCTTGCAGCGTGGGCCCCAGATCTTCCTTCTGGATTTCCAGCGTGGCTCGCGGAGCGCCGTTCTCGCCGGATCGCGCGATGTGAAAGATATAGATTGTTTCGTAATCGCTGTTGGGCCAGTCGGGCACCTGCGCTGGGTTGGTTCCGTAGGACTGGAGCATCTGTTTGGCGAACTCATAGAGCTTGATATGCTCCCAGGCGACGAAGATCAACGAGTGGGCATAGGCCGGCTGGAGCAATTCCTTCTGAAGTTCAGCGATATGGAGGTATCCGATCTGGGCATTCACCGGCATTCCCAGACGGATCGCCGTCGGCTCGATTGTGGCCAGCGGCCTCAGGTAGGAGTAAGCAGGCAAAGCTTGGCCGTCGTTCACTTGCTCCGCTGGGCTGGGCGCATAGATGAAGTCCGGCTTGCCGTAGCGTCCAATCAGTAGGGATGGCAGGGCCAGCGACCGGTTCAGCCCTTTGCAGGTTAACTGGCCAAGTCCGCCTTCCGGCTTTTCGCCGTGCCGCACCAGCACGATGGTCTCCTCGTTCCTCTGGGGCGTCTGCTGGCCACGCGACGCAAAGCTCGCGAACAAGCAGGGGAGTACAAGACTCATTCTGAGGCTGCGTTGCAGAAAAGCCATCTGGATCATAGGGTTTCTCCCTGGGGCGGATTCGCCCATCAGTTTACCAGAGCAGCGGGCCGATTTCCGTCTTGCCGGCGCGCTCAAAGCTGGAACCTGGCCGCTGTAATCCCCGGTTTGCCCCCGACTCATGGGAATGACCCAAAAACTCAGGGCTTTCGCCCGCCGTAAACCGCGAAGTTGTAATACTTCCAGAGCACGTCGACATCGGTAAAGCCTGCCTCAGCCAACCACGCCAACTGCTCGGTCAGCTTCGCGGGATGGTCCTCGGCTTCGTAATTCGGAATCCACTTGCCCTCGACCTCTTCGCGCGAGATGTTGCGGCACATGAAAGCGCGCCACTGCTGCATATACACCTTTTGTAAAAAATCGCTCGTGCCCAGCACCGCGTCTGCGTTATAAAAGACGCCGCCCGGCCGCAGGCTTAGATAGATGCGGCGATAGAATTCGCGCTTCTCGGCATCCGCCGCCAGATGGTGCAGCGCCAGCGAAGAAACGACGACGTCGTAGCTTTCGTCCCCGGCCATTGCGGTGAAATCTCCATGAACGTAGGACACGCGCGGATAGCTGGCCAGCTTCTGCTGGGCCGTCGCAATCATGTTCCCGGCGAGATCGAGACAGGTGAGTTGCGCATTCGGAAATCTCTCCAGAAGATGTCTGGCCACGGTTCCCGTTCCGCAGCCCAGGTCGAGAGCTCGTATCGGGGCCGATGCATCAAAGGGAATCGCCAGCACCAGCGATTCGACCATCTGCAAGTAGTGGGGGATCAGCGTTACGATGATGCGGTCGAATTCTCTGGCTTCCTGCTCGAAATGCTCTTTGACAGCGTCCATGGCAGCAATAAATCCGATCAAACAGAACTTTGTGCATGCGACATTGGTTCTCTTGAACACGCGGCAATTCTTACCGGGAGGCCTGGTTACCTACTGCATGGTTGGAATTCAGAACCTTCGACGCAGCCTCAGGCGGCTTTCCGCACCGCCGTAGCTTTTTCCGGCTCATCGCCGCGCCGTCTGGCGGCCCATACGATCAGCGCGATGCCCGCAACAACCGACCCGGCGCTGGCCAGCTGCGCATTCGACAACCCCCACAGAACCTTGGGGTTGCGGCGAATGAACTCAACCAGGAAGCGGGCAATGCCGCTGAGCACAAGGTACTGGCCTACGATCGCGCCGGTTCCATGCGGCTTTCCGCCGCGCTGCCAGAGCCACCAGCCGATGAGCAACCCCGCCGCCAGTTCGTAGAGCGGCGTGGGATGCACGCGAACCAGCGTGGGCTCAATGCCATGCGGAAAGCTCATGCCCCAGGGCAGAGAGGTCGGCAGCCCGTAGCAGCCGTCGCCTGAAAGAAAGCAGCCGATGCGCCCGATGCCGTAACCGATGGCCGCCGCCGGAGCTGCCAGGTCCAGCGTCCGCAACCCACCGATCTTGGCCCACCAGCCCTGAATGACCAGCGCCGAAATGCCGAAGAGCAGGCCGCCGAACCAGGCAAATCCGGCCGTATCCCACAGCACCCGCCAGCCCAGGTCGCGGAACTCCATGGGCGTGTCAAGGACGTGCCAGAGCTTGGCGCCCACAATCCCCAGCACCACCGCAACCGCCACCATGCCCACCGCGTCCGGCCTACCGGAGCTCCCGCTGCTTCCTTCCGCGCCGACCCGCGCCCGCTTGAAGCCTCGATCCACCACAAAAGCCGCCGCCACGGCAGCCAGCCACAGCATCAGGCCGAAGGTCGGCAGGTCTTTGTGCCATAAGTACAAATTGAGGTGGATGTAGGGCAGCATCGCTCTTCAAGTATAGACGCGCGAGCGGGACTACCCGGGTCGGGCCCGGCTTGCGATTTTACACAGATACCGTTGCCCCGAGGCGCGGCTTTCAAGGATACTGTCTGCATGGCCACGCCCAGCTACCCGAACCTGGAGGTTCTTTTTACCCGTCAGCAGATCGCCGAACGCGTCGCCGAGATGGGCGCGCAGATTACCCGCGACGTGAATGGCGAGAAGCTGGTGATGGTGGGCGTACTCAAGGGCGCGGCGCCCTTTCTGGCCGACCTGTCGCGCTCCATACAGGCCGACGCCACCTTCGACTTTGTGGCCACCTCCAGCTACGGAAAGGGCGTGCGCACCTCCGGCGCGGTCAAGCTCATCAAGGACCTCGACGAGCCCATCGAGGGCAAGAACGTGCTCATCGTCGAAGACATCCTGGACACCGGCCTCACCCTCACCTACCTGCGCAAGCTCTTTCTGCAGCAGCGCCCCAGGAGCCTGCGGATCGCCACGCTGCTTGACAAGCCCTCGCGCCGCATCGAGAAGATCGAGGCCGATTATGTGGGCTTCTCGATTCCCAACCTGTTTGTGATCGGGTATGGGATGGACTACGCGGAGCGCTACCGGAACCTGCCGGATATCTGCCTGATGACGCCGGACCATCCCGAGTGATTTCGCCCGTGGCAACTGAGTTCTGCGGAATCCCACCCTAGCCGCAAGAACAAGGACGCGGCGAAGGTGGGGCACCCAAATCCTTACACTATCCGCGAAAATGCTTTAGACCTTCGGCGATTCAGCTTCAATCGAGAGAAAGAAACGAAACTCGGTTTTGCCGTCCGAATTCGGACAGCAAGGATCGCTTTTGGACAGCGCTCAGGGAATCGTCTGTAGATAAGCCATTTATTTTCATTCTTATAGTTTGGATTGCGAATTGCTGCAAAGTGGCTGTCGATCCGTCGATTCCTTCCTGGTTTCACACTGCGATTGTCTGGAGGAAGCGCCGAGATCTGCCGAACAATCGGCTCCGATTCGAAGCGCGTCTACTCCATCTCGAGGCAGCAGCTGCGATTCGCGGGCAGCGGTACAAGGGAGGATTAAGGTGATTTACCTCATTCGCAATGTTCGCTTTGCATTTCGCAGATTCAGGCGCGCTCCTGTTCCGTTTCTGGCGGCCATCGTCACGCTGGCGCTTGGCATAGGGGCAAACACCGCCATCTTCAGCCTCGTGGACGGGATCTGGCTGCGGCCGCTGCCGATCGCGGATCCCTCCCGCCTGGTAGCCATCGAAAGCGTGAAGGACCACGCAGCCGCGGATTCTGAAAGGGACAACACCAGGTCGTCCTATTCGGAGTTCCTGGATCTTCGGGAACGGGCGCCCGCCTTTGCCGACGTTGCAGCGTCAGACCGCCGGGGAATGCCGCTGGAGACAGCCGGCGGCCTGCAACTGTTGCTGGCCGAGGTAGTCAGCGACAATTACTTCACATTCATGGGTGTGAAGCCGGAGCTGGGGCGTCTTCCAGATGAGAACGAACTGCGCAACTCCCAAGAGCCAGTGATTGTGCTGAGCCATGGAGCGTGGAAGCGCTTCTTTGGTGGAAATCCAGGCGTGGTTGGGCAGACTGTCAAGGTCCATGGCGGCTTGACGACAGTGCTTGGCGTTATGCCGGCGGGATTCAGGGGAACGGAACGCATCATCGATCCTCAGGTTTATGTTCCGCGGTCGGCCTGGTTGATGTGGAATGGGGGCGAGCGGAACTCGCCGCGCACTTTCCGTCAATTTGAAGTCTATGGGCGGCTGCGGCCCGGCGCGACCATGGAGCAGGCAAGGGCGCAGTTGCAGGGTTTGAGCGCGGACCTGTCGGCGAAGTTCCCGCAGGCGAACAGCGGACGCGGCTTTACTGCCGACTGGCAGGCGAAATCCGCAGCCGGAATCATGAAATTGCTCAGCCTTCTGTTACTTGCCATTGCAGGGGCCGTTCTGCTGATTGCATGCACCAACATCGCCAATCTGCTGCTGGCGCTGAACGACTCGCGCCGGCGCGAGATTGCCATGCGCGTGGCGCTGGGGGCCACGCGCGGGCAGCTGCTGCGTCAGCTCGTGACCGAGTACACGGTGCTCGCTGCGGCTGGCGTTGCGGGCGCGATAGTCCTGGCGCAGCGCCTGATTGCGCTGGTTCCAGCGCTTTTACCCGATGTCGGATTCCCGCTGGGCTTCGATTTCCGAATCGATCATCGCGTTCTGGCTTTCACCGTAGCCGCGGGCGTGGTGTCGGTCCTGCTCTGCGGACTGGCGCCGGCCCTTGCAACCACCCGAACCTCTCCGCTCGATGCCATGCGGGCACAGGCATTGTCAGGCGCCAGGCTGAAGATGCCGGCGCGAAAGGTCTTCGTTGTGGCGCAGCTTGCAATGTCAATGGCGCTGCTGATGGCAACTGGGCTCCTGGTGAGGACTTTGATTCACATTGAAACCATGGATATGGGTTTCAACAGCAACCAGAACGCCCTGCTTATCAGGATTGCGGCGGGCCGGGACGGACCGCAGCGGCAGGCGGAGTTTGACGCCTTGGTCGCACATTTGAAGGCTTTGCCAGGCGTGAAGAACGCAAGCGTTGCGCGCGTGGTGCCATTTCCTCTCAGCGGAGGGGGCGCAACCAAATTCGTGCTGGCGCCCGGAGAGATTCCATCGGAAACTGCGGGAATCCCGGTCTGGTTCAATTCCGTCGACAATGAGTATTTCCGGGCGTTGGATGTGCCCATCGAGCGCGGCCGGAGCTTTCAGACCCAGGACACGGCAGCCGGCGAAAAGATCGCAATTGTGAATCAAACCCTGGCGAGAAAGCTGTTTGGCGGTGAGGATGTGGTCGGGCGGCATCTGCGAATCGGGCGGCAGCAGCCGGTTGACGTGGAGATTGTCGGCGTAGCCTACGATGGCAAATATGCCGATGTGACCGAAACTCCACAGCCGTATCTTTATCTGCCACTCACGCAGGATACCCAGTCCGAGGTGATGCTGATTGTCACGACGCCAAAGGATCCCGGCACGCTCATTCCGGCAGTGCGGGCGGCAGTGCGCGAGGTGGACCCCAATACCATGATTACGAATACAGAAACTCTCACCGACCACATGCGCTTTGCAACGTTCACCAATCGCATGGCCGCATGGCTGACGGCATCGCTGGGAGTTCTGGCGCTGCTGCTGACGACAGTCGGGCTGTATGGCGTAACGGCCTACAGCGTGTCGAGGCGGACCCATGAGATCGGCGTGCGGATGGCGCTTGGGGCGTTGCGCGGAACCGTCTTCGCTTCCGTCCTAAGAGACGGCATGAAGCTGGCGCTGGCTGGCATTGCGCTGGGAACAGGATTGGCTGTGCTGCTGGGGCGCGCCACCAGCGGCTTGCTCTTTGGCGTGAAGCCGCTGGATCCGGTTACGTTGCTGGTGGTGGGTGCAGCGGTCATGGCCACATCGGCCGCTGCATTGGTTGCCCCGGCCACGCGCGCCCTGCGCGTCAATCCCGCGGACGCGCTGCGCGAAGAATAGGAACGCGGCGTGCGGTCACTGCTCAGGCGAAGGCACCAGAACATCCCGGAGGTTGTGAGCAGACCAATCCGCTCATCCAAGTCCGGCGCGAATCAGAAGGGCGAGTTTCCGTCGACTTGCCACCTACGCGGAAACTGCACCGGAACTCAGAGACCAGGGCAAACGGATCTAAATTCGCACCTGTATGCGAAGAAGAAACACCGCGCAAAATATTGAATTCATGCGCTTTGTAACAAGGGCACGACTTCAGTCGGGCCGCATATGGGCGGAGGATATACGATGGGCTTTAGCCCCTGTGTGCGGCATCGGCCGGCAACCGTCCAAGGCGAACTGGAGAGGCCGGCAGGGGCTAAAGCCCTTATTGTCTACTGCTTCCGTTGTGGCCCGACTGAAGTCGTGCCCTTGTTACAAAACCGACCGTCGATCACTATCAGGGGAATTAAGATGCGTTTGCCCTGACGCAGTGACCACGCCGCTTTTCTTTCCGGCCGATTCGAGGTAGGATCACCGCATCCTTCCTTGGAGAGTTCCCATGTGCCTGCGC
>JBEKDH010000079.1:0-18297 GCA_050014455.1 Occallatibacter sp.
CTGGGCGTAAAGCATTCCGAGGCTGTAATCGATCTCGGGATCGTCGGGCTGGATTTCGAGCGCATGACTCAAGCTTTCCTCGGCCTTAACAAAATCACGCTGCCGCCGATAGACGTTGCCCAGGTTCAGGAGCGCAATGGCGTACCTCGGTCTCAGCAGGAGCGACTGCTGAAAGTCCTGGATAGCTTCCTCGGGGCGGCCTTCCTGGGCGGCCATCATGCCCAGATTGTTCCACGCTTCGGGATAATTGGGGCGCAGCTTCAAAGTCTGCTCAAGATAGCGGCGCGCCTGCGCGAAGTCGTTTTTTCTCAGATTGAGAGTTCCCAGGTTGTAATACGCATCGGGATCGTCTGGCTTCGCAGCCACCACTTGCTCGAAGGATTCCCTCGCCTGCTCCAGATAGCCTTGCTGGAAGAGGACCACGCCGTAGGTAAAATCGTTGCGGGCGAACCTGCCTCGATATAACTCCCCATTGAACGGAATGGCCCACTTCAACCGCTCGGCCGCGGTAGCTGGCACCGACTTTACATCCTCGAGCAGGCGCTGAATATCTATCTTCCCTTGATAGACCTTGACGATCAGACCTACTTTGTCCAGCAGAAACGAGGTTGGGATTCCCAGATTCCTGCGCCGGTCAAACATATGCCGGTAGACGATGTTATAAATGCCGGCCATTTCTTCCGTGGCAAAGAGGACCGGAAAGGAAAGCTTTTCCTGCGCCGCGAAAGATCGCGCCGCTCGAATATCGCCCGCCTGGTCGACATTCACGGCCACAATCTCCAAATGGCTTGCGGCCAGCGCCGGCCGACGCCGATCGAGAAGCCGCAACTGATCGAGGCAGAGCGGCGCCGCTGCCGCCCATAAGTTGAGAAGCACAAAGCTCCCCTGCAACGACCTGAGTTCGCACATCTTGCCGTCGAGATCGGGCAAGGAAAAACTGGGCGCCTTCAAGGGATCAATGAGCCATGTGTCTACCTGAGCAGGCAGTGGTTCCAGCGCCGGCGGCGGTCCCGATTGCGCGTAAGATGACGCAGGCGCGGCGAAAGGCTTGGCCGCAAATGCCGTCGCTCCCTCCTCGATTTCGATCCTATGGTTCGCCGGCAGGTTTTCGAAGTCCTGAGAGAGCCCGCTTGGCCAGCGGATCGTGGCCCGGATTGTTCCTTCCGGCCTTCCGACTCCAAAAAACAACTCCTTGGAGTGCTGGGCCAGGAATCCCGATCCTGCCTGCAAATACTTGGTCTGGCGAAGAGTGCCCGCTTCGACCGCGATTGCGGCCCCAATGGCATCGCGATTGCTCTCATGCCCGCGCAGGCGGAATGCGATCGAGTTTCCAATATCTTTCATTGCATTGTGCAAGATGCGCAATTGCGGGGCATTCCTGCTCTTGACGATGACCTCTAAGCGTCCGTCATGGTCCAGGTCGGCGAGAACAAAGGTGCGGCAGTCCTCGGAAAAGTCCAGCCCCGCGGGGCCGGAAATCTCTGAAAACGTGCCGTCGCGGTTATTCGCGAACATGACATTTCTCGCGTAGCCGTGCCATGTGTTATCCGACCGGACCAATTCGTTAATAGCATTCCATCCATGCTCGTAGGCCAGCGCGCCGGTTGCGTCTTCGGACGATTTTGCCACCACCTGCCGCCAGAAGAAGCTTGCCAGGTCGTTCCGGTCCAGCCCGGAAAGATACCCATTGGCGACATATAAATCCGAGTAACCGTCATGATCGAAATCCCAGAAATCGGACGACCAGCTCCAACGGCCCATCTCGACTCCGGCTTGCCTGCCGATGTTTTGAAACGTTCCGTCCCCCTGGTTGCGATAGAGCGCATTTCCCCGCGCGTGCCGCTGGTAGAGTTCGCGGATATTCTGCGGGGCCTTCTCGTGAAACTGCTTCTGAGACGAAACCCTCTGACCGGCGGCCTCCCACATGCTGGGAACGTAAACATCCTGATGTCCATCGTTATCGAAATCGCACCAGCAGCAACTCATTCCGGCGCCCACGTCTTCCACGCGGGCCTGGCGCGAGACAACCTTGAAGGTTCCATCGCCATTGTTGCGATAGAGCTGAGAGCTGCCAAAATCGTTGGCCACAAACAGGTCGGGCAACCCATTCGAGTTAGAGTCTCCCCAAGCGCAAGCAAAGCTATAGCGATCGTTGTCTGCGTTCATTCCCGATGCTTCGGTCGTCTCGACGAAGGTCGCGTTCCCCTCGTTGTGGAAGAGGCAGTTCGGCGGACCGTTGCGCGCATCGTAATAGGGGATCGGATAGTGATACTGGTCCAGGCCCAGATAATACATATACGTGCAGAAGTAAATATCGAGACGCCCGTCGCGATCGTAGTCGGCCACTGCCGCATGAGTGAAGGTTCCCTGCGGCGGCTGGGCAAACTTGAAGGCGTCGCGCTCGATCTGAAAGGTCCCGTCACCTCGATTCAGGAAGAGCAGCGGACCGGTGCCGCAAACCACAAGGAGATCCTGACGCCCGAGATTCCGGAAGTCGGCGAAGAGCGCGCAGGCAGTATTGTCGAGTACGCCAACTCCGGCCCTCTCGGTTACGTCTTCAAAGGATCCGTCGCCGCGGTTGCGGAACAGGCGGTTGGGCAGTCCGGCAGGCTGGCATACATAGAAATCGTCGAAGCCGTCGTTATCGAAGTCGCCCGCCGCCACGCCATTGTTCGAGTAAACGTCAACGCCGATGGCGCCCTCCAATACCGTTCGCCAATAGTCGACGCCGCGGAGCATCTGCTTGGAGTACGACTCCGCTCCGCCCAGCGCCTGGTGGGTGACGTCGATAAAGACCGGGCTCTGCGCAACGCTCAGCGTCTCTTCTCTGGCCCCCAAGCGCCGCGCCTTCCAAGCTCCAGATTCATCGCGGGCCCACTCCATGCTCCAGGAACCGACCCGCTCCTCGCGCCGATCGTCGCTTCGGACGGAGACAAGGTCATATCGAACGTCAAGGCGAACCGCCAGCGGGGCTCCGGCAAGCTCTTCAATGCCAAAGATCTCGAACTCGGTCGTTTCAACCCGCGAAACCTGCCCCAGCCAGCCCTGGATCTCCTTAAGAAACCGCTCCGGCCCAGGAACCATACCGGCAGCAAACTGTCTTCTCACAACGTCGATTCCGTACCCGGAACGTACAGGAGTCTCCATGGCGGAGCCGAGCGGGGAGGCTTCGATTGCGGGGTGAAGCGACTTGGCCAAGGCTGAAAGGCCGCGCAGCGACGCCCTCAGAGCCTGGCTCCACTCAGTGAGAATCGCCTCGATTTCAAAAGCGTATTTCTCAGTAACGTACTCATCCGAACCTGGAGCAACAAGCCGAAGCACGTCTGCGAGTGGAGATTTTTCCGGATAGTGGGGTGTCAAGCGGAGATCTGAAAAGGGAAAATCGGACTTCTGAGCCCGGAAGACCTTGGGGGGGGCGAAAACGAACGAAGATGCAAAGAACGGGGCCGGACGCAGGAGCAGGGGGGCCAATCCCATGCTCTTGAGAAGTGTCCGCCGAGTAAGAACCTGATTGTCGCTGTTGGCACACAACATAAGATGAGGGGGTCCGCGAGGCCTAAAAGGTGTGCACAGGATAGCACCGGGGCCAGATTCGGCCAAAATCCCCTTGGCAGACATCGAGAGCAACGCGTTTTAAGATGAACATGTTCGAAATCCGCGCGGCGCCTCAAGTAGCGAAAGAGTTCGTTTGCAAGGCCGCCTCGGCGAAGCAGGCTGGGGAAGGATTTTCCGGGCGAGGAATTCTCCCCGTATTGAAACGCGGCAGTCACAATTGCGCCCATCAACCCAAGGAGTTTTCCACAGCCTGTTCATTTCTGGTCAAGATCAGCCTGTTAGGAACCTGGTCTCCGATCGAACCGCAGAATGGGCTGCCGTGCGCCCGGCGCACCCGCACTTTGGCAGCCGGAAGCGTTTGTGAAGATCATGTTTCATTGATTCTAAACCATTTGCTGGCCAAGTGAAGCCGGTGTTGTTCAGGAACCCAGCCGCATCGGCACCGAGCTAAAATGTGCATTTCGGTGATCGGAGGCCTGTCTGCGGTCCGGCTGAATGACAATCTCGAACTTCCGATTGATGACCACCTCAAACTTTAGGTTGACAAATAATGCTCACTGGTAATACTCTGCTTCTCACGTGCTGTAACCGTTTACAGCTCTGCGTTGGAATCGTTTACAGCATCGGCTCGACTTGGCCACTTCTCCCCCGGGCAGCGAGCTTGGCGGAGAAGAACGGAAATTGAAACGGACGCAACCGAGACAAATGGAGGATATTCGGATGGGCCTTGATCGCAAAGCCTGCAGTTGGTTGAGACTGCTTGGCTACATCACCCTCACATGTTTTTGCTTCGTCCTGCTCCAAAGTCAATCCGCATTTGGACAGGTGGATGAAGGATCGATCACTGGTACGGTTCAGGATGCAACCGGTGCGGTTGTTGCGAACGCGCAGGTGACCCTCTTGAATACAGACCAGGGTATCACCCTGCAGACAAAAACGAACGACAGCGGCGGATATACCTTCTCGCCGGTCAGAATCGGGCACTACTCTCTGTCCGTCACCGCCAAAGGTTTCGCCAAGACCACTCAGCAGAATCTGACTTTGAACGTTGCGCAGACGCTGCTGGTCAACGTTCAGCTCAAGCTGGGCTCCGCGTCTGAAACCGTTGAGGTTACCACTGCGCCGCCGCTGATGCAGACCGAAGAAGCATCGGTCGGCCAAGTCATCAGCCAGGAGAGCGTAAACGATCTGCCGCTCAATGGCCGCAACTTCACCTTCCTTGCCCAGCTTGGCGCCGGCATGCAAACGCCGCAGGCCGACACGCGCGGCAACGCAGCCTCGGGAGCTTTCTCAGCCAATGGCCTGCGCCCAGCACAAAACAACTACTTGCTGGACGGCATTGACAACAACTCCGACACCGTCGACTTCCTGAACGGAACCAACTTCATCGTTCTGCCGCCCGTGGATGCCATCCAGGAATTCAAGGTCCAGACGGCCGACTTCAGCGCCGAGCTAGGCCGTTCCGCGGGCGCAGTTCTCAACGCTACCATCAAATCCGGCACCAACAGTCTCCATGGCGCGGCCTGGGAGTTCTTCCGTAACCGTGTTCTCGATGCCGCGGATTGGTTTGAAGACTACAACGGAACCGGCAAGGGAGCCTACGAGCAGAACCAGTTTGGCGTCTCCGCCGGCGGCCCCATCGTCAAGAACAAGATCTTCGTCTTTGGCGACTATGAAGGCCTGCGGCGCGTTCAGGGCAGTTCGACGACCGGCGCCGTGCCGAGCTTGCTGGAGTCCGGCAGCGGTTTCACGAATATGACCGACCTGATCTCCGCGCAGGCGAGTTCGACCCCCCTGACGGACGATCTTGGCCGCACGATTCCGCAAGGAACTGTCCTGGATCCCGCTACCACCAGGGCCGTCACCGCGGGCGTGGTCGATCCAGTGACTGGCATCGCGGCGACGACTACCGGCTATGTTCGCGATCCCTTCGGCTACAGCACCTGCTCATCGGCCGGGAAGAAGGCTCCGACACTTGCGGCCTGCTCCGGCCTGAACACGATTCCGGCCGCCAGGCTGGATCAGAACGCCATCGCGCTATTGAAGCTCTACCCAGCGCCGACCAACAACTCGGTCAGCTCGCTCTTCTCGAATTATGGAGTGAGCCCCGGCCTGTACGAGCATCGCAACGCCTTCGACGTCCGTGCGGACTTCAACGCCAGCGACAAGGACCAGGTATTCTACCGCTTCAGCTATGTGGATGACCCGCAGTATATTCCGGGCATCTTCGGTGGCGTGGCGGACGGCGGCGCCTTCCAGCAGGGCATCCAGAATGCGCACTCCAACCAGACTGCCGCTGCATGGACCCATGTCTTTTCTCCCAACGCGGTCAACGTGGGGCGCGTAGGCCTGAACCACCTCCACACCTCGCGTTTCGGCCCCGAGGGCAGCGTTATGGGGATTCCGGCGCAATACGGAATTCAAGGAATTCAGCAGCTACCTGAGAACGGCGGCCTTCCCGAGATCGACTTTGGCGGACTGGCGACTCTGGGCAGCAACGGATTCCTGCCTTCGGACGAAATCAGCCAGACTCTCCAGCTTACCGACGACTTCACGAAGATCTGGGGCAAGCACAGCTTCAAAATGGGCATCGAACAGCAGTTCATCAAGTTCGACACGCTGCAGCCGGCATATTCCCGTGGCAACTTCGACTTTAACGGCACCTACGTGGATGTTCCGACTACAACCAGCGGCAACCTGGGCCGGGCGCAGTTCCTGCTGACTCCCGCGCCGGTGACAGCAAACTCGGAGGGAGAGACTATTCCGAGTGCAGCCGCAGTAAACTACTCGGGCGGCTCCGACTCCATCCAAGCGTCCAACATCAGCACCACCTACGACTACAAGACCTACACGGCGCTGTATCTTCAGGACGACTGGAAGTTAAACCCAAAGCTGACCATCAATCTCGGCCTGCGTTGGGATTACTTTGGACCGATTCAGGAGACCAACGGCGGCCAGGCCAATTTCGTTCCAAGCGCCCTGAACGGCGGTACTCCAACATACTTGATCCCAAAGACCGGCAAAGACATCAGAACCTTGTCTTCGACGGCTGCCACACCGAGCCTTGCCGGCGACGGCTTTGTCGATCTGCTGGCCAAGGACGGAATTACGCTGGAAGAGACCAACCAATACGGGCGGGGATTGGTGCAGAACCAAAAGGCCAATTTTGCACCGCGCGTTGGCTTCGCCTATCAGATCACTCCCAAGCTGGTATCGCGCGGCGGGTTCGGCATCTTCTACAACTCGTTTGAGAACCAGGGATATTCACCCAACATCGGCGAGAACTATCCCTTTGTGTACAACCTGTCGTACGGCGCCCAGGTGCCGGCTGGCAGTCCCAACGGGTTGCAGGGTGTTTCGCCCATCAGTTACCAGACTCCCTGGGCCGGATGCGCGACGGCAGGTCCGGGCGGAACCGCAACCATCGACGCCGGTCTGTCCTGCGTTGCATTGTCGCCTGGCATTGTGAACGCCGAGGGATTGGGGCTTGAGGGAGCTCAGTTCGATTGGCAAACCCCCCGCACTCTGAGCGCTAACCTCACTTTCCAGTATTCGATCACCCGTACCCTGTCAGCGACGGCCGCCTACGTATGGACGCACGGCGAGGATCTGCAAGCGGGCACTGGCACCAACAACGTGAGCCAGATCCTGAACTACAACGCCAGCACAACAAACGCTGTTCCGTTCCCCGATTTCTCGCACGGCATGAGTTATCAGGCAACAGTCGGAGCCAGCGATTACAACAGCTTGCAAACCAAACTTGAACAGCAGTTCTCAAACGGGTTCACTTACCTTCTCGCCTACACCTGGTCGAAGACGATGTCCGATGCCGGCGACCTTCTGAACGGCGGCAGTACGGGAGGATTCCGCGCGCCTTCCGTCCCCGGCCTGGGAGTCAGCTTCGATCGCGGCCTGGCCGATTTCGATATCCGCCAAGTCCTTCACTTCAGCGGCGGTTATCAGCTTCCATTCGGCAAAGACAAGCGCTTCCTGAACCAGGGAGGCGTATCCAATGCCGTGTTTGGCGGGTGGGCCGTAAACTGGATCGCTACGCTTCAGGGCGGCCAACCTCTCAATATCGGTTGCGTCAACGGGACGGCCTCCGGATTGGGCTGCAACGCTGTCAAGGTCGCTGGACAGAGCCAGAAGCTTGGGCTGCACAAGGACTCGAACGGCGTCCTGAGCTGGTTCGGAAACCCGGCCGCCTTCTCGCAACCCTGCGAGGTGGGCAATCCCGGGGTACCGGCCGGTTGCGTAACTGCAACTGGTTCCGCAGTTTTGGGCGATGAGCCTGGGCAGACAGTGACGCCTGGATTCCACCGTCTGGACTTCTCGACCTTCAAGGCCATTCAAATGAACGACCGCTTCTTGCTGCAGTTCCGGGCGGAGTTCTTCAACATTCTCAACCATCCGAATTTCAACGCTCCTGGATTTGGCGGCAACGGCGTCGTGTCCATCGGCGGCTCGACCAACTACACCAGTAATACCTTCGGTGAAATTGGATCCACTCGCGACAATCCGAACGATCCGAGAGAGATTCAGTTTGCTCTGAAGCTGTACTACTGAGTTAAAATGAAATGGCCCCGGAAAGGCACGCCAGCGGGCGCCTTTCCGGGGCTTTTCTTTTCTGCGTAGCGGTTGCTCACGCGGCGATAGGGGAGTTTGAGAGTGAGCAATAGGCCTGGCTTTCGGTTGGCGATTCATTGTGCTTTGCTGGCTAGCGCTTTTCTTGCTTGTTCAGCTTGTACCGCTAGTCCGGCGCTTTCGGCAGCTCAAGACACCGGGAAGCAAAAGCTGGACCGCCAGTTTCAGGCGGCGGTGGCGCAATACAACGCGGGACGCTTCGCGGAGGCGGCTGTCCAACTCGAGGATCTCTTGCCGCAAGCGCCAGACAGCTTCGAGGCCCATGAACTCCTGGGACTGGTCTACGCCGGCCTGTCGCAGGATGCCAAGGCCATAGAACACCTGGAAGACGCAGTCCAACTAAAGCCTAAGTCGGCGGCGGCGAGAGAGAATCTGGCCGCGAGCCTCATCCATGCCGGCAACGTCGAATTGGCCGGACAGGAGTTTCGCAAGGCGCTCGAACTGGAACCGCGCAATTACGACGCCAACCACAACCTCGGTGAGTTCTACATTCAGTCTGGAAGGATTGCTGATGGCCGTCCTCTTCTGGAACAGGCGCAGCGCATCAAGCCTTCCTCCTACGACAACGGCTACGATCTGGCGATGGCCGATCTCTTAACCGGGCGGCTCGGCGAGGCGAGGCTGGTTGTCCAAACCTTGCTGCGAACGAAGAACACTGGGGAGCTGCACAACCTGTTGGGCCAGATCGAAGAGAAAGATGGAAAGTACGTGGCGGCGGTGAAGGAGTTTCAGATTGCCGCTCACCTAGACCCGAGCGACGGCAATCTCTTCGATTGGGGAACGGAACTGCTGCTGCATCGAACTTACGAACCAGCTATCGATGTGTTCACCGAAGCTACGCGCCGCTACCCGGATTCACCCCGGCTTGCGATCGGGCTGGGAATGGCTCTCTACGCGCGTGGCAAGTACGACGAGGCGATAAAAGCCTTGCTCGCCGCGGCCGATTTGAGTCCTTCCGACCCTCGCTGCTACCTCTTCCTTTCCAGGGCTTACGACAATTCTCCAACCCAGGCGGAAGAGGTAATCCAGAGATTCAAGCGTTATGCGGAAATGCAGCCAGACAATGCGCTGGCTCAGTATTACTTCGCGATGAGCCTGTGGAAAGGAAAGCGGGCCGAAGACTCGAGCGTGGACCTTCAAGCGGTGGAGACTCTGCTGAAAAGGTCGATAGCACTGGATGGAAAACTCCCTGAAGCCCACATGCAGCTGGGCAACCTCTACGCCGACCAGCATGAATATGCCAAGTCCATTCCAGAATACTTGCGCGCGCTGGAACTGAATCCGAATCTTCCCGATGCTCATTACCGCCTGGGAACGGATTACATTCACGCCGGGCAAAGAGACGAGGCGCAGAAGGAGTTCGCGATCTATCAGAAGCTTCGGGCGCAGCATATGGCCGAAGAGGACAAGGCAAGGGCGGATGTGCAGCAATTCATCTATTCGTCCAAGGGCGCAGCTTCCACCAAGCCGTGATACCTGCGCGGAGGAAGTGTGGAACGCGTCCTGCCGCGACCGCATTGATAAGCTCCGGCGCCGCGAATATAATCGACCCAGCCATGATGCGGCGACCGGGAACGAGGCTGGACTTCCAGGAAATTCTTCCTCACGAGGTTTGCTTATGGAGAACGGACTTTGCCCGGCTGCCGAGATGGGTTTCGAGTTAGTCGCCGATCCTTCCTCCATGGTAAATGACTCCAGGCGAACTTTCCTGCGCGCGGCGGGATTGCTCGTAGCCGGTCTCATGCTTCCCCAGGCGCGCGCCGAAGATAGCCGGCAAACTGGGCCGGGTTCAGGCCACAAGGTGGTGGTAGTCGTGGTTGGCGGCGTGCGCCGCGACGAGACCTTTTCGCCCGACGGCCTGGTGAACATCCCGCACCTCTCCGCGGACCTGCTCCCCAAGTCGCTTTTTTACCAGCACGCGCGCAACGAAGGCGTGACCGCGCACTTCAATGCGATTTCGAGCATCCTAACCGGAAACTGGCAGCGCGTGGACGATTGGGGCAAGCTCGCTCCCACGACTCCCACGCTCTTTGAGCAGTTTCGCAAGGGGCTCGGCGTCGATCGCAGCGACACTTGGGTGGTGGCCAGCAACAAAGCGCTCACCAGCCTGATCGGCGCAAGCTCGGATTCGAATTATGGGCCGGCGTTTGGCGCCAACGTGGTGTTTCCCAAGCAACTGATGCTTCAAGCTGTCGTCGGCGCTCTGCGCGAGGGACGAACGGCTAACATGGCGGATCGAAGCAAGGTCGAGGCCGAACTGGAAAGCGCGATGGAAGGGAGTAACTACGAAGGATTGGGCTGGAATGTCTTCGATGCTTCGGACCGGCTCGATCCCCGCGTGCGCAGCAGCATCGAGACCGCAATCGCCAATTTCGTGCGCAGCGGCGGGCCCACCTCCGGCGACGAACTTACTTTTCACATGAGCCGCGAGGTCATGCGCAAGTTCTCGCCGCGCGTGCTGGTGGTGGTCTTCTCCGACGTGGAAGCGGCGCACTTCGGTTCTTATGCGCTGCATGTGTCGGGCTTGCGGACGGCGGACCGCCTTGCCTACCAGCTGTGGCAGGAGGTGGAAACGAACCCCGACTACAAAGGGAAGACGACCATGGTGATTCTCCCCGAGTTCGGGCGCGATCCGGACGGCTCAACCACGAATGGATTCTTCAATCATCGAGCTAACACGGATTCCACGCGCGACACCTGGATGATGACTCTGGGGGCGGCCGTCGACAAGCCGCAAGTTATCGAACGCCCCATTCGCCACGTCGATCTTTGTCCTACTCTCGCGGGCCTGCTCGGCTGCCCGCAGATGGATTCGCAAGGAGCAAAGCTGAAGGAGTTTCACGGTTAGCGGGCCGCGGGCGCCGGTAACAGGAGCGTGAAAGAATCATGCGGGCAGAAGATAAGTTGCCGGAAGAAATTCAGGACGCTATGAGCAAGGGGCTGCTCAAGCGCCTGCCGCTTACCTTTCTTCCCTTCGTCAACCAGCAGCTCAACCAGTGGAGTTATCTCTTTCCCAACGAACGGCAATCTGTCGAGCGGCTTCTGCTCTATGTGGCCAGCCTGAGCCCGGAGCAGTCTGCCGGCCTGTTTCGGGATGTGGCCGAGCTGGAAGACAAGATGGGGGTTCGCAACTGGGAGTTCTCGACCACCGAACAAACGATTCTGAACTCCTCGCAGCTAGCCCGTTCGCCGTATTTTCAGGAATGGCGCTGGGCGGTGCAGGCGGTCTTCGACGCGGCGGACCAATATGCGCTGGGAGCCAGCGGCGACGCGATCAAGCCGCGCAATCGATTGGTCCTGCTTGACGTACCGCAGCCTCTTCCCTTGGATGCGGCGAGCGTTTGGCGAAGGTGGCTGGGAATAGGGCGGCCTGTCAAACTCGATCTCGCCCCGTCCGGCGAAAGCCACGGCGCTTTGGAACTCCTTCTCGCCGGCATCCCCAGCGCGGCAGGGGTGCGTTCGACGGGGCTATTGGATGCGGCGCGGAGCCGTTCGGAAACCTCGTATGCCGATATCTGGGTGGTGGATGCGGGAAGAGCTTTGGTCGATGCCGTTCTGGGGCGCGAGGCTGCCGATCCCAGCGAGGCAAGAGCCATCTTGCTGAGTTATGGCAGGCTTAATTTGTACCGGCAGAGCTTCTCCCACGAGATGAACACCATGCGCAAGGATCTGGCCGATGCGGACGCGGTCTTCGACCGCCTGCGCCATGTCGATGTTACTTCGTGGTGCCCAGCTGAAGTGGCCGCCGACCCGGCCGTCCGGGAGTTTCTTCGCTCGCTGTATCTGACTGGCAACGGCGCGGTCATCTTCGGCAACTCTTTTGTGGAGTGGGGAGCCTCGGAGGCGTTTCGCCGCGCCCGGCCGTCCTTCCTTGCCGCGCAGTTCGGAGTGCGCCAGAGGCCCAAACCGTTTACCGGAGTGGCCGTCTTCGACAACCCTGACCAGGTGAACCCGCTGCCGGCCGTAGACGACTTGCCGGGCAGCGCAGTGGATGCGCAGATGCTGGCGCTTTACGTTTGGCTGGCCGCCTATCGTTACCCGGAGTACCAGCGCTCGACCGTATGCGTCTGCGTGGCCGAGAGCCTCTCCCAGGCCTATGTGATTGCGCCGCCGGAGTTTGCACTTTGGAAGGAGGCGGAGCCCGTCCCTGTCGACCGGCTGGGCGACGCGCTGCGCGCCTGGATTACCTAACATGCTGGACCTTGGCCGTGTCTTCCCGCATGGGAATGAGTTGAGTGCAAGGTTGCGGAGTTATAACTCTTTGGAAGATGGAGAAGCTGAATTAGTGCTTGCCCGCGAAGTTAGAGGACGACAAGGGAAGGTATGGCTGGCGGTCATGCTGGCGTATGGGGTTGCGATTGTCCCAGCCCAAGCTCAAACCGCCGCCGGCGCATCTTCCAGTGCACAGGCTGCGGATGCCAATGTGCTCGTGCCGGGGCGCTTTGTCGATATTACAGAGAAGTCGGGGATCAAGTTTCTTCACCAGGCTCCGCACACATCGCGAAAGTATCTCATTGAGACCATGGGTTCGGGCGTTGCGCTCTTCGATTGCGACAACGATGGCCGCCTGGATATCTTCTTTGTGAATGGCGCGCCCTTCCCCGACCCCACGCCCAAAGGATTCATTCCGCAGAAGACAGGCCCCGAATACTGGAATCGCCTGTACCACCAGAAGCCGGATGGAACCTTCGAGGACATTACCGAGAAGGCGGGATTGCAAGGCGTGGGCTACGGCATGGGCGTGGCCGTCGGCGACTACGACAACGATGGCTACGAAGACCTGTATGTTACCGGGTACGGCGGGAACCATCTGTATCACAACAACGGGAACTGCACATTTACCGACGTAACAGAGAAGGCTGGCGTCGTCGGCGGCGGCTGGTCGAGTTCCGCCGCTTGGGTCGATCTGGACAACGACGGCCTGCTCGACCTGGTCGTGGCCCGTTACGTGGAATGGGACTGGAACGATCAATGGTGCGGCGAGCATCGCGAAGGTTACCGGCTCTATTGCCATCCGGATGTCTTTCAGCCTATCTCCATGCTCGTGTACCACAATGACGGAAACGGTCACTTTACCGAGGTCTCGCACAAACTGGGTCTCGACAAGCCCGCCAAGGCGCTGGGGATAGCCATCGCGGACTACGATCTGGATGGGCGCATCGATCTGGTCGTCGCCAACGACTCCATGCAGGAGTTTCTCTTCCACCAGAAAAAGGATGGAACCTTTGAAGAGGTAGGGCTGGAGAGCGGAGTCGCGGTGAATGCGGAGGGAAAGACCTTTGCCGGCATGGGCGTGGACTTTGCCGACTATAACAACGACGGCTGGCCCGACCTTGTGATTACCGACTTGGCCAACCAGCGCTATGCGCTCTATCAAAATGCCGGAGACGGCACATTCAACGACACGACTTTCTCCTCGGGACTGGGCGCAATCACCATGCTCCACTCCGGCTGGAGCCTGCGCTTCCTCGATTACGACAACGACGGCTGGAAAGATCTGCTGATTGCGCAAGGGCACGACCTGGATACGATCGAGACCATCTCACCGCAGCTGCATTACAAGGAGCCGATGATGCTACTGCGCAACACCGGCAAGAAGTTTGTGGATGTATCGGGCATCTCCACGGAGATATTTCACGACGCCTGGGTGGGCCGGGGCATGGCCATTGGCGATTTGAACAACGACGGGCGCATCGATGCGGTGGTCTCGACAAATGGAGGACCGGCACACGTCTTGCTCAATATGACCGAGACAAAGAACCACTGGATTACGCTGCGCCTCATCGGTCACAAGAGCAATCGCGACGGGATTGGGGCGCAGGTGAAGATATCGACAGCGCTGGGCGATCAGTGGGGAACAGTGACCACCGCGAGCGGTTACCTTTCGTCAAGCGATCCGCGGCTTCACTTTGGCCTGGGCGCGGAGCAGGTTGTTCAGCGCATCGAGATCCGCTGGCCAAGCGGAATCCAGCAAGTGCTGATCAACGTGAAGGGCGACCGGCAACTGACGGTCGATGAGCCGGCTCAGTCCGATAGCGCGCGGCCAGTCGCGGCGGCGGCAACTCCCAGGCCATAACTCACGCCAGCCTTGTGCGCAGCCGTGCTGTTATGCCCCGGTCGAATCGCCGCGGTTGTACAATGAGATAGTTATTCAGGGGAAGCCGGCGGCTTTGCAGGCGAAAGCGCAGTTACAGGTGAAGGATGAAGAAGCATACCGATAAGAGTTTCGAAGCGGCAGAGTCGAGTTTCATCGCCAATGGCCCATGCCGGTCGCGGCCTTGCTCCGCAATAGGGGACGGACGGTGTCTTCGGGGACTTCTCCCAGTTGCCGCGGCGCTCTTGAGCGTATGGATGCCGGCGGTTGCGCAGCAGGCTGCTCCGCAGCGCTCGGACGGGGTTGTGATACAGGGCACGGTCCACAGCGCGGCGGGCAAGTTGGCCGGCGACGCCACTGTGCGGCTTCAACAGAAAGGTGCTTCGACCGCCGTCGAGACCAAAACGAATGCGGCCGGTGTCTTTTCGTTTTCGGCCCTGTGCACGGGGAGTTATGTTCTTGTTGCGGAAGAGCCGGGATTGCGCAGCCGTGTGGTTACTGTGGTTACATCGTCCGAGGGGGAGCAAGAACAGGTCGATCTGGTCCTCGAAGAATCAGGGACCGCATCGGCCGATTCCAGCGCCGGTTTTTCCCAGGCCATGGAGTTCGCCGATAAGCCGACTTTTACCGTTGCCGGAGTTACCGATTGGACTGCAATTGGCGGGCACGGATCGGACTCCACCTTGCGAACCAGCGAATACCTGGCGCGCGAAACTCTCACCCTCAAGCCGGAGGATGCGAGTCACAGCGCCTCAGGCGGCAGTAAAGGGCATACGTCAGGAGTTAGTTCGCGCGCGGCAGCTGACGAGCATCGAATGGCCGGAGAGCAGGATGAAAAGCGCGGCGATCCTTTGGCCGCCGTCCGCGAGTTCGAGCAGGCGGCACGCCTCGATCCAAGCGAGCAGAACTACTTCGAGTGGGGTTCAGAGTTACTGCTGCACCGGGCCGTCTGGCAAGCGCAGGAGGTCTTTCAAAAGGGTGCGGAGGCATTTCCCAAGTCGGCCAGAATGCTGACCGCGCTGGGCACGGCCCTCTTTGGCGGCGCCCGCTACGATGAAGCAGCCCTCCGCCTTTGCGATGCTTCCGACCTGAATCCCGCCGAGACCGAACCCTATGTATTCATGGGCAAGATCGAGATGGCAGCGCCCAATCCGCTGTCTTGCATTGAGCAGAGGCTGGCGCGGTTTGCTAAGTTGCAGCCCACTAACTCGCTGGCCAATTACCTTTACGCCATGGCCCTCCTGAAACGCCAGGAGCAGTCGCCGGATGAGCAGATCATGGCGCAGGCGGAAGACTTGCTGACAAAGGCTGTGGCCATCGATCCCAAATGCGCCGAAGCCTATCTGCAGCTTGGCATTCTGTCTTTTTCCCGGCGCAATTTCGACAACGCGATCGGCTTTTACGCCAAGGCGGTCGAAGCGAACCCTGAGTTAGACGAGGCCCATTACCGGCTGGGCGTGGCTTATGACCGAATAGGCCTGCCGGAAAAGGCCAAAGTGGAATTTCAGTTGCACGACGAGATCAAAAAGCGCCAGGCGGAGGAAGTCGAGCGCCGGCGGCGCGAGGTCAAGCAGTTCCTGGTGGTGGCGCCAGGGAAGCCCGGTTATCCGCCGGCCCAATAATTCAAGAGCGACAACCTCAGGCATTCTTGCAAGCTGTGTTACCTCGGGTGCGGCTTGAACGTGGAGACGATCCCGTCGCCTTCGCGAATGGTCAGTATCTGGTTCGCCTTGACATCAAGGAATCGTTCCACCTTCTGCGTGGTCGGCCACTTTACTTCGATTGCATCCACTGTTTCTGCCTTGCCAAGGCCGAAGTGGAGGCGCAGATCGCTTTGCGACATCACGCTTTCCCCGCCATGCACTTCATTCATCTGAACATGCTTGCCGGTTATCACTCGCGCCCGGGCCCCGATGGCGGTGCGATTGCATTTGGTTCCCACCAGTTTGAGCTTGATCCAGTTCTGCTTGTCGCCCCCTTCGTTGCGCAAAAGCGATGGCAGATCGTTCAGATTCAGCACCAGTACATCCATATTGCCGTCGTTGTTATAGTCTCCGAAAGCCGCGCCCCGGCTGGAGAAGCGCTCGCTTATGCCGGGCCCCATCTCCGCTGAAACGTCCTTGAAGCGGCCATTGCCGAGATTCCTGTAAACCAGCCGCGGATTCTTGAAGCTTTCTCCGAAGTTATAAGAGTCGACTTCCGGGTATACATGCCCGTTGATCTGAACAATATCCGGCCAGCCGTCGTTGTCGTAGTCGATGAAGCCGCAGCCCCACGCAACATAGCGGTTGTTGATCCCCACGCCGGAGGTAAACGAGACGTCGCTGAAGGTTCCGTCGCCGTTGTTGTGGTACAGGTTGACTGTGTCGTCCACGAAGTTGGTTTTGAAGATATCGAACCAGCCGTCGCAATCGTAGTCGGCCACTGCCACGCCCATGCCGGCCTGCTCGTGTCCGTCGTCGCTGTATGCGCATCCAGACATCACGGCCACATCGGTGAAGGTACCGTCATGATTGTTCTGAAATAGAATGCTGGGCATGGAGTCCACCGCAACATAGATATCCGGCCAGCCGTCGTTGTCGAAATCGTAAGAGACGGCGGAAATCGAGTAACGCGGGCCCGGCTTCAGAATGCCGGCTCTTTGCGAAACGTCGGTGAAGGTGCCGTCCCCGTTATTGTGATACAGGGCGTTTGTGTCGGCCGGGAGCCCGCGCGGGCCGCACATGATGGGAACTCCCTTCCACTGGCAGTAACTCATGTCTTTGGCTGACGGAATCTTGGCGGGGTCGAGAACGATGTAATTGCACACGAAAAGATCCAGGTGGCCGTCCCGGTCGTAATCGAGAAAAGTGCAGCCGGTGCCCCAGCGGCCCTGCTCGCGGTAAAGTCCCGCCTTATGGGTAACATCGGTGAAGGTTCCATCTCCGTTGTTATGAAAGAGGATGTTATGGCCCCAGAAGCAGCAGAACAGGTCGTCCCATCCGTCGTTGTCGTAATCGCCCACGCAGACCCCGGTCTGCCAGCCGGTGCGCCCCAAGCCCGACCTCTCCGTCACGTCGGTAAAGGTTCCGTCGCGGTTGTTCTTGTACAGATGGGTTGTAGGCTCCTTTCCCGGCGGCCAATGCGCATCGAGCCGGTTTCCATTGGTAAGATAGATGTCCATCCATCCGTCGTTGTCATAGTCGAAGAAGGCGACCCCGCTTCCCTTGGTTTCAACGATGATGCGCTTGCGGTCGATGCCGCCCCACACGTTGGGTATCGTCAGCCCGGCCTGCTGAGCTACATCCACAAATTGGACCTGAGGCGCCGCAGAGCCTGCGGAAGCGGATTCCACCAAGAGAGAATCCTTCAATTTCCAAAGTGGAGTGGCAAGAGCGTCAGTCAGCGTGCCGCCAAGCACGAACAGGGATGAGCCGAGAAAGCGCCGTCGCGGAAATAACATAGATGGTGACGATTATAGCAACGCCGGCTTGGCCCGGAATAGATTCGCCGGCGAGGTGGCGGCCTGCCTTGCTGGGTGAGGAGTGATTTCCTTGAGTCTCCGGAGGGAAAACGATGCAGGACTAACAGCCAATGGAGTGAGTCTGAAGATCGTTGACAGGTCTCACCGCCGGCTGCAAATTTTTGAATTCATTGTCGATCCGGCCCTAGAGTATTGCTAGGCTGCAACGTGGCAGACGTCCTCTCGATTGAAGTAGCTCTCTACACCTTTCGGCTGTTTCTGAATGCTAAGCAAGACGCCAACGGCGGTTCCGCGCAGGGCAGTCTTATTGCGTCTCGGCGCGGCGCTTGCCACTTGGCGCTTGAGGCCGGTGTTGAATAACTCGTCCCGGCTCAACTCCGGCGAATAACTGGGCAGATAGAAGACTTCGATCTTGTTTGCATTTGAATGGAGCCATTCGCGCGCCTGTTTCGAGTGGTGTGCGCGCAGGCTGTCCAGGATTGGGAGTATTTCTTTCTCTTGCTGTCGCGTTGCCGTTCGCGGTAGAGGCTGTTGGATTCAG
>JBEKDH010000080.1:0-18157 GCA_050014455.1 Occallatibacter sp.
AGCAGTCCTTCGGTAATCTCCGGAAACTCGTCATCGAGCTTGATGTGAATGCGCGCCGCCAGCAGCGCGAAGGCTTCAATCAAACGCTCGACGTGCGGGTCTTCGCATTTGGACGGTTCCAGAACGAGGCGCGAGGCGATCTTAGGATACTTCTCGGCAAACTGGGCGCCTGACTTGCGCAGGAAATCCAGTTCGCGTTCGTAGTAGAGAAGCATCTCATCGCGCATCGTCGCCTCCGGTCAGGCGGCAGGCGCCGCTTTGCAGTTCCAGAACCGAATCGAAAAATACCGGCTCCGGGACAGGATCCATCCGTAACAGAGCTTCAATGCGCAAACGGACATCGGTCTTCACCGTCTCAGGGTTCTCAACCATCGAAACCATTACCTGCGTCAGACGCGGCTCAAAGAGGCTGATGGCCTCGCTGAGGCCCTTGAGCAGGCGATTGCGGTCCCCGCCGCCGCTCATGTTGAGGGTGGAAAGATCGGGCAGACCGAAGAGGTAGACCGAACGATTCAGCTCATCGAAGCCTTCGCCGGGGAGCACGGCAATGCGACGCGTGTTGAGCAGCGATTCAAGATCGCGGCGCACAGCGGCGCGCAGAATGCGAATCGACTGCGAGCGGCTCAACCCGGGCTCCTGGCTAAGTTCCGGCTCTCTGTCGATCAGCCGATCCAGCACCGAGAGCGTAATTGTCGACTCTCCCGTCAACCTGGCCATAGGTTATTGTTCCACCCCCAGCGCCCGCACTGGGTCGAGACGGCAAATCTTTCCATAAAGCCGCTGCATCTCGGAGGAATCGTCCTTGATGCGCTGGCTGAACCGCATCAGCTTGCTAAGGTCCGCCGCGATGACCTGCGGCTCTTCCCACGCGTCAAGTTTGTGATCCTCGATCGCTTGAGCCAGGTCTTCGAGGAGCGGCTGCGCAAGGGTGTCCTTGCCGGCGTCGATAGCCAACTCGGCCAGTTGCATGGTGCGGCGGAAACGTCCCCGGCCGGAGCT
Source organism: Occallatibacter sp. (assembly GCA_050014455.1). Taxonomy (GTDB): domain Bacteria; phylum Acidobacteriota; class Terriglobia; order Terriglobales; family Acidobacteriaceae; genus Telmatobacter. The sequence goes on from JBEKDH010000080.1 coordinate 1,000, forward strand.
CTGGCGCGCGATCTCGGCGCGCATGATGGCGAATGCCTTCTCCTCCTGCCCCTTGGCCCGCGCCTGCTTGGCCAAGGCAAAGGCGTCAATGGCGGCGGCAAGCCAGCCCGGCGCCGCCTCCTCTGTCGCCGGAGCCGCCGTCTCGCCGGATTCATCCTCGCCACTGGACTCGGCCAAAGGAGCCGTCTCGCCCAGGCCCTGAATCCAAGCCCTGGTCTCGGGATTGGCCGCCGGGGATTCGTCCAGCAGAGCCGCGTCGAGCAATTCGGGAAGATCGTTTAACAGGGCGCGCAACTCGGATTGAATTGCCGTGGCGATGCCGCTGTACTCCTCTCCCAGAGCGTTACAGGCCGCCACCTCGAGCCGCTGTAAATCGAGCCAGGCGCGCGCCCCAGGAACGGCGAGAGCCATCTCGCCTGCCTCCAGCAGATCCGGCCAGCGTCCGGCCAGTGCCAGCAGCTTGATCTGTTGACGCAATTCCGTAGACGGAGCTTCCAGGGCCGTACTGGCGGCCAGACCTTCCGGTTTGCGCGCCGCGGTCCGCAGCTCGCCCCAGCGAAGCCCTCGCAACAAGAGATAGGGGGTTGGACTAACCGGATCGAGCCGGCGCAGTTGTTGTGCCGCCCCAACAATGGAAGCTACAATCTGGCGGCGCTCCGGGGGCTCCGCTGCCAGAGCAATAGCAAAAAATGAAGTACCTCCACCCATTCCTCCAACCGATGTGGCAGCCACTGCGCCTTCACCGGAAACCCCCTCGGCGTCCGCGGCCGCAGGCGACGCGTCCACCGGATCGGGTTCGGTCTCCCGCTTCTTCACCAGAAGCGAGTGAATCGCCTGCCGCGTTTCGGTCAGCGCACCCTTCAGCACCTGGAAGCTCGGAGCATCGTTGCCGAGGCGCTCGTCGCAAAAACTATCCAGTTTGCCCACAGTCTCAAGCGATGCATCCAGCTCTTTTTCGGCAGTGACATAGAAGGCCTTGGGTGTCTCGATGAAGGCCTTGTCGAAGACCTCGGGCGCCAGCTTGCCCTCGGCCAGCATCTTCTCGCGAGTCTCCCGCTCCTTGTCGCTCTTGATCTGATCTTCGTAGGCCATGCGCCGCGACTCGGCGTAGGAAAGTGTCGAGTAGCCCTCGCGGCAGATCGGCGCTGTGCGGATGGATAGCGCCAAGGATGTGCCCAGCCAGGCCAGCGGCCCGGCTCTCAGTTCGCGGTCATCGTCCTCGATGGGCGGATAGATCGTCTCCCAGAAGCCCTCGGCGAGCGCCAGCGTCAAATCCAGCCCTTCATGCAATCCGGTGAAGGAAGCGGTATTCAGCAAGGCTTCCGTCAGGTAGGCGGCCAGTTGCAGATCCTTGGAGGTCTTGGCCAGTATCTCCTGAGCCAGCTTGGCGATGGCCGGATAGTCGGCCGTCTTGCGTTCGGTTTGCCAGGCGCCCTGATCGAGGTTGTCGTCCTGACGGCGGGCTTCCTTGATCTTGTCGAAGACCAGTAGCTTGTTCTCGTAGCGCAGGTCAATGCCGGAAGGGTTTTCTCCGGCAATAGGATTGAGCAGATCGTCGCGAAGTGGCACGTTGAGGCTCCCCGATCGGTCGTTCAGAGTGCTCGTTCCGGGGCCGCCACCGGGTGGGAGAAGCGCAGGCTGCGCACCTCGAGAAATGGAAACTCCTCCCCATCGACGAGCAGGGTTTTTTGGCCAGCCCAGACTTCGCGCCCGTTCTCGTCGCGAAAGACCTCAGTGGAGCGGCCCAGCCAGAGTTCCTCGGCGTCTTCAAATTGCCACGAGAAGGGATACACGGCCGGCAGCAGCACCTCGCCAAGGTCTTTCTCCTGGAACGATGCCGCGGCACGAACCATCGCCGGCGCCCAGAGCGTATCGCGCAGGCGTTTCGGAGCTTCCATCTCCACCGAATCAATATGAACGAATGGCAGCCAGAGATAAGCCCCAGCGGCAAAGACCTCAAGCCGCGCGCCGATCGCGGGGTCGGCATCGCGCAGGTCCTGGAAGGGCTTGCCATTCAACTCGCCCGGCCCCGAAGCTTTAGAGCTTTCAGGAAAGTTCTTCTTCTCGAAGAGCGCGTGACGATCCTTTTCGGCATGAAGCGCCGCGTAATAGACAACACTCCCCGTCTCCTTCTCGGGAGACCCGGAAGCGAGCACGGCCAGTTGCTTCTCGGCGCGTGCGTATTCACCGGCAAAGCAGAGCAACTCAAACAGAAAAGTCCGCCGCGCGGTATCCGCGGGATGCTCCCGCAGATACTGCGTCAGCGTCTGAATTGTCTCTTGAACCTTGCCCTGTTGCAGCAGTTCTTTCACATCTGCAGGCACGGTTCTATCCACCTCTTAAACGCGGGCTTCCCAATCATCCTGGGCCGTGATACCGCCGTCCGTCCAAGTCCACTGAATCTGCTGGTAAGTGAACGATATCTTCTCAATTTCTTTCGCTGCTGTTACGTTTTCAGAATGCGAAAACTCCTGCGTCAAAAGCTCAACGCCCGCGATATTGGCGTTGGTCAGTTTGATGGTGTAGTTTTGCTTTTCTGAGCCTACGCCCACGCCCGATGCTGCTTTGATCACAGGCGCCCAGAACTTAATTGTCACCTCAGTCAGGTTTTCGTTGGTGCAGAGCACGTTGTAGAGAAGCGGCGAACTCTTGTCCACCTCTTTGGTGACTACGAGCGGTTTGTGTAGGCGCTGCCCAGTCGGCAGGCCGCTCTGGGGATCCCGGGGCGAAACAATCTCGTGGGAGTACGCCATAACTTGAATGCTGTTCTCCCGCCCTTTTTGAGTGACCGATCCATTTATTGCTCCTGATTTCTGGCCCTTGGGATACATATACGCCATCAATGCCATGTTCGATCTCCTTTCGTTCCGGTGAATGGGTTTGATCCTGCGGGCGGCTCGCCGGAGCCGCCCGATCCTCCCGATGGCGAATCGCTACTTGGCCGGCGCCGGCAAATCGGCGACGAGCCGCAGCGAAACCGTAAGTTCGTCGAGCTGGAAGTGAGGTCGCATAAAGGCCACGGCGCGATAAACGCCGGGCTTGCCCGCGACCTCCGTAACCTCGATGCGCGCCTCGCGCAACGGCCTCTTTGCTTTGATCTCAGGTGAAGCGTTATCGTTCTCTGTCACGTACTGCTTGATCCAGCGGTTGAGGAATTCCTCGGCCTCGCCGCGGGACATGAAGCTGCCGATCTTGTCGCGCATCATGGACTTCAGGTAATGCGCGAAGCGCGACATCGCCATGATGTAAGGCAATTGCGTGGAGAGGCGCGCGTTGGCGTTGGCCGAATCCGAATCGTAGAGTTTCGGCTTCTGGCAGCTTTGCACGCTGAAGAAGGCCGCGTAGTCGGTTCCCTTGCAATGCACCAGCGGCAGGAAACCCAAATCGGCCAGTTCCTTTTCACGCCGGTCGGTGATAGGGATCTCCGTGGGACACTTGGCGGCAATATCGCCGTCGTCGGTTTTGAAAATGTGGGTGGGCAGGCCCTCGACCAGGCCGCCGCCCTCGACGCCGCGCATGGCCACGCACATGCCGTAGAGCGAGAACGATTCAGTCATCCGGGCGGCCACCGCGAAAGCGGCGTTCATCCACAGGTACTTCGAGTGGTCGGAGCCGTCCACGCCTTCCTCGTAGTGGAATTCATCGATCGGCTTGGTGTCCTTGCCATAGGGCACGCGGCCTAACACGTGCGGAAGCGCCAGGGCGACATAGCGTGAGTCCTCGCTCTGCCGGAAGCTCTTCCACTTGGCGAACTCGGTGGATTCGAAGATCCTGCCCAGGTCGCGCGGCGCATCCAGAGTCGTGAAGCTATCCAGGTTAAGCAGCTCGGGCGATGCCGCAGCCACGAAGGGTGCGTGCGCCTGGGCGGCAACGTGCGAGACGCCTTCCAGCAGCGCCATGTCCTCAGGATGTTTCCCAAACTCGTAATCGCCGACCAGAGCTCCGAACGGAGCGACGCCGAAGATACCTTACTCTTCTTCGTAGACTTTCTTGAAGAGCGCGCTCTGGTCGAACTCGGGCGCCCGTTCGATGTCGCGCAGCAGTTCCTTCTTGTTCACGTTGAGCACGCGCACCTTGATCGAAGCGCCGGACTCGCAGTTGTCCATCAGATATTTCAGGCCGCGCCAAGTGCCCTCAAGCTTCTGGAACTGGGGGTGGTGGAGGATTTCGTTCAGCTGCAGCGAGAGCAGATGATCGATCTGCGCGATGCGCGCGTTGATCATCATCTCCGCATTCTTGGCGACCATCATCGAGCCGTCGAGAACCTGGGCCACGAACTCCTTGACCAGGTCGCGCCCCCGCTCCCGTGCCTCGGCTTCCTTGCCGAAGCGGCCCTGCTCGACGATCTGATCGAGCAGGCTCTGCTCACTCTGCTCGACCACTGCCGCCGCCTGCTGCGATACCGATTGTTCAGGCATTTTCGCCTCCCGTCTTGATCTCGCCCTTCAGCTTGTCGAGCTTTTCAGTATTGCCGACCGCTTCCAGCAAGAGTTCTTCAAGTTTGTCATTGCCCTGCAGCGAGCCGCGCAGGTCCGCGAGCCGGGTGCGCAGGTCCATCAATTGCTTCAGCGGCTTCACCTGCTTGGCCACAGCAGCCGGTTCAAAATCGTCGAGCCCTTTGAACTTCAGCTCCACCCGCATCTTGCCGGCGTCGGGATCGTCGCTGAGCTTGTTTTCGACTTCCAGAGTCAGCCGGGGTTTCATACCTTCAAGGACCGAGTCGAAGTTCTCGGGACTGACCTCGACGAATTTGCGGTCCTTGAGCTTGGGCAACGGTTCGGCAGGATTGCCGGTGAAATCGCCGAGAACGCCGACGACGAACGGCAGTTCCTTCAATTGGATTGCCCCGCCGATTTCTACATCGTAGGTGATTTGCACCCGCGGCGGGCGTACACGGTCCAACTTGTGTTGAGCACTGAGCTTGGCCATAGAATTCCCTTCTGGTTTCGTTTCGATTGAGCCTGTCGGGGAAGCGAACATCGCTCCCTCAACGCTTCCTGCGTAGCCCATTCCTGCTGGCGGCGTTGGGGCGGGGGACGGGGAAACCCATGCGCCGGAGCAGGTCAATTCGATTTCGCCACGCGCAGAACCAAACCCGTGCGCGCTACGACAACTGATTACAAATGTTCGATTATGTTGATAGCATAGGGTTGTCGCGCCGGTCAACCAAAAAGATTTAGACCCGTAAAACGCGAACCGCGCCCGTGACGCACGAAGGATTGCCCGCAGCCAGAAAGAGAACAAACTCATGCCTCGACCGATCGCTAAAGACGCCGCCGCCCGCCTGCGCAGCTACTTTGAAGAAGCCGGCTACACCGAGACCGGCCTGGCCAGCCGCGTCTCCTTGGCGGAGTTTGTTTCGGCAGAAACGCGCAAGCTGCCGCGCCAGCTGGAGCGGACCTCGGAGCCATCGCCCGGCAATATCCTGATTCGGCTCTTCTGGCTTGGGCTGGAGCAACCTCGGGAAGGCGTTGCCGAAGTGATTCCAGAGGATGTACTGACGATCCTCTTGGAGTCCGGCCTGGTGAAAGCGGCAGGCCCCGCGATCGTCCCCCAGGTCGCATTCTGGCCACTGGCGAGGTTCCTGATCGCTTCGGACCACTATTCGGCCTTCGAAAAGGCCCGGCGCGACCTGGTTTTGTGGCCCAACCCCACCACCCACACACTGTGGCGTCATGCCATCCGCAACCACTCCGCGGCGACGCTCGATCTGGGCACGGGTAGCGGGGTTATCGGTCTGCTGGCTGCGTTGAATAGCGATACGGTGGTCGCCTCCGACCTCAACCCCAGGGCCATTGAGTTCGCCCGGTTCAACGCAACTCTCAACGGAGTCGCCAACATGGAGACGGTGTTGGGCGACTGTTTTGAACCTGTCAGCGGCCGTACCTTCGACCTGATTCTTGCCAATCCGCCCTTCTTCATCACCCCACGAAGCGACTTTCTCTTTTGCCAGAATCCCCTCGAACTCGATGGCCTTTGCCGCCGGCTCGTCAAAGAAGCGCCTGCGCATTTGAACGAGGGCGGCTATTTTGAGATGCTCTGCGAGTGGGCTGAAATCGAAGGCCAGCCCTGGCAAGAGCGCATCGCCGAATGGATGGAAGGAACCGGGTGCGACATGTGGCTCCTCCACGCCGGCAACCAGGTACCCGATCTCTACGCGGAGACATACATTCTCCAGACTGTGCCCGACAAGTCGCAAGATGCAGAGAGATTTAGCGAGTTCATGCAGTATTACCGGCAGCGCAAGCTCGCCGCAATTCACAATGGGTTCATCGTAATGCGGCGGAGAAGCGGCAGGAGCCGCTTGCGCGTCGATGAGATGCCGGGGGCGGACAGCGGCGACCTTGGCGAAGCCATCCTTCGTGGCTTCGCCGCACACGACCTGCTGGAAGCCTGTGCCGACGACGAGACGCTGCTCTGCAAGCGCCTTCGGCCTGCAACCGAGGCCCGTCTTTCCAGAAACTATGTGCCCGTGGAGAACGGATGGCACATGGATGCGATCCATCTGCGGCTTGAGAGCGCGATACCGGCGGAGCTAGGCATGGAGCCGCTGGTCGCGGAGTTCTTTGTGAAGCTCGACGGCAAGCGAACCGCAGGTGAGGCCGTCGATCTGATGGCCGGCAAGACAGACGCGCCCGCTGAAAAGGTCCGCGCCGAATCGCTGGAGGTGCTGCGCAAGCTCATCGCACGCGGTTTCCTGATCGAGGCATAGGGCCGTTGCCAAGTCGCGCACATTCCGCTTCATTCAAAGCCGCTTTACGTTTTCTGGGCCAGTGGGTTCGTTGTATGTTATTGACATCTGGAAGCGGCGAACTGTGCAGCCGCCTATGGACTGTGTTACTGGTCCACGTAGGGGCATAAGACGACTTGCGGGGTGCGGTTTTTTTAAGGGAGACCGCACTTGAGAGCATCGGATCACCCTGCACTACTCTCTAATCTGGCATGGGCGCACACGCGCTCGAGGATCAACACATGGCGAAACTCATCGGAAATCTCCGCATCTCCGCCGTCCCAGGTTCGGAGGGTAGAAAACCTCATTATGCGGTCGAGTTCCTCCCCTATACCGGGCGTCTAAAGACACAACCCGCCACCGCACAGAGCTTTGACGACCTGGTCGCGCTGCTCACCGAATTGAGAATCGAAGAAGACGAAGCGAACCGCTACGCCGGACAGATTCGCGTGCAGGGGACAATTCTCGTCCCCAACTTCGAGCGCACTGACAGCTTCCTCAAAGAGCAGAAGCTGCTGGGCTAGTGTTTGTTGAATATCACAACCGGCAGAACCAGAACGGCAACCAACAAAACGGCAATGAAGGCTAGCAGGATGGGAATCATTGGCTCCATCCCCCTCTTCTTTTGTGCCGGAACCGATGCAGGTTTTGGGGCGGCCGGAACCTGCGGGGGCGCGACGGCTGCAGCCGGCTGAGGAACGAATGCCGGCTCCTGCCAGGCGGGAATGGGCGCAGCGGGCGGCTGGGGTTGCGGCAGTCGCGGCGCAGCTATCGATCCTGCCACAAGCATTGGCGCAGCAGCCGGATCTGAGGATGAAACGGTGGGGACTGTGCGGCCGGTTGTGGCTGTAGTTGCGCGGCGGCCGAACTGATTGCTCCCAAACTGGAAATAATCCGCGAAAACTCACCCGGCACCTGCGAAGGCAGAACTGCAACAGGCTCGGGACGCTGGGCCGGCGGCGGCGCGGAAGAAAGCGCCTTGAGCACACGCGTAACCCCGCCAGTTTCGAGGGGCCCGGCTGCTGCTTGATGCGGAATAGGAGTTGACCTGGCGGCGGGAGATGGAGTTGCTGCCGGCTCGGACCGATAGGGTACCGGCTGCGAGCGTAACGGCTCTTGCGTAGGCGAAGACAGCGCCCGATTCTACCTGGACTCCCTCAACGCCTGGTCCTGGGGCTTTCGCGAGATTCAGATCGATACCAAGGCCCTGTCGGAGGGCAGGCTGGCAATAACCCGCGCCTCCGGAATCTTCCCCGATGCGCTGCCTTTGGACATTCCAGCCTCGGAGTATCCGCCGCCGGCCAGGAACCTCGACGAACTGCTTCTGGGACGGCAGGCAAAACTGCATCTTTTTCCTGGCCATCTCGGCCGACATCCGCGACGCAGAGCTGATCGAGCGCACCCCGCAACTGCTCAAGGCCTGCTCCGCAACCCAGCTCGAGACCCTCATCCGCAACGCCCTGGCGGGATTGCGCCTGACCTACGTGGCCACGCCGCCCCGTTCGATCCCGGTCAAGCTGCGCCACAAGTACTTCTCCATCGAACAGGCCGGCCCGGTTTGGGAGTCGGTGCAGCGCGCCCGCAACTTCGCCGTCTACGCTCCGGCCGATCTCCTCAACCCTCAGATGGAACTGATCATCCTGCTGGCGCAGCCAGTCTGACACTCGCCCCGCTCGCGTCCGGGCAAGATCAAAGGCGGCCGGCTAGCCCTGCCTCTTTGCTTTGCCGGCGCCGCGGCCGCCCAGCAGCCCTTCCAGCTCTTCCTTGAACTCGCGCACGTCTTTGAAGTCCCGGTAGACGGAGGCAAAGCGGATGTAAGCCACCGTGTCGAGGCTCTTCAGATGCTCCATGATGAGCTCGCCGATCTCGCTGGTGGTGCGCTCGCGCTCCGGCGCATCCACCAGAAAGCTCTCCGCGGCGTCCACGATGGCCTCGAGCTTGCTGGCTGGCACGGGACGCTTCTCGCAGGCGCGCAGCAGGCCGCTCAGCACCTTCTGGCGGTCGAAACGCTCGCGCCGGCTGTCCTTCTTGACCACCATGTAGGGGATCTCGTCGATGCGCTCGTAAGTGGTGAAGCGGCGATTGCAGCGCTCGCACTCCCGCCGGCGGCGAATCGAGTCGGCCTCCTTGCTCTCGCGCGAGTCGACGACACGGTCCTGCCCGAAGCCGCAATAAGGACATTTCATGGTGTGAATTCTAGCGGATTCAGCTTGGGGCTGTTTCTCTGCGGCCCCGTCGCGTGGGGCCGGCCTCTTCTCTCCGCTGCGGATTCCGCCTTCTCTTGCCGGGGAGCCGCTCGCCTTTTGCCCAAAAAACGGAGATTTATCATTTCGTGCGAAACCCGCTTCTTTTGCCATTCCGGCGGCATCTCATGGTTTAGGCGAGAATCCCCTGCATGCCTCGCGCCAACTAGCCAAAAAAAGGACAATCCCGCGCGGACGCGTTATATCGGGATAGACCAGTCCCTAGAGGGCGGATTGGATCCCGGCTGTACAAAGGCGCCCGTTCGCGGCCATTTCCCCTGGGCCTGCGCCTCGTGCCGGGACTTCTCGGTGATTCAAGTAAAAAGCAAAGTACCGCAGCCAGTCGGAATGAGGGCAAGCGGATCGTCTTCCTTCTGAGCCGGTAAGAAGGAGCTGAATACATTGGCAACGAAAATTGCGGATCTATTTGTGGAAGTTCTGGCTGCCGCTGGTGTGGGACGCATCTATGGGGTGGCGGGCGATTCTCTCAACGGAATTGGGGATTCAGTCAGGGGGCGCAGCGGCATCCAATGGGTTGGGTTGCGGGATGAAGAGACCGCAGCCTTCGCCGCAGGTGCTGAAGCGGCGCTGACGGGCAAGCTAGCGGTATGCGCCGGACGTTGCGGAGCAGGCAATCTCCATCTCATCAACGGGCTCTACGATTGCCATCGCAGCCGTGTGCCGGTGTTGGCCATTGCTGCCCAGATCCCGTCTCCGGAGATTGGCAGCGGGTACTTTCAGGAACCACATCCTGAGCGTTTATTCAAGGAGTGCAGCCATTACTGCGAACTGATTTCGCATCCCTCGCAGATGCCGCGCGCACTTGAGGTTGCAATTCAAACGGCCATGTCGAGGCGCGGCGTTGCCGCAGTCGTAATACCCGGCAATATTGCTCTCTCCGATGCCGCGGATTCAGGCAAGCGGGTTATTTCAAGCTACGCGCGGCCTGAAGTTGTTCCGCACTGGTCAGAGCTCGATGACCTGGCCGCGCAGCTGAATCGCTCACAAAGGGTGACCATCCTGGCCGGGGCAGGCTGTGCGGGCGCTCACGACGAGCTGGTGGAGCTGGCCAGCAAGCTGCAGGCGCCTATCGTGCCAACCTTGCGGGGAAAGGAGTTCCTCGAGTACGACAATCCATATTTCGTAGGCATGACCGGCCTGCTCGGGCTCTCCTCCGGTTATTGCGCCGTGATGGACTGCGACACCCTGCTCATCCTGGGTGCGGACTTTCCCTATCGACAGTTCTATCCGCAGAAGGCGCGCATCCTGCAGGTCGATATCCGGGTGGAGCAACTGGGACGCCGTTGTTATATCGACCTGGGAGTCGTGGGGGGAGTCGCGGAAACCGTGCGCGCCTTGCTCGGGAGGCTGGAACCGAAGCACCGGCGAACCCATCTGGAAATATCGCTCGACCATTATAGCCAGGCGCGCAAGGAACTGGACGACCTGGCAATCGCAAACGGAGAGCAGCCCATTCGGCCGCAATACGTCGCCAGGAAACTTGATGAAGTGGCGGCCGACGATGCCATCTTTACCGTGGATGTGGGAACACCCGTGATTTGGGCGGCCCGCTACCTGACGATGAACGGCCGCAGACGCCTGCTGGGTTCGTTTAATCACGGATCGATTGCCAACGGTCTGCCGCAGGCCATTGGCGCACAGATTGCCTGCCCCGGCCGCCAGGTGGTCACACTTTGCGGCGATAGGGGTATCCCATTGCTCATGGGGGACCTTCTGTCGCTCAGGCATCTGGATCTTCCCGTGAAGATGGTCGTCTTCAACAACGGATCGCTTGGCTTTGTTGAGCCCAGGGTGAACGCCGCAGGTCTCGCCACCCCTGCCGTTGAGCCAGTCAGCCTGGATTTCGCGAAGATTGCGGAAGGAGTAGGGATTCTCGGCTTGCGCGTGGAAGATTCGGAGATGGTCGGGCCGGCACTCGAGCAAGCATTCGCGCATGAGGGATCCGCGCTGATAGATTTCGCGGTGGACCGGCAGGAGCTTGCCATGCCCTTGGCTCTCAGGCTGGACGAGGTTGCCGATTTCAATCTCTACATGATCCAGGCGATTCTGAACGGGCCTGGAAGCGAAATCGCCGAGCTTGCCCAAACCAACTTGGTTCGGTAGGGAATGAGACTCGCCATTTGAGCGGTATGCCTCAGGAAACTGGGACTAGGAGGGTCTTGCTGGCTAGCGTCGTAAGGCCATCGAGCGTGCTTAGAAAGGCGGAAGCGGCGAGAGGCTCATCGGCCATATGCCAGAGCAGTTCGGCGTTGTTCCAGGCGGCTTCGCGGGCAGCGGCCACGCACCAGGCGGCGAGATTGTCGTCCAGTGCTGAGACTGGCGGCAGCGCATCGCCGAGTAGGCGGACGTGCAACGTGTTCTTGGCGGCGTCGATGATGCTGTCGAGCGTGGTATTGAGCGCCGTGAAGTCGTCGTATTGAACCGTGCCATGTTGCGGAGAGGCGGCCGTGGCCCGGCAAGTGGCGGCAATGGCCTGCGGAAGGTCGTGATCGATGTGGGCGTTCATGCCGGCCAGGGCGAATTGAATGCGCGCGATGGGAGACTGATCGCGCCGGTCGAAGAGAGCCTGCCAGCAGCCCGGAGCAGAGCCGCCGGAAAGGGCGGATTGGACGGCGGCGAAGTAGAAGCGGGCAAAGCGGACGTCGAGCGCGGCCATCCAGGCGGGGTTGGCAAAGCCGCCTGAATCTACGCGGGCTTCGACGGCCTGAGTCACCTGAAGATAGAGCCAGTTGAACCATTTGAGCCCGTCACCATCGATGCAGGTGGATTCCATGGCCTGAAGAATCTGGACCACATCTGGGATGGATTGCGGGTTGCTTTGCACCGCGGCCAGCAGCGCGGGGTCGTAAGGAAACATGGTGGGCCATGATAACCTGGCGCCTTGAGGGTTGGAAAGCGGGTCGCATTGCCAGATGCCATGGCTCTACAGGATCGGTGTGGGCAAATCCAGCATTCCTTGCGATGAGTTCCGCGGTTCTCATCGACTCGCTGCCATGCGGGGAATATAATCGGGCGTTCCAAAGAATTCTCCAACTTCGAGATGCTGCTCGGAAAGGAGCCCCGGCCGCAGGTGGAAGGAACGCCGTTCTCCCTGGTCAAGTGGTATATGGATTGCGTCACCGATCTGGGCGACGCCGCGATCCTCTATTGCGCCCATCTGCGCTGGCGCGGCCTTCCCGTAACCTATAGCAGCTTTCTCTCCGTCGATGGGCGGCTGGTGAAATCGCATTCTTCCATGGCTCGCTACCAGCTCTCCTCCGCGGACGGCCAGATCCTTGTCGATCTTCCGCGGCTGGGAGTTTCTGGCAGATGGGAGGCTTCCGCGGCGCCGTTCCAGCGCACCGTTTACGAGGAGGTCTCAGGCGCCGTGCAGTGGAACTGCTTACAGCCGAGAGCTTCCGTGCATCTTCGCATCGGAGATCGCGAACTCACTGGCCTGGGTTATGCCGAGTGCCTCACCGTGACGCTGCCTCCGTGGCAGTTGCCGATGCGCCAGTTGCGCTGGGGGCGTTTCGTCTCGCCCGAGGACTCGCTGGCCTGGATCGACTGGCAAGGTTCTTATTCGACCAACTTTGCGGTTCACAACGGCATTTCATGCGAAACTCTGTCGGTCTCAGATTCTGAGGTCGCAATGCGCCACGCCACTCTGCGCATGGAAGAGAGCTTCCCTCTGCGCGCCGGACGGCTGGGCTCTACAATCCTGCCAGCGGCACCGGCGCTGGGCAAGTTGCTTCCGCGCTCCCTAGCCAACATAGAGGAGCATAAGTGGCGCAGCCGGGGAATCCTGAACGCGGAGAGTGACTCCAGCAAAGGCTGGGTCATTCATGAGGTCGTCCATTGGAAGGCTTGACTCGCTCCTATCTGCCCAAGGTGCTTTACGGGGCGCTCTTCGTCACCGTTCTTCCGCTGGCCCTGGCGCTGTGGGCACATGGCGCAAGAGACGCCGTCCATCTTGCGGCGCTGCATTCCATCGACTGGGGATTAGCCCTGCTGGCGCTGGGAGCAATCTTTATGGCGGCGGGAATGTTGTCGCTCTGGCTCCGGGGCGGCGGCTTGCCGATGAACGCGTTTCCTCCGCCGCGCTTTGTCGCGACCGGCGTCTACGGCCTGGTTCCGCATCCCATCTATGGCGGCTTCACGATAGCCTGCGCGGGCATGGCCATACTCACCGGTTCAGCCAGTGGATTGTGGCTCGTCACGCCCAGCGTGGCGCTGGCCGCCGCGGCTCTGGTTCTGGGCTACGAACTGCCCGACCTGCGCAATCGCTTCGGAGCGCCGGCCTTCTCTCCCTGGCTGCCTCAGGACCGGCCCCAGGCCCCGTCTCTTCCAGAGCGGCTGCGCATTTACCCGGTCGTCCTGCTGCCGTGGCTGGCTCTTTTTGAACTGATCGGGGCTCTTGGCCGCGCTCCCGAGGCGGTAACGACCTACCTGCCGTTCGAAAGCCGTTTGCCGGTGATCGAGCAGACGGAGATCCTCTATGCTAGCACCTACCTGGCAGTGCTCATTGCGCCGCTGCTGGCTGCCTCAGGCCACGCTCTCCGGCGCTTTGCCGAACGCGGCCTCCGGGCAATGGCGCTTATCTTTCCGCTCTATCTTCTGCTGCCGTTCTATGTGCCGCCGCGTCCCTTCCACGCGGCCGGACCGCTGGGCCAATTGCTCCTGTGGGAGAGAACGCCTTATTCGGGGATTGGCGCATTTCCCTCCTTCCATGTGGTTTGGGTCTTGATTGCCGCTTCCGCATTGGGCGAGGGCGGACGCGCAAAGAAACTCCTCTGGTGGACGTGGGCAGCGCTGGTTGCTCTGAGTTGCGTTACTACCGGGATGCATTCGATAGCCGATGTTCTTGCCGGAGTTCTGGCCTATGTGTTTGTGGTTTACATGCGCGATTTCTGGATAGCCATTCTGCGGCTTGCTGAGCGGATTGCCAACTCGTGGCGGGAGTGGCGGATTGGGCCGATGCGCATCATCAACCATGGCGCGTATGCGGCGGCAGGGGTGGTGATCGGCATTGGGCTGATCGATACGCTGCTAGGGCCGGGACACGTGGGCCTCGCGGTCAGCATCTTCCTTTGCTCAACGGTGGGCGCGGCGCTCTGGGCTCAGTGGGTGGAGGGTTCCCCGGCGCTGCTGCGCCCAATGGGCTTTTACGGCGGCATGTTGGGAGCCCTCGTTGGAGCCTTGCCGGCATTCGCGCTGCATATCGAATTGTGGGTTGCGCTCGCGGCCATCTGCATGGCTGCGCCATGGATACAGGCCGCGGGCCGCCTGCGCTGCCTGGTCCAGGGCTGCTGCCATGGTCGCGCCAGCGGAACGGCGCCGGGAATTCGCTACACCCATCCCCGTTCGCGCGTCAGCCGCCTGACGCAGCTTGCCGGAGTCAGCGTTTTTGCCACTCCCGTGTATTCGATTCTGTGCAATGCGGTGGTTGGTCTGGCGCTCTTGCGGCTCCTTCAGCTGCAATCCTCCTGCACCCTGATTTGCGGGATTTACCTGCTCTTGTCGGGTTGCGGGCGCTTTGTCGAGGAGGCCTATCGCGGCGAACCGCAGACCTTGACTGTTTGGGGGCTGCACCTTTATCAGTGGATCGCCATTCTGACCGTGGTGGCCGGAGCCGCCTTGACCACCGTGACCAGCTCGCCCATGCCGCCGATCTCTCCGCTGCGCCTCAGCTCGCTTCTTCTGGCAATCGGATGCGGCGCTGTGGCCTGGTTCGTCACCGGCGTCGATTTTCCCGAATCGTCGCGGCGGTTTGCGCGGCTGACGTGATTGCCGCAGATTCAGCTCATAAACTCGGCAATCGCGGCGACTACCGTCTGCTGCTCGTCTTCGCGCAATTCAGGAAAGATGGGCAGGGCCAGGACCTCCTTGGCAGCGCGCTCGGCCTCCGGGAAGCTGCCTTCGACGTAGCCCTGGCCCTTGAGGGCCTCCTGCATGTGGAGCGGGACGGGATAGTAAATCTCCGAGCCGATTTGGCGGATGGCGAGGAAGTCGCGCAGGGCATCGCGGCGGGGGGTGCGGATCACATACTGGTGCCAGACATGGCGGCTGCCGGGCGCCTCATGAGGCAGGACGACGCCGTGAACCGGATAAGGACCGGCCTCGGCCAGTCCGGCGGCGTGAAACAACGCATGATAGCGTTTGGCGACCGCGCGCCGGGCTTGATTCCAGCCGTCGATGTACTTGAGCTTGACATTCAGGATGGCGCCCTGGAGGCCGTCCATGCGGGCGTTCCAGCCCATCTCGTCGTGGTGGTAGCGGCGGCGCATTCCATGCTGGCGCAGCATCCTGACCCGCTCGGCCACATCTTCTGAGTTGGTTGTCACCATGCCGGCGTCGCCCGCCGCGCTCAGATTCTTGGTGGGATAGAAACTGAAGGCGGCGGCGGCGCCAAGGGCTCCAGCCTTCACGCCTTTCCATTCAGCGCCCCACGCCTGGGCGGCGTCTTCGATGAGCTTTAGGCCGCGATCTTCTCCAATGCAAGAAAGTGAGGTCCAGCCGGCGCACTGGCCGAAAAGGTGCACAGGCAGGATAGCGCGAACCGCAGCGCCGCGCGGGCCATCGAGAACACACTCGACAACGACGGGGTCCAGGTTGAAGGTGGTGGGCTCAATGTCGGCGAGGACGGGTGTAGCGCCGGCTCGCAGGATCGCGCTGACCGAGGCGAAGAAGCTGAACGGAGTAGTAACGACGGCATCGCCGGGCCCGATTCCAGCCCCTGCCAGCGCCAGCCACAGGGCGTCGGTGCCCGACGAGCAGCCCACCGCGTGGGCTACGCCCAGTTGCCCGGCGGCGGCGCGCTCAAAGGCGGCCACCGGCTCGCCCAGGATGAAATGCTGCTTCTCGAGGACAGCTTCGACCGCGTCCAGCAGCTCCCGATGGAGCGGGCGGTACTGGCGCTTCAAGTCCAGCATGGGAACGGACTGGACCGGTTGGGCAGCAGCGCCGGACGTAGCGGCAGCGTCTTTCACCCTGTCATTTTATCAGTCGCTGGCGGTTCCCCTGCCAGCCGCGGCGGGCTCCCCCACCAGCCTCCCACCCTTGCGGGAAGAATCTGCCGCGGCGGACGCCACAAGGATGGGGCGACCCGGTTGGTGCAGCAACAAGCAGCCGGAGACCAGGGGAACATCCATGAAAAAGGAGTCTTGGAATCAGTTACGGTATTTTCAGCAAGGGCATCGCGTTTTGATGATCGTGCGGAGTGTGCGTTCGCTCTGTGCCCAGCTTGCGGGAACTCGCTCGGAACCCTTTAGAGTAAAGTAATTCCGCTCGAATGCTTCGCTGCGAGTCTTGCGGAGTTGAAATGGTTGGTAAATCGCTGTAAAGTTATCCCATTGCGGGATTAAGCGGCTTTGGGACTTCCGCAGCCGTACCCGCCGTTTTGCTTTTTCACGCACGCGCAGTCGCATCCAAACCCTCAAGAGGAAAGCAGGAGATCGGCACATGGAGAACAAGCCGGCACAAAACATTCAGGACACATTTCTGAATACGGTTCGCAAGGACAAGACCCCGATTACGATTTATCTGGTTAGCGGCGTCAAGCTCACCGGAAAAATTCGGTCCTTCGACAAGTATTCGGTGCTGCTGGAGAACAACAGCCAGGAGCAATTGATCTTCAAGCACGCCATTTCAACCGTGGTGAGCAACCGGAGCGTAATGCACACGGAGCATCGTCCGATCAGTGTGCAGGCGGGCATTGGGCCATCCCCGGTGACCGCGGCATTTGGTTCGCCAGTGGCCGCGGAGTTGCGATAGCACGCGGGGAGCGGACACAGTTGGCCGCGCAGGAAGGCAGGACGGGCGGCTCTGGCCGATCTTCGGAACGAGCGGTTCTGGTGGGTGTTGACATGGCGCGGGCGGAGCCGGGAGGCCGCGTGCGCGCCAACTGTGCGGGCGTGGCTGGCGCGCGGCAAGGGGTGGTGTGTTCGGACCCTGGGGTTGGGAACTCCGCCTTGTTCGAGCCAGTTCGGGCGGAGCGGACTGGGCTGGAGTTTGCCGCACCTGAACAGCCGCTCCGATCGATTGCCAGCTCTTCACAGGCGTCGGGGCGCGCGGCCTCAGGCCTGAATGCTGAAGAATCCCTGATCGAGTTTCGCGAGCTGGTTTCAAGCGCCGGCGCGGAGGTGGTTGCAGAGTTGATGCAACGCCGTTCGCGCCTCGATCCGGC
>JBEKDH010000081.1:0-19678 GCA_050014455.1 Occallatibacter sp.
CCTACGCGCTCAGCGCGGGCTACTACGACGCTTACTACCTGAAAGCCCAGCAGGTTCGGCGGCTGCTGGCCGAGGAGTATCTGCGCGCCTTCGATTCGGTCGACGCCATCGTAACGCCAACCGCTCCGACGCCGGCCTTCAGGCTGGGCGAGAAGACGGGCGATCCGCTGGCCATGTATCTGGCGGACATTTACACAGTCACGGCCAGCCTGGCGGGCATCTGCGGCGTGACGGTGCCCTGCGGGGCCACCAATGGCGGCCTGCCGGTGGGGATGCAGGTGCTTGCCCGCCACTTGAATGAAGGAACGGCATTCCGCGTGGCGCGGGCCGTGGAAGCAGCACACATCTAGAAGGAAAGCTACAATCAAGGTCAAGGAGATCTCGCCATGATGTTTCACGTAACGCTGGAGCAAGCGGAAGACGGCTGGGTTGTGGCCGAATGCCCTGCCTTGCCAGGGTGCGTTTCTCAGGGCCGTGACGAGAAGGAGGCTATAGAGAACATTCGAGAGGCCATTGCAGGCTGGATGTGGGCCGAAGATCAGAAGGCCATCGGCTCGATACCCTCCCATCAGACTCCGATCATGGTCGCCGTCTGAAAACTTCTGTTTGGTTGGATCCTTGGTAGTTAGCTGTTGCTGGTAATTCGATTTCCTGCGGCAGCATATGTCGGCGATTGAGTAGAGAACGCGGGAGAACCAAGAATGGGGCAACTCGGCAACATTGCCGGCAAGGCCGCAGTCAAGGCATTCGAGCGCGCGGGGTGGTTGGTCCGGGGACAGGTGGGGAGCCACGTAATGATGACCAAAGCAGACGAACGAGCGAATCTCTCTGTTCCCCAGCACAAAGAGCTTTCGGTGGGTACGCTCCGGAAACTGATCCGGATAGCCGGTCTGACCGCGGATCAGTTTCTGGAATTGCTATAGATGAGAATCTTTACGATGGCTGATCACCCAAGGTCTAGGTTCATAGGCCTGGGACAGTTCGAGGAGCGGGGATTGTGAAAGCCCGTCCTTGGGGTTAAGGCCTCGTTGGTCTTGAAGTACTTGCATGCGGGCGAGAGACCGTATCTTTTGTTTTCCGACAGATTTGCGCCAACATCTCAGGAGCAACAGCATGAGAGTCGGCGAGCGGATTGCAGTTTTGGTCATGGTAGCGGCGCTTGCGGCGGTTCCGGCGGCTTTTGCCGCCCCGCGCAAGGCGCACATGGTGGTTCTTGGAGCGGTGCGGCGGGTTCCATACTCGCAGGCCGGCGACCCGGCCGGAGCTCTTCCTGGCGAGAGCGAACTGAAAATCCGCGCGCTTCTTGTAGACGGCGCGCTGAAGGAATGGACCACCGGCGACGCCCACGACGTGACCGACCGCAGCTTTGCGGTGCGGCGGGCGATCCGGCTGAACGACGCCTTGCCCAGCGACAAGCCCGGGCCCAGCGACAAGTCCAATGAGAAGCCCGCCCCGGCTGCCAGCCGCTGGGTCTGGCAGCGGGGTCCGTGGTTGCTGGTGGATCGCGCCACCGGTCATGTGGCGGCCTTGAAGCTGCCGGAGTACGACCCCGGCGTGAGCCAGCCGAGCTGGTTCCGCGACTATGCCGCCTACTGCGGGGTGACGGCCAGCGGCAAGAGCTTGTATGCCGTGGTGGCCCACGTGGCCGCGCGCAAGCCGGTGCTGGCCAAAAAGCTGGCTCCATTCGACTCGGAAAACCATCCTGTGCCGGCCTGTGACACGGCGGAATGGCAGCGCGAGCCGCTGCGGATTACCTTCCACGCGGCGGGCAAGGATGCTATCAGCTTCGATGTTGTCCCCGGCTCGGCAGTGTTAGTGGAGGACGCTGGGGACGAGCCGGAGACGGCCGCGGGGGCGGCGAAGTAGCGAGTTAATGGGGCGGTGAGAGCTTGCCGGCCGCAGGGTTGACAGCCTCCCGCCTTACCCCGAGAGCGCCTGAAAATGTGATTTATATCTTTCTTGACAGTTAACAAGATGCATGTGTAGGATGCCCCTATCCCCGCCGCAGGCGTTCGCGAACCTCCGTTCGCTACCGGCCAATCTAACTATCGAGAAAGGAACACAATCTGATGTCACACCACGAAGGCCAATCGGGCTCCTTGCCAACTGAGGCGGTCACGACGCAGCAGACCGTTGTCCTGGTGCAATCCTTGCTGGTCACCTGGAAGGTTCTGGATCACTTGAAGGATAAGGGAGTCGTCGGCAGCGGTCGCAAGGCCAGCGGCCCCGAGGATCTCGTGCGACGCGAGGACGCGGGTTGCTGCAAGCCGGATGCCGGTCCCTGCTGCGTGAACAAGAAATAAGCAATCGGCCGCCTCCACGCCCGGCCGCCGCATCGGCGGATGCAAAGGTGCGTGCCAGCCATGGTTCTCATGGATGGTCCTGCCGTGCGCGGGACGCCCGGCGGCTTGCCTTTGGGCGACCGTGGAGAACTCGATGACCATCTCAAACCGCCAGTTGACAGACGCATTCCTGAGTCCGCAGATGCAATGCTACTTCGAGCGGAAGCTCGCGCCGCTCTGTAGCGAAGAGGTGGGCATTCGCATTGAAGAGACTCTCAAGTTTCTGAACATTGCGACATTTTGTCATGGGAGCATCCCGGTAACCAAAGACATCGACGACGTATGGCACTACTGGATTCTCGAAACCAGGGAATACGCCCATCTTTGCGCGTCGTTGCAGGGGCGGCAGTACATTCATCATTCCTCCAAGGTCTATCTTGAATGCGGCGGCATCGGCAGCCAGGATTCGAGAAACAACCTGGAAGAGGATGTCGCCATGCTCGGCACCTATGTGCTCAACTATGGGCCATTCGAGCCCGACAGAGTGAAATACTGGCTGCTCGCCGCCCACCTTGTAGACAAGTGCGGCTGGAGCGTCGCCCAATTGAATGATTGGCTGACCTCCGCGGCCATCGTCCCGCTGGCGCCAGCTTAAAGGCTGACTCAGGATGGCCGCCTCCCATCCAGCAACAGATCGTAGACGCAGGGGCATTCGCCACGCGCCCGTGCCTTCGTCAACTGAGAAAGCCCGGCAATCTGCCGGGCTTTCTCCTGCGCCAAACTTCCTTCAGCGCCTAAAGCTTCTCGTAGAAATCGCACACGGAGCACGAAATGTAGACTCCGCCGGGGACGCCGCGCTCGCGGTCCTTTACGCGCTTGACGATGCGTGTCGGCTTCTTGCACTTCGGACAGTCGGTCGACTTCGTCGTGTCCATCATCTTCTTGCGGTCGCCTGTTTTTGCTATCTTGGCCATCGGTCGGGTGTTTCTCCTTCTGGGGTTGTCTCTGCGCACATTCGCCACGGCGAACGGCTTCAACGGCGCGGCCATGGGCCAGCCTCCGGGTGCAAAGGGGTTGATTCGTGCGTCCATATAAAACGTTTAGAAGAATATATGAAGGAAGGAATATCGTTGAGAAAAGAATCTATGTAGTTCTGCCTTGCAGTCTTGGCGGGGACTCGGATGAGGCTTCGTTCGGGAGGCGCACACGGATTATGTTTATCTGGTTATCGTATAAAACAGTTATAAGTTGGTAAGGTCGGTAGAATTATCCCCGCCGGCAGGGATGCGGCTGCCGGAACTACTCTACATGGATGATTCTGCAGGTGTTAGTTAGCGGTCAGCCGAGCAGCTTGGCGGCGTCCTCGGCGAAGTAGGTGACGACAAACCCGGCGCCGGCGCGGCGTATGCTCACGAGCGATTCCAGGATGGCGCGAGACGGGTCCAGCCAACCCTTCTGAAAGGCGGCTTGGAGCATGGAGTACTCGCCGGAGACCTGGTAGGCGCCGATGGGCGGATCGAAGCTCTCGCGGGCGGCACGGATCACGTCGAGGTAAGGCATGGCGGGCTTCATCAGAATCATGTCCGCGCCTTCTTCCAGGTCGAGATCGATCTCGCGCAGGGCCTCGCGCAGGTTGGCGCCGTCCATCTGGTAGCTCTTGCGGTCGCCGAATTGCGGGGCGGAGCCGGCGGCCTCGCGAAAGGGTCCGTAGAAGGCCGAGGCAAACTTGGAGGCGTAGCTGAGGATGGGGGTATCCTCGCAGCCTTGGTCGTCGAGGGCGCTGCGGATGGCTCCGACGCGGCCGTCCATCATATCGCTGGGGGCCACGACATCGGCTCCGGCCTGGGCCAGAGAAACGGCGGCGCGAGCAAGTAGATCGAGAGAAGAGTCGTTTTCGACTTCAAAGCCGTCGCGGGTTTCAACCACCACGCCGCAATGCCCGTGGCTGGTGTACTCGCACAGGCAGACGTCGGCTATGAGAACCAGTTTCTTGGCGGCGGGCGATTCCTTGAGGGCGCGCAGGCCCTGCTGCACGATGCCGTTGTCGTCCCATGCGCCGGAGCCTTGCTCGTCCTTGGCTTCGGGCAGGCCGAACAGAAGCAGGCCGCCAAGGCCGAGGCCGGCGGCCTCCTCGGCTTCGCGCACCGCCTCGTCGATGGAGAGATTGAAAACGCCGGGCATGGAGCCGACTTCGCGGCGTACGCCCTCGCCGGGACAGAGAAACAGGGGGTAGATCAGGTCGCCGGGCTCCAGCGTGGTTTCGCGCACCAGGGCGCGCAGAGATTCGCTGCGCCGCAGGCGCCGCATCCGCGTTTCAGGAAAACTCATGGTTCAGATTGTACTTGAGATGCGTGCGTGATGAGGATCGCAGTTGGCCGCGCTCCGGCGGGGAGTGCGCTCGCAGAAATCCTCCGGTGTTAGTATCTCTGTGATGGAATCTCAGGGGTCCACGCCAATTTCAGTCGCGGAGGATGGCCGCGAATCCGTTCCCATGCCGGAAAGCGGCCTTGCGCGTTTGCCGGCCTCCCGCGGCCAGCAATGGCTTCAGGCATTGATTCTTGTATTGCTCTATTCGGTTCCGGCGATCGCGGGCCTTCACCAGGCGTTCGTTTCCGACCCGGATATTTGGTGGCATCTGCGCACCGGCGAGTGGATTCTGCAGCACCGCGGATTGCCGCCCTCAGGTAGAGATCCTTTCTCCAGCTTGGGCGCGGGAGATACCTGGGCTTCATATAGCTGGCTCTTCGAGTTGCTGGTTCTGCAGTTCTTTCAGCGTCTCGGCCTGGTTGGCATCGTGGCCTACACAACCGGAATGGTGCTGGCAATCACGGTTGCTTTGCATCGTCTGATACGGCGTCTTCAAGCCGACTTTTCGTTGGCTGTGCTGCTGACCGCCGCTGCCGCATACACCATCTATTCTCTCTACACGCCGCGCCCATGGTTGTTCACCATCCTGTTCTTCGTGTTGGAAATCGACATCCTCATGCAAGCGCGGAGATCGGGAAGGATGCGCGAGTTGCTTTGGCTTCCCGTCATCTTTGCGCTCTGGGTCAATGTGCACATTCAGTTCGTCGACGGAATGGTGGTGCTGGCCATCGCCGTGGCAGAAGCTGTTCTGGCGCAACGGTGGACCGGCATTCGGACGCGCATGCGCCCCGCTTGGATGTGCGGAATCTTCGCTGCCTGTGTTTTGGCAACGCTGGTCAATCCATATGGTTGGACGATCTACAGGATCGCATACGATCTGGCCGCGCAGGCCGGCGTTTTGAGCAAAGTGTCGGAATTCCAGGCGTTGCCGTTTCGCAGCTTTGACGATTGGTGTGTGCTTCTCTTTGCCCTTTCAGCCGTCGCTGTGCTGGCAAGAGCGCGCCGTTTTGAGTTCTTTGAAAGCGTATTGCTCGCTTTTGCCGCTTTCGTATCCTTCCGCACACAACGCGACATCTGGGTGTTGGTCATCGCAGCCAGCGCAATCCTGGCTGCCGGATTGAAGGGAGACAAAGAGAATCGGTTCCAGGTTAGGGCATTCGCCGCTCCGCTCATAGCTGTCGTCACAGGCCTTATCGTCTTCCTCGGTTTTCGGTTCCAGCATGTTGACGACGCCCATTTGCGTGTTCGATTGGCCGAGGGTTTGCCCGTCCGCGCCGTCGAAGTGGTGAAAGAGAAGGGCTGGAGCGGGCCCCTCTATAACGACTTCAACTGGGGGGGATACTTGATCTGGAGTCTGCGTATCCCGGTGGTGATCGATGGACGCGCAGCTTTGTATGGCGATGAGCGGATCGCCCGCTCCGTCGTCACCTGGAGCGGGCAGCCGGACTGGGCTTCCGATCCCGATCTCGTGAAGGCGGGCCTCGTCATCGGCCCGGTCAAAGCGCCTCTCACCCAGTTGCTGCGCATGGACCCGCGCTTCGAGCTGGCTTATGAAGACAAACTCGCCGCCGTCTTTATCGCCCGCAAGGCCCAGCCTTCAGGATCGGAAGCAGTTGCGGCGGCAGGCGCCGGCACGTCTGCTCGAACGGCGGGCAAGTAACGATGCCTGGCTCGCGATTCAGCGGCTGGGGCCTGACTGCGGCGTCCAGGTCAACTGGTCAAAGAGCGTCGAATTGCGGTAACCAAGCAGGACGACGAGGGTCCAGACGCCGAGGGCGGTTCCGAAGGGGAATTTCACCAGGTTGAAAATGGCGGCTACAATGGCCACCACGCGGCCCCACTGGGTGCGCTCCATCAAGCCCCATCCGGCCACCAGTGCCAGCCCGGTGCGGATTGCGAGAATCACCCAGGCAAAATGCAGGAGCGCCGGTCCGAACATCTCGAAAGGCATCGGGCCGCGTCCCCAGGGCCCATTCATAAAGGGGCCGAAATGCCCAAACATAAATGCCCTGAGAACGGTCAAGCCGACCACTCCCAAGGCCAGCGACAAGGCCGCCCAGACAACCCAGAGAATGCCAAGCACCTTCACCTTGCCGGCGTAACTTTCCAGTTCAAATTGAAGGCCGGGCACGGGGGGAACCGGCGGCGCGGCCGGACGGCCGCATTGCGGGCAGAACCCCTGCCCTGGCGCTAAAGCTAGACCACATCCGCTGCAATACATGGCGCCTCCTGAAGAAGCCATACAGAGATTACTACGCAGCAGCGGCACGGTGAGTTCCGAAGAACGGGGATGAGGGGCCAGGGGTCGGCCTCATCGGCTGGAAGCTGAGGAACGCCTTTCCCATCGCTCTTCGTGACGGTCGTCGCGCAAAACGAGGGCGGCAACGCGGCCCTGCAGATCGCGCTCGAAGGTGAGCCGCGTGGTGGCGGAGCCGTTGAGGTAAAAGAAGATGGACTGTGACTCGGCAGCCAGTTCGGCAATCTCGCCCTGCCGGTTCTTCTCGTAGAGCCGATCTCCCTGGCGGAAGACCGAGACCACGATGTTACCTTTCGGGTCGCAGTACTCTCCGGCAAAGCTGTCGAGCTGCGCCGCAGTAAGCTTGATGGCCGGCGGGTGGAATGGAATAACCAGGCGTTCCGCCAGCGCCGGCGCCTCCGCGAGCGCCTTCCCGGGCGCCAGGCCCCCAGTTTCAGTCAGACGGGAATCGAGCCTGGGCGCGGCGTGGTGCGCGAGCAGCCAGCGGGGCAGATCCGGCTCGTTGAAGGCGCGGGTCCAGCAGTCGTGCTTGAGTCCCTCGTAGATCCACAGCCGGATATGACCGCCAGCCGCTCTGAAGGCCTCGAAGATCAGCTCACTTTCGCGCACCGGGACCAGGGTGTCGTCGGCGCCGTGGAAGAGCCACACCGGAGTGCGGCCAAGTGCGTTAGCGTACTCCGCGGACAGGGTTGACACCTGCTGCCAGCGTTCGGGGGCATAGCTCCAGAAGATGCCGCTGGCGGCAATGGCCACCGCTGCCCAGCGCTGGGGGTGAAGGCGCGCCAGCTCCCAGGCGCCGTAGCCGCCCATCGAAATGCCGGTGAGATAAGTGCGCTCCGGGTCGCCACGGAACTCGGCCGTCTCCTGGTCAAGAGCGGCAAGGGCCAGGTCGAGCATCTCCGGGTCGGTCCAGTAGTTGGGCAGCGGACATTGCGGCATGACCAGGATGAAGGGCCAGCGCTCCGGGTGGTCCCGCACTTCCTGAGGAAGGCCGACCTGGGTCTGCCACATCCCCTCGGAGCCGCGCTCTCCGCGGCCATGCAGGTAGAGGATGATGGGCCATTGCCTGCGGTCATCCCTACGCCATTCCTCCGGCAGGTAGACCTGGAAGCGGTAAACGGCGCCATGCACTTCGATCTTGCGATTCAGGAAGCCTGTCTCCTGCGGGGGCTCCGGCCGGGCGGGGCGGAACGGCTGCTGCGTGATTGCCCACGCGGGCCATACTGACCACGCGAGAGAGAGACAGACGGCAAGCGATCGGGCGGAATGAAACATGGCGGAATCCAATCACAACTATATGCCGCCGACCGATGGCTTTGCGGGAGTGGAGCCATAAGGGTGTCCAATCGGTAAACGAAGCTGCGCAGGGGCGAACCGATTCGAAGGGGATCGGCTTGGACCGCGCTGCCGTGCGGGACGCTATCTCTTGTCCAGGCGGAAGGCCGCGCCCTGAAAATCTCCGCGGAAGCCCTCGTCCATCTCCAAGCCGTGGTTCATCCACCAGGTGCCACTGGCCATCGAGGGAGTGCCCGCGCGCGGCTTGCCTTCGATGGGGCTCAGCGCATATTCGGCAGCCGGGTCAAGCCCCTCCAGCTTGAGACGCGGGAACAGGCGCCCCTCCTGCGAGGAGTGGATAAGGGCAAAGACCACCGACTGGGTCTTTTCCGGGTTGACGGTCTGGGTGGCGGAAAACTCGCTGCCGTTGCGCGGCGAGATCAGCCGGTAAAGATCACCTTGCACGATGGTGGGCTGCACCTGGCGATAAGCGGCGATGAGCCGCTTGGCCAGTGCAAACTCCTCGGGCGTCCAGGCGGAGATGTTGGCGCCGATGCCCAGCGAGCCCTGCATTGAACTCAGCATCCGGTAGGAGAGCGAAGTCGAGCGCTTGTTGAGCCAGTGGGGCGAGTCGGTGACCCAGGCCATCATGATCTGCGGCGTGTAGGCGTAGGTGAATCCGTCCTGTTGGGTGAGCCGGTCGAAGGGGTCGGTATTGTCGGATGGCCAAACCTCGTCGGCATAGCGCAGGATTCCCAAATCCACCCGGCCGCCGCCGCCCGAGCAGGATTCGAACTCCACCTTGGGGTGTTTCCGGCGCAACTCGGCCAGGATGGCGTAGAAGTTGCGCGTGAAATCGACGTAAACCCGCTTCTGCTCGGCGGCGGGCAACTGGTCCCAGCCCGGCTCGCTCCAGTTGCGGTTGTAGTCCCACTTGAGGAAGGCGATGTCGTTTTCGGTGAGTAGCTTGTCGAGGAAGCCGGAGACATAATCGCGCACATCGGGCCGGGCCAGGTTCAGCACCAGTTGGTTGCGCCCCTCGGAGCGCGGACGACCAGGGAAGTTCAGTACCCAGTCGGGATGCTTGCGATAGAGGTCCGAGTCGGGGTTGACCATCTCCGGCTCGACCCATAGGCCAAAATCCATGCCCAGGGCATGAACCTTGTCGATCAGCGGCTTCAGGCCGTGAGGAAACTTCTCCGGATTGACGTACCAGTCGCCCAGGCCGGCGTGGTCGTCCTTGCGCTGGCCAAACCAGCCGTCGTCCATCACAAAGCGGTCGATGCCCAGGGCGGCGGCCTTCTCCGCGAGCGCCATCTGGCCAGCCTCATTCACATTGAACTCGGTCGCCTCCCAGGAGTTGTAAATTACCGGGCGCGGCCTGGGGGCCGAAGTTGCGGCAGCGTGAGGCAGAATGCGATGGAGCTCATAGCGGTGCAGCAGCCGCGAAGCGCCGCCCAATCCGCTCGCTGAGTATCCACCGTAAAACACCGGCGTCTCCAGCGACTCCCCAGGATGCAGCACGTAGCCGAAGTCGAAGGGATTGAAGCCACCCGTAACGCGTACCTCGTCCAACTGGTCCTGCTCAACCGTGATGCGCCAGGAACCGCTCCAAGCCAGCGCGCCGAACCAGACCTCACCGTGGTCTTCAGAGACCTGCTCCGGCTGGCCGGCCGCAATGGCGAACCAGGGATTGGCCTGGTGGCCGGTCGAACCGCGCCGGCTCTCGATCACGCGCGCTCCCGGAGAGATGGCCTCCTGGGTCAGGTTCCATTCACCCGCCCAGCGGCCGGTGAGGTAGTTGAGCGTATAGTGAGCCGGCGGCAGCGCCCAGGCAGCGGCGGCAGCTTGCTCCACTGTCACCGGCTGCGCTTCTCGGTTCTGGATGGTGGCCGAGCGCGCCAGAATACCGCTCTCCGGGTCCATCGCGTAATTAAGCGTGACATAGATCTCGCGCGAAATATCTTTCAGTAACACATCGAACCCGCTCGGCGATACCGTGTGGCTCTGGTAGTGAAGCACCAGGTCGCGGTTTCCGTCGGCAAGAGAGACCTTCAGCGCCGGCTCGACAAACAGGCCTGCGCCCCAGCCGGCGTACTCCTGCGGCGTGTTGGTGTAAGACGAGTCGAAAGAAGCCCACTCGCGCAGCGGCGCGGCCTGCGCAAAACCGTCAGAAGCCGCCAATCGTCCGCCCCAGTAAAGCTGCTGCAGTTCCCCGCGCGGATTCACGCCAAAGACATACGAGACGCCGCCGCCATCCAGCCGGAAGACCTTTGCGGCCGGATCGAAACTGACAGGAGAAGATTGCGCTTGCGCCGCGAGAGAGGCCGCCAGAAACAACGATGCCACAGAGAGGGTCCTCAACATGAGCTTTTTCTGATCCCTTCCTTGTTCGCCGCCATCATACCACCCCGTCCGATCTCCCGGAGATCAGGGCTTCCGCGCGCCAATTCCCGGTTTCGGCGCCGGATCGGCGCTGGCTCTCGATCCCCGATTCGCGTGTTTCCCGATGCAAAGCCTCCCCGGTCAGCCACGCGGCTTCCGTCTGGCTGGAGCATCCCAGCGCCGGCAACTGGGACGCTAGGATGCCAGGGTGCGGAGAGCGGAGACCCCGGCGCCAAGGAGGGCGGTTTCGTCGTCCGGGGGCAGGACTTCCAGCGAAAAGCTCTGTAGTGTGCTCATCTTGACCATGGACTCGATGTGGGCGCGCAGCACGGGCAGCTCGATGAAGTGCGCGCAGTGGCCGGTGAAGTAGAAGCGTCCGGAACCGTCGAGGTGAATGAGCGAGGCGGTGGCGGCGGCCAGTGCGCGATGCCATAGATCGGTGAACTCACGGCAGCGGGGATCGCCCTGGCGCGCCAGGGCAAAGACCTCTTCCGGCTCCAGGTCGAGGAAGCGGAGGCGCATGGCGCGGTAGCCCATGATGCCTTCCAGGTGGCCCAGGCCGCCGCAGCCGCAGAAGCGCTCCCTGGGATCGAGGCTGACGGTTACGTGGCCACCCTCCCAGACGCCGTCGATATAGGGCCAGCGGCCGTATCCGATGCCGTTGCCGATGGTCCAGACGCGGGTGAGCCTGTCGAGTTGGCCGCGCGTGGCAGCTACGCCCGCGGCGATGGCGTCGGCGGCATTGGCCAGGTGCACGGGGGCCGCGATGCCGCGGGCGGCCAGCACTCTGGCCAGATCGCCGGCAAGGCGCATTCCCTTGATCTGGGAAAGGTTGGGCGAGTCTTCGACCACGCCGGAGCGGACGATGCCGGGGACGGCGACGCCGATTGCATCCACGGGGACGGCGCTGTTGCCGGCCAGGGCGGCGATGTGCGCTGCAAGCAAATCGACCAGTTCGCTGCCGGGAATGGCCGCGAGCGCGTCCAGCTCGCCGGGGTCGGCCGGAAAGCGAAGAGGTTCGCCGGCGAGATGCTGTCCTTCCAGCCTGCCGGCTACGATGTGTTCCGTCATGACGACACCAATTGCGGTGGTCATTGCGCCCTCCTTGGGACACGAGCGTTGGTGCCCTAGCCCGCCTGATAGCGGTGCAGCCGGCCGAGGCCGTTGAAGGCCGCCACCTTGTAACACTCGGCAAGCGTGGGGTAGTTGAAGACGGCGTCGATGAAATAGTCGATCGTGCCGCCCAGGGCCATGACAGCCTGGCCGATGTGAACCAGTTCGCTGGCACCCTCGCCAATGATGTGCACGCCCAGAACCTGACGAGTGTCGCGATGGAAGACAAGCTTGAGGCGGCCGGTCGTATCCCCGCGAATCTGACCGCGGGCGGTCTCGCGATAGTAGGCCATGCCCACCTCGTAGGGCACATCCTCGCCGGTCAACTGCTCCTCGGTCTTGCCGATGAAGCTGATCTCCGGAATGGTGTAGATGCCATAGGGATAAAAGCTGGGGTTGGAGGTGGCGGCGTGGTCGTCGAAGGCCCAGGCGGCGGCGATGCGGCCCTGCTCCATGGATACCGAGGCCAGCGACGGAAAGCCGACCACGTCGCCCACGGCAAAGATATGCTCGACTTTGGTCTGGTAGTGCTCATTGACGGGGATGCGTCCGCGATTGTCGGCCTCGATGCCAGCGGCGGCCAGGTTCAGGCCGTCGATGTTTCCCTGCCGGCCCACGGCATAAAGCAGCGCGTCGCCTGAGACCCGCTTCTTGCTCTCGAGATTTGCCACAACGGTGCCGTCGGCCAGCTCTTCCACGCTCTGGACTTCTTCGCCCAGGCGCAGGGTGACGCGGGCGTCGCGCAGGTGATAGCTGAGGGCCTCGATGATCTCGCGGTCGGCGAATTCGAGCAGCCGGTCGCGCTTTTCGATGATGGTGACTCGCACGCCGAGAACGGCGAACATGCAGGTGTATTCGACGCCGATTACGCCGCCGCCGACCACGATCAGAGAACGGGGCAGCGCCGGCAGGTCGAGAATGTGGTCGCTGTTGACGATCGAGCGGCCATTGATGGGCACCTTGGGCGAGTCGGCGGGCTTGGTGCCCACGGCCACTATGATGCGGTCGGCCTCCAGGGTGGTCTCGGACTCCGGGCCTTCGACGTGCACCTGACGGGGTCCGGCGAAGCGCGCCGCGCCATGCACCACATCGATGCCGTTGCGCGAGAGCTGGGCCTCGGTCACGTCGATCTCGGTTCTGATAACCGCCTGAACGCGGAAGGCCAGGTCGGCCATGGTGATCTTTTCTTTGACCCGGTAGTTGATGCCGTACACCGACCGGTAGTTGTAACCGGAGAGGTGCAGAACCGCCTCGCGCATGGTCTTGGAGGGGATGGTTCCGGTGTTGACGCAGACGCCGCCGACGACGGAGCGGGCTTCCACCACTGCAACGCGCTTCTTCATCTTCGCGGCGGCCACCGCGGCCCGCTGCCCGGAGGGTCCGGAACCAATCACGATCAGGTCATACTTGACGGCGCTCATGCCAGTGTCTCGCTCCAGGGGTTGCAATCGATCTTGGCCGCAAAGGTTCCAGGCGGAGAGCGGCGAAGGTCCTTAAACGGAGGCTACCATAGGCCGGGCCGGTCAACGCCGCACGTTGAATGAATTCAGCAAGTCGGACTGCGGTTGGCTGGATGGACGTAACCGAAGAACTGGAACCGCGGCTGTCTGGCCCTCGTGGAAGCGGATTCGCGGTTCCGCGGACCTGCAAAGGGTGAAATGCGCGGAACGAATCCGATTGGTTGCTCGTATGTTCCTCAGGATGTTTGCTTGAGGGGTCTTTCCGCGCCTTGAACCTCGCAACCGGCCTCAGCGAACGCACCGGTTTCATGTGGGCAGCCGGACTGGTGGAGTACACTACCGCAGATTGCCGAATTCCCGATTTCGATCGGTCTAACTGAAACAGGAAAGGGAAACGACTTTGATGAAAACCTTTGTTCGTGTCTTGATGTGCCTTTCGTTGGCGGTGAGCGCTGCCGGAGCGCAGGATAAGAAGCCTGCCGGCCCTCCGCCCTTGATCGATCGCGAGCTGATCTTCGGCAATCCCGAGATCGCGGGAGCCCAGCTTTCACCCAATGGACAGTACATTGCGTTTCTCAAGCCCTGGAAAGACACCCGCAATGTGTACGTGAAGGCGGTGAGCGAGCCGTTCAGCGCGGCGCGGCTGCTGACCACGGAGAGCAAGCGGCCCGTTGCCGGTTATTTCTGGACGCGCGACAGCAAGTACATTCTCTACGTCAAAGACCACGACGGTGACGAGAACTACAACGTCTATGCAGTCGATCCAGCGGCCAAGCCGGCGGCGGGCGCGGATGCCCCGCCCTCCCGCGACCTGACCGGGCTCAAAGGCGTGCGCGTGATCCTCTATGAGGTTCCCAAGAGCGATCCGGACATTGTGTATATCGGGCTGAACGACCGGGACAAGGCTTGGCACGACCTCTACAAGCTGAAAATCTCGACCGGCGAGAAGGCGCTGCTGCGCAAGAACACCGATCGAATCGTCGGTTGGGACTTTGACCTCAAAGGCCAGTTGCGGCTGGCCGAGCGCAGCGCAGATAACGGCGATACGGAGATTCTGCGCGTGGATGCCGACAAGCTGACCAAGATTTACTCCTGCTCGGTTTTTGAGGCTTGCGGTCCGCTGCATTTTCTCCCCGATGGCAGCCGGGTTTATTTCGAGACCAACAAGGATGTCGATCTGATTCAACTGGCGCTGCTGGATCCCGCCACCGGCAAGACGGAGACGGTGGAATCCGACCCGCTGGGCAAGGTGGACTTCGGCGGAGCGCTCTTCTCCGAGGCAACCGATGAACTGGTAGAGACCTGGTACATTCACGACCGCGCCAAGACCTATTACAAAGACAAGGCCTTCGGCGGCGATGTTCACTGGCTGGAGCACAAGTTTCCCGGCGAAGAAGTCATGTTGGTTTCGCGGACGCAAGACGAAAGATACTGGCTGTTTACGGCGCACAGCGACAGGGAGCCGGGGCAGACGCTGCTCTTCGACCGCAAGACCCGTGTGATTACGCCGCAGTACACACTCTGGGAGAAGATTCCGCGCCAGGACTTGGCGGAGATGAAGTCCGTTACCTACAAGTCTTCCGATGGATTGGAGATTCCTGCCTATCTGACGCTGCCGAAGGGCGTTCCGGCCAAGAATCTGCCGACGCTGGTCATTCCTCACGGCGGCCCGTGGGCACGCGATCAGTGGGGCTATAACCCGATGGCGCAGTTCTTTGCCAATCGCGGCTATGCCGTGCTGATGCCCAACTTCCGCGGCTCGACGGGCTACGGCAGAAAGTTCCTGGATGGTGGCAACCTGGAGTGGGGCCGCAAGATGCAGGACGACGTGACCTGGGGCGTCAAATACCTGGTGGCCGAGGGCATCGCCGATCCCAAGCGGGTGGGTATTCTGGGCGGTTCCTATGGCGGTTACGCAACGCTGGCTGGAGTGGCTTTTACGCCCGACGTCTATTCGGCGGCAGTGGACATCGTCGGGCCATCGAACCTGATCACGCTGATGGAGTCGATTCCTCCGTATTGGGAGGCGGGGCGCAAGTTGTTTGCCGTGCGCATGGGAGATTCGAGCACGCCGGAAGGCAAGGCGCTGTTGGCAGAGCGCTCGCCGCTGAACTCCGTGGATAAGATCAAGACTCCGCTGCTGGTGGCGCAGGGAGCCAATGACCCGCGGGTCAACCGGCGTGAAGCCGAGCAGATCGTCATCGCTCTGCGCGATCGCGGCTTCCCGGTGGAGTACATTCTGGCCCCGGACGAAGGCCACGGATTCGCACGTCCGGTAAACAACCTGGCGCTGTTCATGGAGTCGGAGAAGTTCCTGGCCGCGCACCTGGGAGGACGATTCCAGGAGGGCGGTTCGGCGGAGTCGGTGGCGCGCCTGAAGGAGATCCAGGTCGATCCCAAGACAGTGGTGCTAACCAAGAAGGTAGATGCGGCTGCCGTCGGCCTGCCCAAGCCGGCTGCCGAATTGCAGCCGGGCAAGTGGAACTATCAGGTGAAGCTGGAGATGGGCGCCCAGTCAATGAACCTCAAGCTCTCCACCTCGATCACAGACGATGGGGCTTCCTGGAAGGCCGTCAACACGATGGAGACGCCGGGAGGCACGGGCACAGATACTTCAACCATCGAGAAGACGACCCTGATTCTGCGTAAGCGGAGCGTGACCCAAGGCCCGGTTGCAATTGACCTGGACTTCAGCGGCGACAAGGCGGCGGGCAAGATGAGTATGAACGGTCAGGACCACCCGATCGCCGCCGACCTGGGCGGACCGCTCTTTGCCGACGGGGCCGGCGAGGATCAGGTGATCGCCAGTCTGCCGCTGGCTCAGGGATACACAACCACCTTCCGCAACTTCGACATTCAGACGCAGAAGGCAAAGCTGCAGCAACTGAGCGTTTCCGGCATCGAATCGATCACCGTGCCTGCGGGGAAATTCGATGCGTACAAAGTCGAGATCACCTCGGCCGATGGCGGATCAGACAAGAAAACGGTATGGGTGGCCAAGGATACCCGCAAGGTCGTGAAGGTCTCCGCGGTAGTGGCTGCAATGGGAGGGGCCGTCGTAACTCAGGAGCTGACCGAGTAGCCCTGCTTCGTCCACGATCCCAAAACCGGCAAATCCGGCCCGCTTCTCGATGCGAGGGGCGGGCCGGTTCAGTTTCTATTTTCAGCAGGGGTGCAACGGAATTTGAGTTGCTGTTCCCGATCTGGTGTTTGCCCCACCCGGGCGCCCTCTGGGCACGGCGTCTTTGCTTTTGCCGCTAGTGTGGGTTCACGCCTGTGACCCATCGATGGGATCGATGGGTATATTGTGAAGCGATTGGGAACTAAAATGGAATCCCAGGCATCGCCGGTCGCGAGTCGCCAGAAGGAAGCAGGCGGAGGATGCAAAAATGATCATGTTCCCGGGGTCCAGCGCGATCAGGGCTCGTATTACGCGGGTTCTTCACCCGCGCACCAAGTGGGGCCGCGTCACCTTGTGGTCTGGCGGATTTTGTTTGTTCCTCGTCGCCTGGCGTTGGATTACCGGAACTCCGCCCCATTCTTTGCTGAGCTTTTGGCCAGGGTTCTTTGCCCTTGTCTTCGCAATCGGCGCGTTTTGGCTTACCTTCCGTTGGGCATACCGGCTGATCATGTGGCGGGTGCGCCATCGGCTGATCGTGACCTATGTCTTTATAGGCGTCTTTCCGATCGTGCTCCTGCTGCTGCTCGGCGGGGTAGCCGGCTACTTGTTTGCCGGGCAATTCGCTACCTATATCGCCATCGCGGATCTGCAGTCGGCATCGCTGCATTTGAAAGCGGCGAACGATGTACTGGCATCGCAACTGAACACGCTGCGTGGCTCCGGAAAGCTGGATGGTGTTGCTGCCGGGAAACTCGCCGCCAATTCGGGCGAAGAGTTTCCGCAACGCACCGTCACCGTCTGGCAAGGCAAGGATGGCTTCATGCTCACCGGCGGCGGCGCGCTCATCAAGGCTCCCCCGGCGAAGGTGCCCGATACTATCAAGCCGGATTTCAGCGGTCTCGTTGTCGATGGCGACGGCTTGTATCTGCGCGCGGTCAAGACTTATGACAGGGACGGCATCCGGATTGCTGTGATCTCCAGCGTTCCCATGACGCGGGAACTGCTGCATTCGGCAACTTCCAGGCTGGGCTTGGTAACCTTGTTTCCGCCCGGCCTTGGGAGCAACTTCCAGGTTGGCGGACCGGCAAACGCCAATCCGGCCGATCGCAAACGCGTGGAGGCCGGAACCGTTCCGGCGCCTTCCAACCGGTTCGATCGCGCATTCAACTCCTATTCAGTCTTCAACGCGGTTGACTGGGGAACTGGAGAATCGCAGGACGGCGCCATTA
Organism: Occallatibacter sp.; assembly: GCA_050014455.1. GTDB lineage: Bacteria > Acidobacteriota > Terriglobia > Terriglobales > Acidobacteriaceae > Telmatobacter. Next base: position 17,490 of record JBEKDH010000081.1, read on the forward strand.
GCGTTGTCACCCGGCCCTCGATGATCTACAGTACCTTGTTCGCTTCGCTCGGCGACAATGCGCAGATCGTAGAATTCGTACTGCTCGCCATCGCAATTCTCCTGGGGCTGGTCGAGTTGGTGGCGCTCATCATTGGTTTTCGGCTGACGCGCAGCATTACACGCGCCGTGGCGGATCTCTATGAAGCCACCGAGCATATTGACCGCGGCGATCTCACGCATCGCATCCGGATCCGCGGCCGCGACCAGTTGGCGGTGTTGGAACAGTCGTTCAACTCCATGACCGGATCGCTGGTCAAACTGGTTGCGGAGCAGAAACAGAAGCAGCGCATGGAGAGCGAACTAGCCTTCGCTTATGAAGTGCAGGACTTGCTCTTTCCCCACAAGTTCACCGAACTTGCCTCGTTGGATACCTACGGAGTTTGCCGCCCCGCGCGTTCGTTGAGCGGCGACTACTACGACTTCATTCCTCTCGGCAGCGACCGGCTGGTGCTGGCGGTGGGCGGATATGGAACTTACGTCGGTGACGCTGGAGACGGGAGCGCTCACCAGGATCGATCGCCAGATATACCCTCCGGGAGGCGGCTCCGCCCAATCGCGGCTTTCACCTGCCATGTTGATGGCCAACGTGAACTACCAGGTTTTTCGCTGCACCCCGCCAGAGAAGTACGCAAGCATGTTCCTGGGCTGCTATGACGCGAAATCACGCGAGCTGACCTATTGCAATGCCGGCCACCCGCCGCCCATCCTGCTAAGCGGGGATGGCGGTGTCTCGCGCCTGGCGGCGTCCGGTACCGTAGCCGGGCTCTTTGACGATGCCACCTACGATGAATCCACGGTTTCGATGCAGCCGGGCGACCTGCTGGTCGCATTCACCGACGGCGTTACCGAGCCCGAGAGTGCGTCGGGCGAATTCGGCGAGGAGCGCCTGATTGCCTTGATTCAGGAGCTTCGCGACCAGCCGCTCTCGCGCATCGGTCAGGCCATTGCGAATGCCGTGGCGGAGTGGATTGGCAGCGCCGAACAGCCAGACGACATCACCGTCGTTCTGGCCCGCGCCCGCTGAGCCATGGCTGCGTGCGCGCACGCAATCACCGCGGCTCCGGTGCGTTGGCTATCGCTTGGAGCAGCTCCGCTTGAAGCTGCACGTTGCGGTTGGGACGAACTGCCCCCAACTCGCTACCTCGCTATTACCGCAGAGTGGTTGCTAACTTGCTGATTTTATTAGACATAACCTCATGTTCATAGGGGGTTGCGCGTTTGCAACCGGGTTCCCCACCTTTGACCCAGCCAGCCTGCGCGGGCGTCATGCTTGGGCCACAGTCGCCGCGGCGACTGGCAACGGCGGGAGGCGATGAGCAACGCCAGCATCTCCGCCGCCTGCAGCTCACAAGATCGTGACTGCCTGCCCCGGACTTGGGTGACTGCGGAAACGGCGTTGCTGCATCTTCCCCTCAGCTCTTTGCGCAGAATTAGCTTCCGCCTGCGCACAATGGCAAATAGGAGAAGAGCGTGCGAAGCCCCGGCCGGTTCTGTCAGGGATCTGACCGGTCCGTACCCCATACCCGCCGCCGATTGGAGCCCCTTTCTGTTCCGTCTTTTCCGGTAAACCTCAATGTAAGAACAACTTAGAGATTCACCCCAGAGACTAAACAGGGTAATAATATGCTTGGCAAGATGGCGGGAAATGGAGGGACAAAGCGGGAAGCAGCGGGGTCGTCAGCGCCCTAGTTGCGCTCTATAGCTTCTCTGACGATCCGCTCCGGGGCTTTCTGGGGGGGAATTGTGTAACAACAGACTTGGCAAATAGACGAGGAACTAAAGTTTCGCGACAGCGGCCACGAGATCCTTCGGGAGAATCGACTTGCTCATAAGCGTGAAGGCATGGCCTTGTTGGTTGGCAACTTCCATGAGACTATTTGCGGATGTATTCCCAGAAAAGAGCAGAATTTTGCATTTTGGACAGGTAGCCTTGAACTTGATTGCCAACTCGATGCCGTTCATTTGAGGCATGACCACATCGGAAATCAAGATGCTTGGGCAACAAGACTCCGTAGCCTGTATCGCATTTTCGGCGTCCGTGAAGGCGGTTGCCTGAAAGCCGGACGCATTCAGGATAGCGGCGATAGTCGATGCGGTTCCCGGCTCATCGTCCACTACGAAGACGGTCTGAGAGTGGCTTTCTGGCAT
>JBEKDH010000082.1:0-25920 GCA_050014455.1 Occallatibacter sp.
CCGATTCTGGCCATCCACCATCCCACAACCACGCTGCCCAGCGCGCCCACAACCAAACCTCCGAGCAAGCCCCGCAAGCCCATCTTCGCCACTTGCACCTTGCCTCCGGGGCGCACGCCGCGAGCCCAGTTCCACCAACTGTAAAGAGTGAAGCCGATAAAGACGATCTGGAGAAGGGCATCGGATTTCAGGTTCTGGCGATGAAAGACGATCAAGTAGAGGACATCCGAGACCAGCACAACAGGCCAGCAGATGAGAGTGCGGCGCGTGGTGAGCCAGATGCCCATGAGAGTGATGGCCGCGGCCACGTTTTCCAGCCAGTTGGCGGCAAGATAGTTTGTAATATCCACCCAGCTCATCGTGACTCGATTCTCCCTGATCCGCGGCTGTGGGATTCAGCCCAGCGGCACAAGGCGTGAAGCAGCTTGTCGCTGCCCGCGCCGCGGAACCAGCGCGCATGGCCAACCAGGTAGCCTTCGGAACACACGCGCGCATTGGCCCGTGAGTGCAGCACAGCGAGGTAGTAATCCGCCTCGGAGAGCGCAAACTCGGCGTGGCAGAGCGGCGTCATGGGCACGAGCGCCGCGGCCTCGTCCTCGCTGAGCCGGCGCACCGACTCATAGCCCTCCAGCAAGGCGAACAGGTGGTCGAGGTGCACAGGCACATCTTCCTGGCGCGCCGGGTCTTCGACGAGCACGAGCCACTCCACAATGTTGCGCTCGATGGCCTGGGCCAGATCGTGAACGGCGTTAGTGCGGTCGGCCAGGCCGAAGTCGATGATGGCCGTGGCGCGCGCCCCCGGGCCATCCTCGCTCCACAACAGATTCGAGGCGTGCAGGTCGTTGTGCGTCCACAGCGGCGGGAGCGCGGGCAGCAGAGGCAGAAGCTGGGCATGAAAGGGCGCAAGAAGTTCGAGCGCCTGATTGCATTCCTTGTGCACGGCGGGGTCTTGGGCCAATGCCGGGCGCGCGGCCAGATAGCATTCCATCTCGGCGCGAGGGTCGCGCGCGGCGAAGATCGTAAAGCCGGCAATGAGCGGCCGAGGCTTGCGGCGCGGCGCTTCGAATCCCTCCGACGCGCAATGCAGCCGCGCCAGAGCGTGGCCCGCGGAACGCGCGTGCGCCGCGGTCTGGAACGGCGTCCAGGAGAGCGCGTCGCGATAAATATCCACGGCCTCGGGCGCCTCATGCACCTCATAGGTCCACTCGCCCATCTCGATTGCCGTCTGGCCGGATGCGTTGGCAAAGACGCGCGGCACGGGCGCTCCGGCGCTGAACAGATGCTTGAGGAAGCGATGCTCCTCCAGCAATCCCTCCGCATTGCGCACCGCCCGATGATGGCGCTTGACGAAGACCCTCCCGCTCCGCGTTGCCACCACGCTGGCCGCCGAAAACGGGCGCGGGCTGACGGACAGAATCTCTGTCGCCTCGCCGCAAGCCGGGAACTCGCTCAACAGCGCGCACGCCTCGGCAAGGTTCAACGGCGGCCAGTCGGCTTCGACCAGCGTGCCGTCCATGCCGTGCGCCTTGACTGTTGCGCTCATTCCGGAATCATCCTTCAACCGAAACTGCGGACTTAGAAAGTGTAGTGCGCCGACAGCCGCACCGTCGTGGGCGCGCCCAGGTGAATGAATGTGTCTCCATAGCTCGCACCTGTATCTTTCCAGTATCGCTTGTCGGCAATGTTATCCGCATAGAGCCGAAGAGTTATCTTGCCCTGCTCGCCACCCGGGGTATAGCGCGCGCCCAGGTTGAAGAGGTTGTAGCCTGGCACGCTCACCAGATCGTCGCGCGTGGCTTCCTTGCGCCCCGTGTAGCTCCAGCCCGGCATCAGGTGTAGCCCGCCCGTGTGAGGCAGCAGCAGATCGGCAAACATCGAGGTGCGCAGATGCGGCACGTTGAGCACCTGCTTGTTATCGAAAGAAGGCGTGCCGGTATCGTCCGAGAGCGCGCGAATTGCCGCCGCCGAAGCCGTCAGACGCAGCCAGTTTGTCGCCTTGCCTTCCGCGTTCACTTCGATGCCGTCATGTGTTTCGCGGCCCTCGGATTCAAAGCACAGATCGCCGGGCGCATTGAATTCGCTTGCCGTGCAAAAGCTATCTGGAGCCTGAATCACCTTGGGATAAAAGAACGGCGCGCGCATCCGGAAGAATGCGCTGGTAAGGAGAATACGCTGGCCCGGTTGATACTTCGCGCCCACTTCAGCCTGGCGAGTCATGTATGGATCGAGAAACTGGCTAGCATTATCCATTCCGACCCATGAAGGCGCCTGTGGACCAAGCGAAAGCATTACACCGTAATTGCCGTAGAGGGTCAGGTTGCTAACCGGGTTGAAAGTGACCGCGTACTGCGGCAGCCAAATTAGCTTGTCGGTGAAAATAGGATCGCAGTTCCGCGCATCGTAGACACAAGGAGAATAGTTATCGTCGCGCAGGGAATCGAATCGCCCTCCCGCCAGAATCTGAATGCGGCCGGGCAGGTGAACTCGGTCCTGTATCACCCCGGAAGATTGATGATTGTCTTCCCACAGTCTGCGTGGCCCGGCGGATTGTTGCGGGATCTCAGCGGAATCGAGATCAACCGGCGTTATGGGCTGATAAATGTTCTCCGAACCGATGTCGTAGTAAACCGCTCCATCTCTTCCTGTGCCATCCGGCGCTGTCGGGCTTGTAAGCGAGTAGTAACCGGGCTGTTGCACGCTGCGCAGGAATAACTCGCCGCCGCCAGTCAGATCGTGCGTGATGCTGCCGGTCTTGATGTGGCCAGTTACAATCGCCTCGGTTTGCGCGTTGATGCGCAACTCGCCGGGGTCGCGGTAATCGTAAATATCGTACGTCCCATCGGGAGCAAAGAACCAAGGCGGCGTCGAGCTTCCAGGAATACACTCGGTCTCGTTGTAGCATCCGTACGCATAGATCACGTTGTCGTCGATCAGCGAATGGCTGTAACTCGCCGCGGCAAACGCCTTCCATTCGCCGGGCAGATCGTAATCCAGCCGCGCATTGGAGTTAGAAGCATCGAAGGTGTTGGGCTTGGCCCATGGCTGTTCGCCAAGCATCGTGGAAGGATGAACCTGGCTGAGATCGGGCACAGTAGTTCCGCCCAGAAGCTGATAGCCGCAGACCGAGCGCTCCACCTTGTGCTGGTACTCGAAGTCGCCCTTCAGAATCGCCTTCGGGCTGATCTTCCAGTCTGCCGCGCCCGCGCCCATCGCCCGCCAGCCGTTGGCGTCGTTGACATAACTCTGGATATCTTCTCCGGCCAGGTTCACGCGCGCGCCCACCTGCTTCTGGCTGCCGAAAAGATGCCCCAGATCGACCGCGCCATAGCTGGTTCCGCGATGATCGGTAGCCAGGTCAACGGCCTTCACCAGAGCCGGCCGCTTGGTGACGTAATCGATCAGCCCGCCGCCGGAGGCCACGCCGCTCTCCACGCCGGCAATGCCCTTGAGGAACTCGACGCGCTCCTTGTTTTCAAGCGGCACGTCCTGCTCGCCGGCGATGGTCATGCCGTTGACCTGGAGTCCCGTGGCCAGGTCGATGGGGAAGCCGCGAATCTCGTAGTCGCCGTAATAGCCCACCGGCGCATAGTCCTCGCCAATCGACGCGTCGTTCTTCACCACGTCGGAGAGCAGGCGCGAGACCTGGTCTGTGAGCAGATCGCGGGTCACGACGGTGGCCGAAAGCGGCGTCTCCGCAAGCGTCGCGCCGTCCAGAGTGCCCACCGTGACGGCCTCGGGAAGATAATCGTCCTTCACCTCGCCGTGGACCACGACCGTCGTGGTGACACGCTGAATTTGCGGCGCGGGCTTGGGCGGCTCGGGCGACTGCGTTGCGGCGGCCGGCGCGGGGTTCTGAGAAGATGCGCAAAGCGAAGCGCCCAGGCAGCAGAGGAGCAACAACGCCTTGACGAGCGAACCGCGGCGCGATGCGAGTCCGGCGCTTGCGGAAGATGGTGGGATTCTGCGGATCGTCTTGCCGGCTGCGGCTTCGAGCATGGTTTCCCCTTGTTCCCAAATTGAATGAAACAAGAGCACTCACGCTGCGATTCGAGGAAGAAGGCCGTTCGGCTTCGAAAGCTTCCCACGCCGGTATTATCCGGATCGGGTTCGAGGGTATCTCTCAGCCCCACTGCGCGTGGAGCACCCCTGTTTCAATACTTCGATTGAAACACTCCGGGCCCGCGCAGCGCAAATCCGGCGCAGAAACCGAAAAAGCGGGAGCGGGGGAGCTGCGCGGTGGTAGTCAATCGAGCGGGATGGCGAGTTGAGCGGAGCCCCCGATTCCAGCCTCCAAGGAGGTCGCGAAAGCGGGATGAATTATTTGTAAAAAAAGACCCCCATATGCACAGCCGCAGGCCTTACATTTGTATAGAAAATCAAAACCAAAAGCGAAGAAACAGCGACTTCACCCTGATGATTTTGAAAGGCAAGACCATGTACAGCTTTTGTTCCCCTGTCCGCAAGCGCCGCGCGTTGGTTGCGCGGCTCTTTTGGGTCTGCTGTCTGATTGTGCTCTCTGCCGGCAGCCTGCCGGCACAATCGACCTTCGGCGCGATTCTGGGCACGGTGCGCGATACCAGCGGAGCGCTGGTGCAAAGCGCCAAGGTGACGCTGGTCAATACCGGCACCGGGGCCACGCGGGCCATGGCCACTGACGAGACGGGAAGCTACGCCTTCAAGAACATCGACGTTGGCAACTATGCGCTCACCTTTGCCGCGCCGAACTTTGAGAAGGAGTCGCTGCCTGAGATCGTGCTGACCGCGCGCGAGACCCGGCGCCTGGATGCGACTCTGAAGCCGGGCGCGGCGAGCCAGACCGTGGTCGTCCTCGACGACGACGTGATTCCCGTGATCACCACCGATGTTTCCAACCTTGCCGAGACCAAGATCGGCGACGAACTGGTCGAGCTTCCGGTAGCCATCTACTCCCGCTCCACCGGTTCCACCAGCCCCATCTCGACGCTCACAACGGAAGCGGGCGTACAGACCGACGACGGCGGCAATCTGGACGTGATGGGCACCACCGCGGCGCTGCTCAGCGTCACCATCGACGGCATTGCCAGCGTGGGCGTCGAGTACTCTGGCCCAGTCAACGAGATGTTTCCCTCCTTCAACTCGATCGAGGAGATTCGCGTCAGCGAGTCCAATAACAACGCCGAGTTCGGCGGCGTGGCCGACATCACCACCGTCTCCAAGGCCGGGACAGACAAGTTCCACGGCGGCGTCTTCGAGAACCACCAGAACACCGTCCTGAACGCAAACAACACCTTCGCGCTCACCAAGCCGAAGATCGTCATGAACGACTTTGGCGGAACGCTGGGCGGCCCGCTGACGATTCCGCATCTCTTGGCAAGCTCGAAAAACCGTTTCTTTTTTGTCAGCTACGAGGGGCTCCGCCTGCCGCGCGAGACGCCCATGCTGCTCAGCGTGCCCTCGATGGATATGCGCAACGGGAACCTGACCAGCTATCTCGCCGGGCAGGGAGTCCAGGCCATCTATCAACCGGATGGAGTTACGCCCATCGATCCGGCCAACGTGCCGGTAAGCCCAATCTCCGCCAGCCTGCTCACTTATCTGATGCCCACGCCCAACTACGGCGCTCCCGACTCCTACGCCAACAACTACCAGATCAACTTTCCCTCTCCCATATCCTCGAACCAGGGCGATGTGCGGCTCGACCAGCGCTTCTCCGACAAGCAGAATATCTTTGCGCGCTTCTCTTACAAGAACCGCCAGGTGCTCACTGCGCCCTCCGCCGCCTGCACTTACTCCTATTGCGCCGAGGCCGGCAGCCCGCTGCAAGGCGCTTACAACACACCGGAGATCGACGAAGGCCTGACATTCGCCCACAATTACGTCTTTTCGCCCCGACTGCTGAACGAGTTCCGCGGCGGCTTCAACGCGCAGCACACCTCGGAGACGCAGAGTTACTCGACGGCCACGCTGCTCGGCCAGACCGGGCTGAGCGTGCCGCAGCCGGATCTGAGCTGGTCCGAGGCTCCGCAGGTGCTCATCAATGGATTCATGTCAACCGGCGCTGGCAACCCAGGGATGCAGCGCGGCCAGATCGTGCAGGCGCTCGACAACGTAACCTGGACGCGCGGCGGCCATTCTTTCAAATTCGGCGCGGACTTCAAGCGCCTGACCGACCACGACGATAACGTTTACGGCAACTATCGCTCCGGCTGGTATGTCTTCAACGGCTCCTCGGACGTGGGCCAGGCCATCGGCGATCCCTACACGGCGTTCCTGCTGGGACTGCCGGATTACACCGAAGTCAGCTCGACGAACAACCCTGAAATGGATGGCCTGGGCTACACCTACGCCGGCTTTGCGCAGGACGACTGGAGAATCACTCCCCGCCTTACGCTGAACCTGGGCATGCGCTACGAACTGCACCCGCCCATCCGCGAGACTCACTACAACACCGCCGTCTTCCAGCCCACTTATAGCGCCACCATCGGCGGGCAGGCGGTAAGCGGCGCGGTAGTGGTGCCCAACGCGCAGGCCGAGTCTTTCGAGTCCACCCAGTTTGCCCAGGCCATTGCGCCCACGCCCATTCTTACCGCCGCGCAGGCCGGGATTCCAGAGTCTTTGCGCTACACGGACAAGACGGATTGGGGGCCGCGGCTGGGCTTTGCATGGCGGCCTCTGGGCAACGACAAGACCGTTCTTCGCGGCGGCTGGGGACGCTTTCTTGAAACTCCGCTGGGCTTCTCGCTGGTCTCGGGCTGGGCCGTTCATGCCAGCTATCTGGCTACTTACAACCAGGACTATGAAAGCGACGGAGTTACGCCGCTGCTCTCCTTCGCCAATCCCTTCAATACCCTTGCCGGCAGCTCCGCCGGAACAGCTAACTTCGATTATGCCTTCCCCATTCACTACCTAGACCCATCGGTCCAGCAGTGGAACCTGACCGTTGAGCAAGATCTGGGCCGCAGCATCGGCGTGCGCGTCTCCTATACGGGCAGCCACGGCCAGAACCTTGAGGCCATGGAAGACCTCAACCAGGTTCCCGCCAACAGCCTCGGCTACGCCCAGGTTGCAAGCAGCCGTCCCTATCCGAGCTGGGCCGTGATTCAGAGCGTCATGAATGCCGCCGAGAGCAACTACTCAAGCGGCACGGCCGAGCTCTCGCGCCACAGCGGCAAGTCGATCACCTTCGACGCCAGCTACACCTTCACCCGCGATCTTTCCAACGCCGGGGGAGCCACGCCCAGCGCCTTTGCCGTGGCCGGCGGCAGCTTTCTCACCGACCGCTTTCATCCCCGCATGGATTACGGCAACGTGATCTACGACCGCAGGCACCGCTTCCTGGCCACCTACCTTTACGACCTGCCCTTCGGCCACGGCCAGCGTTGGCTCACAACCGGCGGGCTGGCCAACGGCCTGGCCGGCGGCTGGCAACTGGCCGGGGTCACCATCCTGCAGAGCGGCCCGTTCCTCACTCCCTACGAGCAGACGGTCGATCCGGCCAACACCAACATCCTCACCACCGTCGGCCAAACCCGCACCGATCAGCTGACCACAGTTCCGCTCTACGCCGCCCATCGCACCACGGCCCAGTGGCTCAGTCCGGCTGCTTTTCCCTATCTGAATCTGCAAACCGCCAGCGGCATCGGCATCGGCCGCTTCGGCAATGCCCCAGTGGGCGGCGTCGTCGGCCCTGGAACCGACAACTTCTCGCTCTCGCTGATGAAGAACATCTCGCTGTACGAGAACTCGAAGTTCCAGCTCGGCGTTGAAGCCGCCAACCTCTTCAACCATCGCAACTACGAGCCGCCCAACATGCAGGTTGACTCGCCGGGCTTCGGCGCCATCACCGCATTGCAGACCGCCGAGGGCGCCGGTCCGCGCAGCCTTGAACTCTCTGGACGCATCACCTTTTGAGTCGCTGCGCTTCCCACCCTTCGCAAAAGGCGCGGAGGATGGGGCACCCGGCGAGTTGTAGCGCCGGTCTCCAGACCGGCTGTACTGGCGGCTTCCAAGCCGCCAGAGGCGATGAGTGCAGGTCTGGAGACCTGCACGACAGCCGCTCTGGAGAGCGGCGCTACAAAATTCGCAATTTACGGATAAGCTCTTAGAAATCCTCGCCGGTTTCCACCGCCGGCAGTACGTCGTCTTCGCGGGCCATCCATACATAGAGCGTGGGCAGCAGGAAGATGCCGATGACCAGGTTGGCCAGCAGGCCGCCGACAATCACGATGGCGAAGGGACGCTGCGAGTCGGAGCCGATGGCGTGCGAGAGCGCGGCGGGCAACAGGCCCAGCGTGGCCACCAGCATGGTCATCATTACCGGACGCAGACGCAGGACGGACCCTTCGACCGCGGCCTCGACGATGTGCTCCTCGGTAGAGACTTCCATGCCCTTGCGGCGGGAGCGCAACTGGTTGATGAATTCGATCATGATGACGCCGGTTTCCACCGAGACGCCGAAGAGCGCCAGGAAACCGACCGCGGAAGAGACCGAGAAGTTGGTGCGGGTGATGAACAGCGCCAGCGGCCCGCCGATGGAGGCCATGATGACGCTGACGAGGATGAGCGTGGCCCACTTGTAGGAGCGGAACATGGTGTAGAGGATGAGGAAGATGACCAGCACGGTGACGGGAACGACGATCATCATGCGCTGGTTGGCGCGCTGCTGGCTGGCATATTCGCCGGCCCATTCAAGGTGGTAGCCGGGCGGCAGCGGCACTTTTCCGTTCACCTTGGCGATGGCCTCCTCGACGGTTGAACCCAGGTCGCGTCCGCGCACCGAGTACTTGATGGCGATAAAGCGCTGGCCGCCTTCGCGATAGATCTCCTCGGCACCGTCGTCGGCGGAGGCCTTGGTCAGTTGAGCAAGCGAGACGCGCTCGCCGGAAGGCGCGAGCAGGCGGACGTTTTGAATGGCCTCGCGGGTATCGCGATACTGCCGCTGGTAGCGCAGCGTCACGTCGTAGCGCGCCTCGCCCTGTTGCACCTGGGTGAGGGCGTTGGCGCCCACGGCGGTCTGCACGGCGTCTTGCACATCGGCCACGTTGATGCCCCAGCGGGCGGCGGCGGCGCGATCCACGGTGTAATTCAGGTTGGGCTGGCCGATGACGCGGAAGATGCCCAGATCCTCAATGCCCTTGACGGTAGACATCTGGGCCTGGACCTCGTCGGCCTTCTTTTCCAGCATCCGCAGATCGTCGCCGTAGAGCTTCACCGCCAACTCGCCTTTGACGCCGCTGACGGCCTCTTCCATGTTGTCTGAGATGGGCTGGGAGTAGTTCCAGATGACGCCGGGGAACTTGGAGAGTTCCTTGTCCATGGCCGCGATCAGAGCTTCCTTGTCCTGGTGAAAGACGGGCCGCCACTCCTTCTTGGGTTTGAGATCGACAAAGTACTCGGTGTTGAAGAAGCCGGTGGTGTCGGTGCCGTCGTCGGGGCGTCCGGTCTGGCTGACCACCTGGGTGACCTCAGGGAACGAGGCCATCGCCAGGCGCGCCTTGTTGGTGAAGTCGATGCTGGCAGTGGGGCCTTCGCTGGGAGGCAGCGTACCGCGCACCCAGATGGAGCCTTCGTCCAGGTGAGGTAGAAACTCCGAGCCGATAGGACCGCCGAAGGCGAGGAAGATGGCAACAGCGAAGAGAAGGCCGGCAATGCCCACGGTGGCGTAGCGGTGGAGAATGGCAGCCCGAACTGCGGTGCGATAGTGGCGAGTGAGCCACATCATGATCGGGTTCTGCCACTCCTTGGCTCCCTTGCGGAAGAGGAAACTGGCCATCACCGGCGCCACGCCGATGGCGAAGACCAGCGCGCCCAGCAAAGCGAAGCAAACCGTCCATGCCATGGGCTTGAAAAGCCGTCCTTCGACGGCCTGCAAGGTGAAGATGGGCAGGTAGGAGGTAATGATGATGCCGCGAGCGAAGAAGACAGGGCGCAGCACCTCGTGCGCGGCTTCGCGAATGCACTGCGCCGGGGTATGGGTGCCGTCGTGCTGCGAGAGATGGCGGACCATGTTCTCGATCATGATCACCGAGCCGTCGACCACCATGCCGAAGTCCAGCGCGCCCAAGGAGAGCAGGTTGGCGGGAATGTGGCTGAGGTCGAGGCAGATGGAGGCAAACAGAAGCGCGAAGGGAATGGTAAGCGCGACGATGATTGCGCCGCGCACGTTGCCGAGGAAGAGAAAGAGAATGATGGAAACCAGCAACATGCCGGCGGTGAGGTTGTGCTCGACGGTATCGACCGTAAACTTGACCAGATCGGAGCGGTCGAGGAAGGGCACGATCTTTACGTTCCTGGGCAGGATGCCGGGGTGGTCCTTGTCTCCGTTTAGCTTCTTGACTTCGGCATGAATGCCCTCGAGAACGGGGTCGGAGTCGTCGCCCTTTTGCAGCAGCACGATGCCTTCGACGGTGTCGGGATTGTCAACGACCTTCTTGTCGTCATAGACCTGCCTCCCGTCCTCGATTACGTACGGCTTGGAGGACTTTCCAATCTGGCCCAGGCGAATCTTGGGCCCCTGCGCGACGGTGGCGATGTCCCTGATCCTGATAGCCGCGCCGTTCTGCGTTTTGACGACGGTGTTCTCAATGTCTTGCACGCTCGTGAAGAGGCCGACGGATTGCACGTTGATCTGCTGCGCGCCCTGCTCGATGAAGCTGCCGCCGCCGTTGGTGTTGTTGTTGGCGATCTGCTGCTCGACCTGGGCGATGCTCAACCCGTAAGAGACCAGCTTCTCCGGATCGAGCTTGATCTGGTACTCCTTTGTCGGTCCGCCGAAGCTGGACACGTCCACCACGCCGGCGACGCCCTTGAAGGATTTCTCCAGCGTCCAGTCTTCCAGCGACTTCTTCTCCATCACGTCGTAGGCGGGATTGGTGCTTTCGAGCGTGTACCAATAGATCTGGCCGACCGGGCTCCAGTCGGTACCCATCTGGGGAACGAGGTTAGCGGGCAGGCTGACCATGCTGAGCCGCTCCAGCACGTGTTCGCGATTGATGTCGCTGGTGGAGTCGTCGTCGAAGATGAGCATCAGGCTGGACAAGCCGGCCAGCGTGGTGGAGCGCAGGTGCGTGAGGTGGGGAATGCCGGCCATTTGAATCTCGACCGGCACGGTGACCTGGCGCTCGATCTCTTCCGCGCTGCGGCCCGGCCACTGGGTGATGATCTGTACATAGTTGTTGGCCACGTCGGGATAGGCTTCGACAGGCAGATTGCGGAAGCTGACGATGCCCCATGCGGTGAGCACCACCATCCCGCCGAGCACCAGCCAGCGGTTCTTGAGCGCGAAATCGACGAGTGCGCGAATCATTACTGGTTCCCCGCCGTTTCAAGCAAGAGTGCGTTGCCAACCACCTGCTGGCCGGGCGCCAGGCCGGAGAGAATCTCCTGGCGGTTGCCGTCCACCATTCTGCCGGCGTGGACCTCGGCGCGCTTGAACTGGTTGCCGCCCGCCGGCAGATAGACCCAGTCGCGGTCGTGCAGGTGAAGCACGGCGTCTGCCGGGACCACGGCGTGAACCTCTTTATTGCGGCTGGTGAAGGTAGCAGTACCGAACATGCCCAGTTTGAGGAAGCCGGGATTGGGAAGCTCGATGCGGACCTTGGCGGTGCGCAGGGAGGGATCGAGGATGGGGCCGATGTCGCTGACGCGGCCTGTAAGGATGCGATCCGGCCAGGCATTCAGCTTGATTTTCGCCTCCTGCCCCAGTTGCAGCCGGGGAATGTCGTTCTCGTAAACGTCGCAGACAATCCACACCACGGAGAGATCGGCAATGGTGAAGGCAGTGGCCGAGCCGGAGAGGTTGACGCCGGCGGCAGCGGCCTGCGTAACATTCTGCGCCACGATGACGCCGGAGATGGGCGCGTAGACATTAACGACGCTGCTGGGGTAGTCCTTGTCAACGCCCAGGGTCTTCAACTGTTCTTCAGCGGCGGTGAGGTCGGCTTTGGCGTCCTTCTCGGTGTCTTCCGCCTGCTCCAGCATGGCCTGCGAAATTGCGCCGTGCTTGAACAGGTCGTCGGACCGCATGTAAGCCATGTTGGCCATATGCTCGTCGTTGGCCGCCTTGAGATAGGCGTCGAAGGCGCTGGTGATATCCGGGCTTTGCACCTTCAAAAGCAGTTGGCCCTTCTTCACGTTGTCGTCCAGCCGGACTTTAATGTCTACCACGCGACCGTTGGCCAGCGAGATCACCGGAACCTCGCGCGAGACGTCGGGGAAGACCGAGCCGGTGGCCGTCAGCTCCGTCGCCGATTCCACCTGGCCGGCCGCGGTGAGCGGAAACTTGGCCACGTCGTTCGGGTCGATGGTGATCAGGTTCATGTCGGCAACCTGAACCACCGCCGGATTGGCAGGCCCGCTGTCGCCCTGGTCCTTGCCTTTGCAGCCGCAGACGGCGAAGCCCAGCAACGCGGCCAAGCCCAGCACCGGCAGAGCCCTGGGGAATCCTCTCAAAAAGGAATACGAAATCATTGGATTACCTCGCGTCCGACAGCAAGATTCAGTTGTCCGGCAGCAATCAGATACGCGCCGATCAACTGTAGATAGGCAAGTTGAACGACACGGTAGTCGCTCTGCGCACTGAGGAAGTCCATCAGCGATGCGCCGCCGTGCTGATAGGAATACGTCACGGTGTCGCGGACCCTGAGCGCCTGGCCGTTGTATTGCGCCTTGTAGGGCTTGAGCAGCGCCAGGCTGCTTTCCACCTGCGCGTAGGACGAGTCCACGTCGCTGAAGACCTGTTCCCGCGTGGCCTCAGTCAACTCCTTGTCGCGGCCGATGTCGATCAGCGTGCGCTGCTTCTCGCCCTGGTTGCGGTCGAAGATGCGCAGGGGAATACTAATGCTGCCGCCGAGAGTTTGCATACCGATGGGGTTCGAGTTATTGACCGCTGAATTCCACGTGTACCAAGCGCCAAAGGTCGGATCGGTTGAACCATTAGCGATGGCCAGCTTGTGATTGGTTTGGGCCTGCTGAATGGACTCAAGCGCGGCTCTCAAGTCGGGACGCTCGTCGAGGGCTATCTGGCGGAAGTCTTCCAGCTGCTTTAGATCGTCGGTGAAGTCGAAGAGGCCGGTCACGTCGAACTGCTCCACCGGCGTGCGGTCGTCGAGCAGTTGCTGAAGCTGAATCTTGGAGGTGCGCAGGTTGACGATGGCCGTCTGGATCTCCGCCTCATATTGCACCCGCAGCAACTCGATGCGGTCCAGGTCGATCTGGGCGATGTCGCCGGCGTGGAACCGGTCGCGGCTGATCTTGATGATGCTGTCGTAGTACGCCAGGTCGGCCTTGGCCAGCTCCAGCACCGCCTTGGCCTGAAGGGTCTCGACAAATGCAGAGCGCAGGTTGAAGATCAGGTTTCGCTCCAAGTCGAAGTGCTCGGACTGGGCAATCTGCGTGCCTTCCTTCGCGCTCTGCAATCGCAACTCGCGTTTGCGTTGACGCTCGTGCAGGTAGCTGATGCCAGGTTCGACGAATGTTCCCTGCAAAGGCTGCCAATGGCCACTATTCGGTGCTGTTTCAGTTCCGTCCACGGTGGTGTTGACCTGCGGATTGGGGCGCAGAAAGGCCGTGATCTCCGCCGCCCTCATCTCATCCACTCCCAGGGCATCGGCCTTGAGCGCGGGATTGGCGGCTTCAAACTTGGCCTTCACCTGCTCCCAGGTGAGGCTTGTCTGCGCCCAAGTCAGGGCCGGCGCCAGCAGGAGCAGCGCTGCCGCAGCCGAAGCGGCAAGAGATCGGGAGAATTGCTTCATACACAGCCTTTGCGCCGTAATCTGCACGGCGAACACAGGAAAGTATAGAGGCCAAAGATGAAGAAGAGACGAAAGCGAAAGATCACGCCGCCGGCGGAGGACGGTTCTGGATGGAAGCCAGGGCAGGTTGATCGATCGCCGGAACCGCGATACTGCGGGTTGCCGCCATGCTCGGAGAGCCAAAGAAAAGCTCTGCAAAAACAGGCAGCGGGAGCGCGGCGACAGCGGGGAAAATGGAGTGCGGGCTGGCGGCTGCATGATCCCGGCGCAGGCTGGTGTCGGTCTCGGCCGGATTCTGAACCGCCTGCAGGTCGTCGGTTACGGAGATGACCGGGAAGAGGATCAGCAGGAGCACCGCCAGGGCAACAAGCTGCAAGCGCCGGTCTTGCATGTGCCCGTCCCGGCCAGTGCGCGGGGCAAAGTGCGGCCACAGGCAGACCATCAGCACGGCCAGCACGACCCAGGCGAGATTGAGGAACAGTTCCATGCTCAATGTCGATTCTACATCAGGGGTGTATTCCTGTTAGACGGGAACGGCCGTTCCGCGTTGCACTTCAGTCAAGAAGCGGCGTTCGGCAAGTCCGTGAGGGCTTCGATAGGGTTCCCCGCAAAGGACGGTTGAGCGTTGGCGCGCGGGAGCGGAGAGCCGGGAAGTTGCCAACCGCCCGCATCACGCGAGATTGACCGGGCCTGGGAATCCCCTTATGATGAACAGGTTGGCTCCTGGCGGCCGGCGCCTTGCCGCGGCCTGGGCCGGCATGGCTACAGGATGGCAGCGCATCGCGCTTGTTGCCCCCTCGTTCAATGGTAGGACAGCTGACTCTGGATCAGCATATCGGGGTTCGAATCCCTGGGGGGCAGCCAATTGAGAATAAACAGCCTAAATCGCTTTTTCCCTCCTTCGAGAATCCCGAGTACGGCGGCAAGCAAGCTGGTGGCACCGTGACGAACGTAGTCGTGCGATGC
The DNA here is from genome assembly GCA_050014455.1 of Occallatibacter sp. GTDB lineage: Bacteria > Acidobacteriota > Terriglobia > Terriglobales > Acidobacteriaceae > Telmatobacter. The sequence continues at coordinate 14,697 of JBEKDH010000082.1, forward strand.
GGCGCCAGCGAAAAGGCGCGCCAGATGCGGCTGAGCGACGACTGGCTCAGTCCGCATTGCGCGGCCACGTCGCGGTGGACCAATGCGTGGCCGCTTCCGGCTGGCTCTCCTACGTGTGCGTCGAGACCCGCTCCTCCTGCTCATTGCTCATCGCTGAGTTTGCGCGGCGTGCCCGGGCGCGGTTCGTCGAGCAAACTGTCCACGCCCCCGTCCAGATAACGCTGACACGACTTGCCCACGGTCCGCAAGGCCGTCGCCACCCGCCGCGCAACCTCGGTATTGCTGTGCCCTTGGCTGGCAAGCAAGACAATGCGCACGCGCATGGCCAGGGTTTGCGCAGTCTTAGCCCTCCTGCTCCGAGACACAAGTTGCCCTCGTTCTGCATCGTCGGTCGGTAACGGCGCAAGTGGACGACCCATCGGCATCGCGGCTCTTTATTTCTGCAACTCATTTCAGACTCAGAACGCCAGCGAAATCATTACAAAGATCGGATTTGATGCGCCAGGTAGCAAAGGTTGAGGGGATTCCCGGTTGGACGTAGACGGGTGATCGGCTATCCACACGCCGCTTGCATCGCTCCGTACTGCTTTGGCGAATCCTGCCGCGCTGACCCGAACGGCCGGAAAGACAGAGGTTGTTTCGATGGTCGGGGAGACCACCGCTCCGGACCCCCAATCGCCGCCGATCGCTATCGAGACCAATCATTATTTGCCCGGAGTTGTGGTCTCGGCCCAGAGAGCGACCGAATTGCCATCCCCATCGATGGCGTCTGCCCCTACCCCCTCCGGGGAACCCATTCTTCATGCCAGATACGCCATTAAGTATCTACGGATGAGCAACTTAAGAATTCATGCCATTATCCGATTGGTAGACAAAACCGGCAGGCTCAGGCCCTTTTCAATTCGGGAATGCCTCTCTTTTGAATGAAAATGCTGTATTCAGCAAGCCTTCGTGAAAGGGAATCCAGTTTCAGAGGCGCTGACGGATTGCCGGCAAACCGAAAGCATTCACACAGCTAGGATTTCCCCTGCCCAACGGCGTATAACGCTGGAATGGGGCAACAACCGGAAGCCGAGCCAGGATCGGCAGTCGAGCCAGGACTGAAGCCCGAGATCGATGCATGGCTGCGCAACGGCGGCCTGGTGGTTACGGCCAGCGACCGCGCCGCGCGCGCCTTGGCCGCGGCCTTCCATCGCGCCCGCCGGGCTGAAGGCCATTTGGCATGGCCGGCGCCCAGCATTCTGGATTGGAAGAGCTTTGTCCGTGACGCCTGGGAAGAGCGGAGTCGCGACGGACGGCTGCTGCTGAACCCGACGCAGGAGCAATCGCTGTGGGCGGAGATCGGCGGCGCGGACGGGCGGCTGGCCACTCTGCTGGAAGGTCCGCGCCACCGCCTGGCTGCTCTGGCCATGGAAGCTCACGAGCTGCTCTGCGGGTACACGCCTAAGCTCCTGCGTCCGGCCGCCCGCGCCGGCTGGCAGCAAGATGCGGCGGCCTTCAGCAACTGGCTGGCGGCCTTTGACCAGAGCTGCCGCGATGGGAATTCGACCAGTTCGAGCCGCTTGGCGCTGGAGCTGATTCCGCTGCTGGGAGGCGACCCTCTCGAACGACCGCCGCTGCTGTTGGCAGGCTTTGACCGCATTCTGCCCACGCAGCGAGCCTTCTTCGACGCCTGGGGCGAATGGCGGCTGGCCGCGCCGGACTCGACGGCTCCCGGTGCGCTGGGGAAGCCGGACGGATTGGACGAGCAGGCGGAGCCGGCCAAGCAGGCCGCGCAGACTTTCTTCCACCAGGCCGCCGACGCCCAGGCGGAACTCGCGGCCTGCGCTCTCTGGTGCGGGGAGCGGCTTGCTGCCAATTCGCGCGCCCGGCTGCTGGTGATCACGCCGAACGCGGGCTCCCAGCCAAGCCGAGGCCAGATCGAACGCGCCTTTCTCAAGCTGAGCGGGCCAGTCGGCGACGCCCCGCTCTTCGAGTTCTCGTTGGGAATCCCGCTGAGCCAAGTCGCTCAAGCGCGCGGTGCGCTTCTGCTGCTCCGCTGGCTCACAGGCCCGCTGGCCGAGCACGAGCTGGACTGGCTCTTTGCAAGCGGCCAGTCAGCGGCCAGCCCGCGGGAATCCTCGGCCCTCCAGGTGCGGATGCGCGCTTTGCGCCGACGCGGCCTGGAACGGCCTCAATGGACTCTTGCAGCTTTTATTGGGGCTTGTCGGGCTGAGGGAAAAGGCCTGAGTTCGTGCGAAATCCTCGGGGAACATCCCTCAGGGGCTAAAGCCCACGCTGATCCTGCGGTTCTTACGGCACGACTGAAGTCGTGCCCTGACACAAGGCAGGGTTCATCCGAAGCCAGCCTTGTCGGTTTGGAGCACGGCAACCTGCTCCCCGCTTCCTGGGTCAACCGCATGACGGAAGCCCAAAGCCGCTTGGCAGAGCTCGCGCGCCGGCCGGCCGCCGCAGCGGACCCGCTCGACTGGGCCGAACTGGTTCCGCGGTTGCTTGAGACCGCCGGCTGGCCCGGCTCGCGTTCTCTATCGAGCGCCGAGTTCCAGGCCGTCCGCCGCTTTCAGCAGGCCGTGGAAGCCGCCGGCTCGCTGGGATTCGACGGCCGCCGCATCCCCTGGGCGGATTTCCTCTCCGCGCTGGCCCGCACACTGGACGAAACCCTCTTCGCGCCCGAATCCCAGGACGCGCCCATCCAGATTGCCGGACCGGCCGAGTCGGCAGGCCTCACGGCCGATGGCGTCTGGTTCCTGGGCGTGAGCGAGGACGCCTGGCCGGCGAATGGCTCCACGCACCCCCTCTTGCCGCTCGACGTGCAGCGCCAGGCCGGGATGCCGCATGCTTCCGCTCAGCTCGATTGGGATCTGGCGAGCGCCATCACGGCGCGCCTTCTGGCCTCCGCGCCGGAGGTTCATTTCAGCTACGCAAAGCAGACCGAAGGCATCGAGACCCGCCCGTCGCGCCTGATCGTCCAGCTTTCCGGGACGCCGCGGGAGTTGCCCCAAGCGCCGGCCGGACCGGAGCCTCTTGCGGTTGGTTTCAGCGACTTGAGCCGGATTCCGTTCCCGCCCGGCAAGGTCCGGGGCGGCGCCGCCGTGCTCACCTCCCAGTCGCAATGTCCCTTCAAGGCCTTTGCCACCGCGCGGCTGGCGGCGCAAGGCTGGGAGCCTGCCGAGGCCGGACTGACGCCATCCCAGCGCGGCCAACTGCTTCATGCCGTGCTCCACGCCTCATGCCGTGCTCCACGCCATCTGGGGAGGGCCGCCAAAAGGCATCCGCACACAGGCTGAACTTCAAGGGTTGCAAGAGCTTGGCTCCTTTGTTGCCGCGCACGTCCGCCGCGTCTTTGAAGGGGAGATGCTCTCCGGGCTGCGCCAGCGGATGCCCCGGCGCTATCTGGAACTCGAAGAGCAGCGCCTCACCGGCCTGGTCACCGAGTGGCTGGAGTCTGAGGCGACGCGTATTGACTTCGAGGTCGCCGCAACCGAAATTGGCCGCACCATCCACCTGGCCGGACTCACCTTCGATCTGCGCCTCGACCGCATCGACCGCCTCATCGACGGCTCTCTGCTGGTTGTCGACTACAAGACCGGCGATGTCTCCCCCAGATCCTGGGAACTGCCGCGCCCCGACGATGTGCAACTGCCGCTCTATGCCGGCTTTGCCGTCGATGGGGAACTGGGCGGGCTGGTCTTTGCCAAAGTGCGTGCCGGTCATCTCGACTTCGCCGGCCACGTCGGCAATCCCACGGCCACTCTCTTCGCGGGTCTCAAAGGCAATAGCACCCTGGTGAGGAGCGCGCTGACCGCCGAGCAGCTCATCGGCTGGCGCGAGCGGATTGAGCAACTCGCCAAAGACTTCCTGGCCGGCCGCGCCGAAGTGGACCCGTGCGAGGCTCCCAAGACCTGTGAACGCTGCGGCCTGCAAACCCTGTGCCGCATTCTGGAGAGCGGAGATCTGGCCCAACTGGAAGCTGAGGACGAATGCGAGGACTGCGACAATAGCGATGTGAATTTGTAGCGGAATCTTTGATTTTTGTAGAACCATTGGGGGTGCGGATGGAGGTCGCAGCGATGGCTCAGTTCAGTGAAACAGGTTGGACTCCGCGCATTTGTCTGTAGTGCGAAGGGATCGGAGAGTTCATGTCAGATCGGTCGATTGGATCGATAGTAGTTCGGAGCCTCACAGGTATTATCAGCGTTGGGGTTTCATTGCTAGGCTTGTTCTATTCCGCCATAGCACTTGGGTACAGTGGGCAGTATTTCAGTGTGCTGGTTCTGTTTTATGGGTTAGTGCCGGCATTTGAGTTCCCGGCCTTTCTCATGTCATTTAAGTTTCCCAGGCTTGCGGTTTCCATTTTATGGTTGCTGTACTTATCGAATTTCATGATTGCCATTGGAATAGACTTCCGATACTGCCACATTTCTTCTGTTTGCGGAGCGCACAACTTCTGGGGAGATGTTTTGTCTATCCCTATTAGTTCTCCAGTCTTAATTCTGACCTTGATTACGGCAGTGTTAGCACAGGCGGAATACCTGATGAGAAGATCAAGCAGTGGCGAGGGCATTCGATGAGTAAGCCTAGGCTCAGCCTCGCGCCGCCCGACCAGCCGCAGCGCAATCGCGCCCTCGATCCCGGCCGCTCGATCCTCGTTCAGGCTCCCGCCGGCTCGGGCAAGACCGATCTGCTCACCCGCCGCTTTCTGCGCCTGCTGGCCGAGGTGGACGAACCCGGCCAGATTGTGGCCATCACCTTTACCAACGCCGCCGCCGCCGAGATGCGCCACCGCGTTCTCGGCGAACTTGAAAAGGCTGCCGCCGTGAAGGGTACGGGCTTCAGCTCGTACATCGACCCAGCAGGATCAGGGCGGGCTTCAGCCCCTGAGGGCTATTCCGCGCAGACCGGTGACGAGTTCACCATGGACGCCGTCGCCCGCCGCGCCCTCGATCACTCGCTCCGGCTGGGCTGGAAGCTCCTCGACCTGCCCGCGCAACTTCGCATCTCCACCATCGATTCATTCTGCCGCGAACTGGCTCTCCAACAGCCGCTGCTCTCCGGCCTTGGCGGCGCTCTCGACATTGCCGATCAGCCCAATGACCTCTACCGGCGCGCGGCGCGCCAGACTCTGGAGAGAATCGGCCAAGGCGACCCCCGCTTGAGCGAGGCGATCGAAGAGTTGCTGGTGTGGCGCGACAACAACTGGCAGGAGCTGGAGGACATGCTGGTTGAGATGCTCGCCAAGCGCGACCGCTGGATGCATGAGTTCCTGCTGAGCCGCGAACCCGACTGGGAGGCCTTGCGCCGGAACCTGGAACGCCCCTTGGGTAACGCCGTCCGCCAGGCGCTTGGCGGGCTTGGCCAGCTTCTCGATCAGGTTGCCGGCGCGCGCGAAGAAGCGCTGGAACTGGCGCGATTTGCCTGCACCCAGACGGGCGGGCAGCTCCACCGCGAACTGGCCGAGCTGGCTGAGTTTCCTTGCGCTCCGTTCCTCTCCGGCGATGCTCTCGAAGAGGCGCGCCAGGCCCACCATGCCCTGGCTGAACTGCTGCTCATTGGCGGCGGCGCATTCCGCAGGCAAGTGGATAGGCGTCTGGGCTTCCCTGCCGACCGGAAGCGTGAGAAGGCCCAAATTCTCGACCTTATTGACCGCCTCAACGCAATTCCCGGCCTCGAATCCGCCCTCGCCGCCGTCCGCGATCTGCCCCCAGCTGGCTACAGCGAAGAGGAATGGGAGATTGTGAAGGCCTGCTTCACTCTGCTCCGCCACGCAGCCGCCCAACTGAAGGTCGTCTTTGCAGAGGCCGGCGCGCTGGACTTTGTCGAGGTGGCGCAGATTGCTCAGCGCGTGCTGATAGACGACGATGGCTTTCCCAGCGACGCTGCCCTCACCGTCGCCGATGGAATTCGCCACCTCCTTGTCGACGAGTTCCAGGACACGAGCCGCCGCCAGCATGAGCTGCTCCGGCGCCTGATCGCCGCCTGGCCCGAACGCGAAGGCCGCAGTTGTTTTGTGGTCGGCGACCCCATGCAATCCATCTACTTCTTCCGCGAGGCAGACGCAGAGCTTTTTGCCCGGGTGAAAGCGGTTGGCCTTGAACTTCCGCAGGATGAGCCGGTTCTGTTCGACTTCGTTCCGCTGGCGGCCAACTTTCGTGCCGCGCCTCCACTGGTCGAGCGGCTCAATGAGGTCTTTGCCAAGGTTTTTGAGGTCGCCGGCGGCAGCGGCGTTGCGTTTTCGCCGGCCCTTCCCGCCCGCGCTGACTGCGCCAGCCCCGGCCAGCACTTCAGCCTGCATCTCGAGTTCGTTCCGCGAACCGGGCCGGGAAAGACCGCCGATCCCGAACTGATCCACGAGAGAGAATCTGCCCACGCCGCGCAAAACAAGCAGATTGTTGACTTGATTCAGAGCCAACTGGGCCGCATGGCGGAGGCCCGGGAGCGTGGAGAAAAGTACCGCATCGCCGTCCTGGCCCGCGCCCGCAAGAGCCTTGCGCCGATGGCCCAGGCTCTGCGCGAGGCGGAGATCCCCTTCCGCGCCCTCGATCTGGAGGGACTCGCCGACCGTCCCGAGGTTCTCGATGCCTTGGCGCTGGCGCGCGCCCTGCTCAATCCGCACGACCGGCTGGCCTGGCTGGGCGTGCTGCGCGCTCCATGGTGCGGCCTCTCGCTCGAAGACCTTCACCGCCTCACCGGCGCCGACGATCTGGAGCTGCTGGCGCGGCCGGTGCCAGAATTGCTCGCCGAGCGCTTGGCGCTGCTCAGCGAAGCGGGCCGCCCGGCAGCCGGCCGCGTTCTCAGCGCGCTCGGCTCTGTGCCCGCCCTCCGCGCCGCCCAGCCTACCGCATCATTGGGAACCTGGCTTCAGCAAGTCTGGCTACGCCTGGGCAGCGATGCCTGCGTCGACTCCAGCGCTAGCGGCAATCTCGACCTGCTGTGGAGCTGCTTGGACGGCCTTCCAGCCGGCGAGCAGGATCTGCTCGGCCCGGCGCTCACCGCGGCGCTTGAAAGGCTGACCGCCCTGCCCGACCCCGCCGCCAACAGCGACTGCGGCGTACAGCTGATGACCATCCACAAGGCTAAAGGCCTGGAGTTCGAGGTGGTGATTGTGCCCGACCTCCAGGCCGGCACTGGCTGCGGCGCCCGCAATATGCTCAGTTGGCTTGAACGTGGACTGGAGCGTCCGGACGACTCCGGTGAGATCACCGAGTTCCTGATTGCGCCGTTCCAGCGCAAGGGCGCCGATCGCGGTACAGCCAAGAAGTGGGTCGATCGCGTTTATGCCTGCCGCGAAGCGCAGGAGGATAGGCGAGTTCTTTACGTCGCCGCTACCCGCGCCCGCGAAGAGCTCCACCTCTTCGCTCGCCCTGCCTACAAGGCCGAGGCCGACGGCAGCCTCAGCCTTCCTGACCCCACAGCCAGTTTGCTGGCTACTGCCTGGCCGTCCCTGGAAGCGGAGGTGCGCGCCCGCTTCGACGATTGGAAGACTGGCCGCGAGGGCTCGGCCGCTGGCCAGGAACAGGTGCTCGAATCGATCGCGGCCTCAGGCGAAGGCAATCTCCTCCCGATGCAGCCGCCTCCCAAGCCAACGATTCTGCGCCGTCTTCCACCGGATTACCAGCCCGGAAAGGCTGGCAGCTTCCAGTTGACAAGGGGGGAGTCGTCGGCTGCTGCGCAAATGTTGGGTGCCCCATCCTTTCCGCGTTCTTTTGCGGAAAGGGTGGGAGACGGCCAATCTCCTGCTGCGATTTCTTCGCCGAGCGAAGCCTCCGCAACCCTCTACGCCCGCCACCAAGGCGGTGTGCTCTCGCGAGCCTTGGGAACGGCCGTCCACGCGCTCCTCGAAGAGATCTCCCGCCTGCGCGCAACCAACGATTGGACCGCAGCCCGGGCCGCTCTTCCGCGCTTCGAGCCCCGTATCGCCGCCCAGGCGCGCGCCTCCGGCCTCGATCCGGCGCTGGCCTCTCAAATCGCCGCCCAGGCGCTTCAGCTTGCGCTCAAAGCCTCACACTCGCCCCAAGGCCAATGGATTCTCTCGCCCCATCCCGATGCCGCCAGCGAGCTTCGCTGGGCCGGGGTTGTCGCCGGCGCCCTCCGTATGGTGCGCGTGGACCGCGTTTTCCGCGCCGGCCAATGCCCTTTGTCTGAAGGCCAGGATGCCTGGTGGATCGTCGACTACAAGACCGCGCACGCCGACAATCTCGACCCGGCCGCGGCCCTGCCGGAGCTTAGAAAGGTTTTCGCACCCCAGCTGGAAGCCTATGCCGCAGTCCTGCGCAACCTGCACCGCCAGGATGCAGTCCTCCGCGCCGCTCTTTTCTATCCGCGCATGTCGCTGCTGGATTGGTGGGAACTGTGAGACACGGATTTCCGAGCCGGCTTCGCGCATCGCAGCTCCGCCATGCCCGCTACAAACGTCTGCCCGCATGAAGTTTCATCGAATTCTTGCCGAGATGGCTTGCAAATCCCAGCTCTTTGGTTTATTTTACTAACTGGTTAGTCAAAATGACCGTCGCCCCTCCAACCCGCTCTCAGACCGAACGCGCCGACCACACCCGCGCCCGCATTCTCGAGGCCGCCATTCGCCAGTTCAGCGAAAACGGGCTTGCCGGAGCCCGCACCGAGCGGATTGCCGAGGCCGCCGGCGTGAACAAGGCGCTGCTCTACTACTACTTCAGCAGCAAGGAAGCTCTTTACTCGGCAGCCATCGAGGCGGTTGCAAGGGGTGTGCAAGCAGCCACCATGGCCGTGCTGGGGACGGATGCTTCGGCCGGCGAACGATTTCTGTCGATGGCGCTGAATCACTTCGACCGCGTTTACTCCAACCCTGGATTCTCAAACCTCATGCAGCAGGAGATGGTCCGCCTGCACCGGGGCGAGGAGAATGCGCTGGCGCTGCTGGCGGAGAAGCTCTTCGGCCCCTTGTGGCTCAGGGTGCGCGAGGTGGTGGAGCTGGGCATTCAAGAAGGCGAACTGATTCCGGTGGATTGGATGCAGATGCTTTATGCCGGGTTGGGAGCCAACGTCTTCTATTTCCTTTCAGCGCCGCTGATTGGCCTGGCGCTTGGCTTTCAGCCGCTGGACCGCTCGGCGTTGGCATTTCGCCGCAAGGCGGCAATCGAATACCTGGGGCAGACAATCTTCAGCGACCGCCGACACGGCGCGCAGGTTGCCGAGCGCATTCTGGCGGCAGCGCCCATGCCGCCGGCAGCCGGGGCTGGAATGGGCTCGGCCGGGGCGGCCGGAATCCAAACGAACGAATTCAAGACAGATGAAGCGAGGCACGCATGAACGCACGCAATCGAGTTTTCATGATCCTGGGTTTGCTCACGGTAGGATCGCTGATCTGGTACTTCGTCACCGTCCGGCCCACCGGCGACCTGCAATTGATTGGTACCGTGGACGCCAACGAGGTGGTGGTCAGCTCCAAGATTCCCGGCCGCATTCAGACGCTGACCGTGGACGAGGGCCAGGATGTGAAGGCCGGCCAACTGATCGCCATCATCGAGAGCGAGGACCTGCAAGCCGCGCGCAAGGCCGCCGAGGCCACCGCCGCCGGCCAGAGCTTCAAGCTCGGCGAGACGGTGGAAACCGAGCGCCAGACGGTTGGCGAGGTCTCGAACGCCGCGGTCAACGCCGAGGCGCAGGTCAAGGCCGCCAACGCTTCACTTGCCCAAGCACAGGCTAACTACGAGCATCAGCAGGCAGATACCAGCCGCACGGTCGCACTTGCCCAGCAGGGAATCATGAGCGCCGAAGCCCGCGACGACGCCGCCACCAGCCTCCAGGCGGCCAAGGCAGCCGTCGATGCCGCCAGAGAAAATCTCTCCGCAGCCGAGGCCTCGCTGCGCCAGGCCCGCGCCCATGAACTGCTGGCTACCGTCGCCGCGCGCACCGTGGACGAGACTCGCCGCCAGGTGGAGAACGCCCGCGCCCTCGCCGACCAGGCCAAGGTCGAAGTCGGTTACTCGCGGGTCTTTGCGCCGGTCAGCGGCAAGGTCAACGTCCGCGCCGCCCGCCAGGGCGAAGTGGTCGCCGCCGGCGCACCCATCGTCACCATCATGGACCTCACCCAGACGTGGATCTACGCACCGCTGCCGGAGACTCAGGCCGACGCCGTCCAACTGGGCGACTCGCTGCGCGTGGTAATGCCTTCGGGAGCAACCCTGCAGGGCAAGATCATCGTCAAGGCCGCCGAAGCCGATTTTGCCACCCAGCGCGACGTGAGCAGCCGCAAGCGCGACATCAAGACCATCCAGTTGAAGCTGCTCATCGACAATCCCGAGGAGCGCTTCGTTCCCGGAATGACCGCCGAAGTCTACATTCCCAAGAGCAGGCTGGTGAAGCAGTGACCGCCCATCCCGCAAATCCCGGCCAAAACGCAAAAGTGCCCACGGCGCCGGCGGCCATCGCTGTCCAGAAAATCGTCAAGCGCTACGGCGACTTCGAAGCGGTCAAGGACGTCAGCTTCTCTGTCGCCAACGGTGAGATATTTGGCCTGCTCGGTCCCAACGGCGCGGGCAAAAGCACGCTCATCCGCATGATGACCACGCTGGTGCCCATCACCAGCGGCCGGGCCGTCGTGGCCGGTTACGACGTGGCCAAAGATCCGGATGCCGTCCGCCGCATGATCGGAGTGATTCCTCAGGCGCTGACCAGCGATCCCGATCTCACGGTCGAGGAGAATCTTAGCATCTACGCCAAGCTCTACAGCGTTCCCAAGGCAGAGCGGCTGAGGAACATCGACGAAGTTCTTGAGGCCGTGGACCTGACCAAGTGGCGCGGTGCGCAAACCAAGACCCTCTCCGGCGGAATGCGCCGCCGGCTGGAGATCGCTCGCGGCCTGGTGCACAATCCGCACATCTTCTTTCTCGACGAGCCGACCACCGGCCTCGATCCCGTTTCGCGCATCGCCGTCTGGGAGATGCTGGACAATTTGAGAACCACGCGCCATCTCACCATGCTCATCACCACCCATTACATGGAAGAGGCCGACAAGCTCTGCGACCGCATCGCCATCGTCGATCACGGAAAACTGGTGGCGTTGGGCACGCCGATCGAACTCAAGCACAGCGTCCCCGGCGCCAACGTCGTCGAGGTCCATTTCGACCGCGAAACCGCGGAATGGCAGGATCGCCTGGAACAGCTCGACGGCGTAACCAGCGTTCAGGCCGAGTCGGCCGGCTTCTATCGCGTTCTGACTTCCTCCGGCTCCAGAACCACCATGCAA
>JBEKDH010000083.1:0-17805 GCA_050014455.1 Occallatibacter sp.
TTAACCCGGGTTAATTGAGAAACGCAATTTGCGGCGCGTGCCGCGCAAAGCGCTCCCGGTTCATGTAGACACGATGCCAGCCGGCGAGATCGATCGTCTTGTGATCCCGATCCGGGACTTCGCCGCGCGCATTGACTCCACCGCTGCAGTTTCGGGATATGGCAACCCTGGCTTCGCTATGGGCCCTCCGCACGCCGGCTCCTCAACAAACAGAACAAGAACCAACTACCGTGGAAAACGGAATTCTACAGAATAATTTCGGACTTGACTTTCCCTTCGTGATTCCACATTCAATATCTTCCCATTTCAGTAATGTCACGCAATCAATTGAAGCGCATTCCCGTTGATGGAACATCGGACTGACTACGATACAGAAGTCAGGCAAATCAAGTAGTGGAGACGGGATCATGCGAAGGCTCGACGCACGGGTGAGTGTATTGCTCACAGCTTTCCAATTACTGGTAGTACTTTGTGTATTTGTCCAGCCAGCATACGCGTATGTCGATCCCGGCTCCGGGCTGCTTGCATTTCAAATCATCAGCACGACCTTCGCCGGCATGGTCTTCATGCTTCGCAGGCGTCTGCAAGCGCTTCTGCAAAACCTGGTTACTCGCTGCCGATTCAAAGGTGGAAAAAACGCTCAGTAATGAACCAACGTGAACAGATCGGAGAGGGAACCTTCCGTGACCCTCAAGGGAGGGTCTACCTGGACGGGGATCGGGTTCTGCGCGAGATATATCCGCAGCATTCAGAGCCTGTGTTGTCCTGGCTCCGGTCCCCGCTTGCGCAACGCTGGATGCAGCAGCGTCGCATGGCGCCAACGACAGTGCTCAGCGGCGAAGCTGCGCAGGCGGCGCTGCTTGAGCATGAGCGCGTCTTCTTTCCTTCCTATCCCTGGGAGTGGGGGCCAAGCCAGTGGATGGAGGCCGCCGAACTGACACTCGATCTGTGCGAAGAGGCGCTTGAACAAGGGCTTATTCTGAAGGATGCAACACCGTTGAATATTCTTTTTTGCGGGCCACGGGCGATCTTTGTAGACGTGTTGTCCTTTGAGCGCCGCGAACTGAAGAGTTCTCTTTGGATGGCCTATGCGCAGTTTGCACGGACATTCCTGCTGCCTTTGTGCGCCTATGCCTATTGCGGCTGGCCGCTCTCCGCCACACAGCAACGGCGCGATGGATACGAACCGGCTGACCTTGCTCCCTACTTGCCTCTTCTCTCCCGCTGGCGCCGGCCTCTGCTCTCTCTGGTTACTCTTCCTTTGTTGCTTCAGAATAAGACGCGCTTCGCCAACGTGCGCCCGCTGCTCTCTGAAGAAGCAGCCGCTTACGCCTTGCGCCGCCTGCTGCGCTCCACGCGCAAAGTCCTCCGCTCTCTTTCGCCTGGTATGCGCGATTCCCGATGGAGCGATTACACGCAAAATGCTTGCCACTACAAGCCGCAGGATAACAAGATCAAGCAGCTCTTTGTTCGCAACACTCTGGAGCTGATTCGGCCCGCGCGCGTTCTGGACGTGGGCGCCAATACCGGCGTCTATTCGCGAATTGCCGCCGAGTGCGGGGCCTATGTGGTGGCCTGGGATACGGACGTGCAAGCGACGAATCTTAATTGGCGGACCGCGCACAGTGCCGGACTTTCCATTCTTCCGTTAGTCGCGGACTTTGCCCGGCCTGCGCCGCCAGTGGGCTGGAGAAATCGAGAGAGCGCCGGATTGCTTGATCGGGCAAGAGGGCAATTCGACTGCGTGTTGATGCTGGGCATATTGCATCATCTGTTAGTCGCCGACCAGATTCCCTTGGTCGAGATCCTTGAACAGTTATGGGAGATTTCCACCCACTGGGCGATTCTCGAATGGATGCCCCGGCAGGATTCGCAATTCGACGAGCTTTGCCGCGGACGCCAGATGCTATTTAGTCACCTGAGCGAAGACTATTTTGTGCAGGCGATTGCAAAGAGATTTGCCGTCCGCGGGCGCGAGCAGCTCCCCAACGGCCGCTCACTTTGGTTCGTAGAAAGACTCCCATGAAGATGCGCGTTCTACTGGAGGGCATTGGCGCGGCGCTCTTGCTGCTTTTTTCCGACTATCTGCCCTTCTTCAACCCCACAAACCACGATCTCTTTCATCATGGCCTGCCGGTCACTAACCTCATCGGGGGCCTCCTTTTCGACCTGCTTGGTGTTTCTATCCTGATGACGGGCATGCTGGTTGCTGCTGGGTATCTTCCGCCAATACTGCAGAGACTTTTCAATGCCATGTTTGCGGGCCTGATCCTGTGGCGCATCGTGAATGTGGCTATACTTGTGCTCTTCCGTCTGCTCTTCCCCGTCGCCCGCCTGGAGCATTTGTGGGAGAATCTTCTCCTTGCCAGTATTCTGCTGCCTAACGCGCTAGCATTCGCCCTTCCCCGCTGCACCCATTTGGCTGCACGCGCCACGCGCCTCACCCTGGCGGCGTCTGCACTTTCTGCCTGTTGGATTGTGCCGCAATTACTTTATCTCGCGCTGATTCGGCCGCCCGTCCAAAATGCCGTTGCCGCGCATCTGCCCGCGCCGGCACAGAGCAATTCCAGTCAACGCATTATCTGGATACTCTTCGACGAGCTCTCCTACAAGCAGGTATTCGAAGCCCCCCCCGCGGGCCTCACTCTGCCTAACCTTCACCAGCTTCGCCAGAACAGTTTCTCGTTCAGCAATCTTAGGCCGGTGGGATTCCGCACGGACCGCATCATTCCGTCGCTGATCCTGGGCCGCCGCTTCGACAAGTTTCGCAGCTCTGTCAATGGAGAGCTCTCCTACTGGGACGAATCGCAAAACCGCTGGACTGAGTACGATATAAATGAAACCCTTTTTGCCCTGGCTCACAGCAACGGATGGGCTGCGGGTGTCGATGGATGGTTCAACCCTTACTGCCCGATCTTCGCTCCGCTTCTCAATGCCTGTTATTGGTCACCCGATGTTTTTCCATTGGAAGAGTTCGGAGCCTCTGAAGATAACTCCGCGCTGGTCAACGCAGCCGCGGCTCCAAAACAGCTATGGGCCACTGTGACCAATCGCAATGCAACAGATGAAGAGATGCATTTGATGCGGTTCCGAAATATCATGGCGCACTCGGGAGCATTGATTGAAAACAGCCGGCTTCGATTTATCTTCCTTCATCTTCCCGTCCCCCATCCACCCGGCATTTACGATCGTCAGCGTCGCGTGCTGCGCCCTGGCGGAAGCTATATCGACAATCTGGCGCTTGCCGATGAAACGCTCGGCACGCTCTTAAGGGAGATTGACGCGACCCCATCGGCAAGCCAAACCACGGTGATCGTCACTTCAGATCATTCATGGCGCATTTCGCTTTATCGGGACGCCGAAGACTGGAGCGCCGAAGAAGAGAGCGCCTCGGGAGGAGTTTTCGACGACAGACCGGTGCTACTGATTCACTTTCCTGGGCAGCAATCCGGCCACGACGTTCCTGCCGCCATCTCGGAGATGATCGAGCACGACGTCATCGTTGAGATGCTGCGCGGCAAGATCGACAATCAGCAGGATCTGGCGGCTTTTGTCGCGCAGCAGGGCCACTGATCTTACAAGAAATAAATACGCCGTGCACTATTGGTGTTATGCCAGTGAGATACGTTGGCAGGGCCTCATTCCAATCCGGGAAAGCTTTCGATCATGCATTCCCATCCCTGCACTATATGAAACAAATCTGGCATTTTGCAAACATATTGACTTCCTTTCAGCGATACGCTTACAGCCAAGTACGCCTGAATTGGGAGGTAAGCCTTGGCGCGCAAGCAGTCAACATCCAAGACGAGAGTTCTGTATGTGATTACACGCGCCGAACACGGTGGCGCTCAGTCGCATATTCTCGAGTTGCTCCGCGCCTCCGTAGGGCGTTACAACGTGGCCTTGGCGACAGGAGAGAGCGGGTTTCTCACCAATGAGGCGCGCATCCTTGGCATCCCTGTTTTCCTGCTGACTCAGCTGGTCGTGCCATTGAATCCGCTGAAAGACCTTTGCGCGCTCGCTCAACTGTCGAAAGTTATTCGAGAGTTCCAGCCGAGTCTTATCCATGCTCACTCATCCAAAGCCGGCTTGCTGGCACGCATCGCCGCTCGATTCCATCGCGTCCCATGTGTCTTCACGGCGCATGGCTGGGCTTTTTCCGAGGGAGTGTCGCAACTTCGCAAATGGATTGCGATGCCGCTGGAGTGGCTCGCGGGGCGCCTGGGCGCGAATATCATCGTGGTGTCCAAATTCGATTATGACTTGGCTCTTCATTATGGTGTCGCCGATACCAGCCACATGAGCGCGATTGCTAATGGGATACCCGATTGTTTGTTACGAGCGCACCCCGAAAGGGGAGGCCCTCCAGTGATCGCGATGGTGGCAAGATTCAATGCCCAAAAGGATCATAGGACTCTGTTGCGGGCGCTGAGCCAGGTGCAAGCGCCCTTTCGGCTCTTGCTGATCGGCGATGGGCCTTTATTGGAGCAATCCCGCGCTTTTGTGGGACAACTGGGATTGACGAGCCGCACAGAGTTTTTAGGCGACTGCGCTTCGGTTCGTGAACTGCTTGCCAATACGCATCTGTTTGCGCTGATATCCCGGTACGAGGGCTTGCCGATCAGCATCCTGGAGGCCATGTGCGCCGGCCTGCCGATCATTGCGACGGATACCGGAGGTGTCTCCGAAGCCGTGCGCCAAGGCTGGAATGGGCTCCTCGTGGGCCGGACCAACGAGCGCACGTTGCGCGATGCGCTCGAATCGCTGCTTGACGATCCCGGCCTGCGCGCATCCTTCGGAAGGCATTCGCGCGCTCTATTCGAGAAATCCTTCACCGTCGAGACAATGATCGGACGCACCTTTGAAGTTTACGATCACACGCTTACGAGCATTTATGCCCACAAGCCTTCCCCGGGCTATGCAAACAGCAAACTGAGTCAGCCAAGCATTTGACTGAGTTCCGCTAGCCTCGACCTATAAAAGAACGTCTCCAGAAAGCTGCGCCTGCAATTGACGGCATATTCATGGATTCTATTCCGAATCTCCTCCAATACCGACAGTACCTCGTTCGGATCGCCCGCCGTGGAGAATCTGCCATTGAATCCGTCGCAAACGAATTCCGGGAACGAACCGATTCTTGACACGATGGCAGGTGTGCCGAACATGAATGCCTTTGGCAACACCCCGCTTTGCGTGGATCGGCGATAGAGGTTCCATACGCAGAGGCTGCTCGCATAACAGTCATTGATCTCGGTGATTTGCAGAATGCGCCCGCACAGGATTCTAACTTTGTCCGGATTGGAACGGATGACTTTGTCCTTTAGCACAAATGCGGGAAGCGGAGACCGGGATGCAATTAGAAATCTCAGATCGGAGTCGCGCAGAATCGATTCGCGCACGACATCGATATACTGATCGAAGCCATGGACGCGGTTGATACTTCCTACATAAGAGAAGTAGAGTTTCCGGTTGACCATCTCCGGCGCGATCGGTCCCGCCTCGTCGTCGTAGATGAGCGGGAAACTGCAGGCGTTGCTGTTGTGGCGCGCATCGTTCTGTCGATATGTGCTCAGCGCATATTCCGATCCGGTGATCACAACATCCGCAAGCCGCAGCAAGGGAAGCGAGACGCGGTGGGCAGCGGCACCAATCAGCAGACTCCGGATTCCATCCGTCTTGAGGTACGATCGAATCGTCTTCCATGGCTCGTGATAGACATACAGAATCCGTGCGCCGGCCCGCTTCAGGCGCGCTGCTAGGCTGCGATGCTGTGAGGCTACATTCAGAAAGAGTGCATGCGTATAGCAAGTACCGTGGGGAATCTCGAAGTCAGTTGCGACGTTTGCCAGCTTCTCAAGCTCCGGGAACTGCCTGTATGCCGGGTCAAGCAGAAAGTCGACGGCGAAATTCAGCTCGCGGAGCGCCTTGGCATAGGCAACAAGATGCTGAACAAATGCCGGATTAAAGCGCAGCGAAACCAATGCAGCCCTTTGTCTCATGAGGATTCTTTCCTTGACGTGCCCGTGCCTGGGCAGAGACCAATGCTCAGGGCTTTACGCAGATACGCCCCGTATTGTCGATTCTGTTGAGAAGCGGCTTCAGGCTCAGTGTTGCGAAGTATTCATCGACTGCTCTGCGAGCGCCATCCCAATCTCCATAGTCATCGATGATCAATACGCCATTCTTCGATAGCCGGGGATAGAGATGAGTCAACTCATGTTTGGTTGAGGCGTACCAATCCGTGTCCAGCCTCAGAATCGAGATCTCTTGCGGCGCATGAACCGGGATCGTCTCCTCGACCTTTCCTTTGACAAAGTGAAGGCGCTCGGCCGGATACCCCGTGCTTGCCAGATTGCGGCGCACTTCGTCGATCGGCGCGTAGCACTTCATGGGAGAATGACTGCCGCTCTCAGCAAGAATATCTTTTGCCGGCGCGCCGGTGCCTCTGCAGATATCTTCAACGCCGGGTTCCGGCATTCCCTCGAATGTGTCGAAGAGGAACAGGTCAACATCTTCCCGTCCCAGCCGGCGATAGCTTTGGGCGGCGGCCATCGTGCTGCCTCCCCTCCATACGCCACATTCAACAAAGGCTCCCGGGATGTGGTTCGCAACAACGTAGTCGACCGCGCCGCAGAGCGCGGCCAGCCGGCTCAGGCTGGTCATGGTGTAAGGACGCACTTGCTCGATTGTTTTCCGCATCTCCGGCGAAAGATCGGAGAGGCGCGAAGAGACTCGCGTGATCTCAATGTTCAATAGGGTTTCCACTTTGTCAAACCAATATCGAAGCATGATGATCCTTCTTCCTGCCGTGAGGTCGAATCGCTTCCGTCCTGCGCCACCAGCGCGCGAATCCGGCGGAGGTATCGGCATCTGGATTGCGAGGCTTTGACAAGCGTGAACATATCCTCATTGGCTTCCCGCCCCGAGGTCGTCTTGACCGTGCTCGCCATCTGCGCGAAAACAAGCGATAACCTGTATCTCATGGGATGGCCGAATGGTCCGAAGAAGTAAAAGCAGAAATCTGTAAAGCCCATAGCCTCCGCCGAGTCGAACGGCCAGCTCGGCCGCGTATCGGTCGAATCCAGTGCGTTTTACTTTGCAAGACGAAAGGAAGTAGTTGCACGCGATCAGGAAGTCTTTCAAGGTTTGAGCGTTCCATGAGAATAGATGGTGGTTATTGTCATGTGCGGAAGAGTGCCGGACCGGGGATTCCAGCGGAACGATTAACAGCAGTTTTCCCTGCGGCCTTAGTAGCGTTCTGAGTTCCGCCAGCAGCTTAGCCGGCTCGAGTAAGTGCTCCAAAACGTGCGACAGGATTACTACATCGAATTGCTGCCCGGAGAGTTGGGACAGATCGGAGACGAATTCCACGCCGCAATTCCCGAGTTGCCCGGCATAGGCGAGCGTCACGTCCTGTCCGACGCGGCGATGAGCGGGAAGGCGAACCATGTTCCATCCTGGCCCTATGCCGACCTCGAGAATGTCTAAACTCGAACTTTCGATGAGTGCGCTGAACTTCCGGGTCCTATTGCGAGTAATCAAATCCGAAGCTTTCAAGCTGACGCCATGCTTTTGCTCATGGTAGCCGCTCGAAGAGTAGATTGCGTCTTGGATTGCGGGCATGATTGCGAGTCTCCTTTTCCGCGTTGAGTGTCTTAGTCTGTTGGCGCTTGGCTGTGACTTGTGCGGAAGCGCCGACGCCTGCCTGCTCAGCCATGAGTTGTACTCATGTCTCCAATGCCATGCGATGCAACTTCCGGCTTATAAACGGAGCGCATTTTTCCGGTTCTTGCTCGTTCAGCTTGCGCATCGACAGCAGCAGGCCCAGCGCCACCCATAGCGATGGATCCCACTTGGCCATGAAGATCCAGGCGGCGAGATACAGCATGAGCCAGGAGCTTCGCATCGACCTGTGGGCAGAAAGGCTGCTGAAACCGATCGCGCCTCCCCAGATGAATACGCCGGCCGTGACAAGCAGCCCAACCGTGATGCCTGCCGCTGAAAATGTCGAGAACGTGTTTTTGATCCACACCAGGGCCGGACTCATGCTTACCGCGAAGGTATTGATCTTCAGCCGCACTTCTGAGGGATTTCCCGGTAAGAGGCAATCGCGATAATTGGAGAGGATGAGCAGATCGGGGATATTTCGCCAGGAGTTGACTGAATCGGTCATCAAATCGGTGATCGATCCGCTCGACGTGGCGATTCCGTCGCGGATTCGATCTCCCAGGAAGAAGATTCCCGCGATGCCCCCAGCCAGTAGCGCGGGGATTCGCAGCAGGAGATTCTTTTGTTGGATGAACAGCACAGGCAAGAAGCAGATGGCGACGATCAGGACGGAAAAGCTGCGGGTCAGGGCCAGTGTCGCCAGGATAGCCCCCATCGCTTCCACGGCAAGCGAGTTCTGTTTGTAAATCTCCTCGCGCTGTACCCGTGCGATTTCGATTCGCGTTACAACAAGAACCAGGTAGAGCGCAAGAAGACTGGCGAGTTGGGAGGGCTCAGGTCTAAGGCCGGCTCCCCGTCCGCTTTCCAGCGAGATATTGGAGAAGATAGACTTCCACATAATCGGATCCGTGGCGGCCTGCGCGGCGGCAAGAACGAGCGTGACGAGCATGCAGCCCTTTGCGAATCTGTGCAGGCTGGATAACTGCTTGAAATGCAGCTCCGTGGACCTGTGGGCCGCAATGGCAATCGCCAAAGTCGCAATCAGGCAGAAGAGGTTGAAGGCGTAGTAGCCATAAGTGCTGTTGGGAATCAGCGCGGCCAGGATCAGCGACAGCCATCCCAGGCGCGACGGGAATACCCATAACCAGCAGCAGAGCGTAATCAGCTCTCCCGCCGGGTAATCGAGAGGATAGAGAATTGCGAGGGGAAAGAACGTAAGCAGAAGAGCAACGGCAAAACGGACCTGAATCGAGGGGAAAACTGCTCGCGCAATGAATCCACGAGCTTTCGTTTCGATGCCAAGAGGAATCGCTTGAGTCACTTTGCACCTCCCACAAGGCCGTTTGCCGGCATGGCTGCCAGGACTTCATGGTCCTCTGTCCGGCCATCCCGATCTTGCCGCCGTGCATTTCTCTGCGCATGAAAGATAATGACCGCCCACAGCAACCCCATCACGCCGCTTGCCGCGAAGTAGACAATGGCAATCGCCGCGCCTCCCCATCGCGGCGCAGCCAGGAGTATGCCCGCCAGCGTAAGTCCCGCCACCACCATCGACTGGAGCAGGAATGGTTCGCGCTTGAAGGAGCGCAGGTAGACGGCCAGGCTCTGAACCACAAAGCTGCTGACCGCGGTGAAGAACAGCAGCGCGAAGATCCAGGGTGTCTCCATGCGCAAGGCAATTGCCGGAAGAATCGATTGCGCGCCCAGCACCAGGGCAAAACAGACCCCCGCCAGAAGCAGAGTCAGCGCCAGCGACTGCCGGAGCGTCCGGAAGAAAAGCGCATCCAGCTCCCGCAGCCGCCCAGATTTGACCAGCTGCCCGAAGGGCGCCGCCTTGGGCATGATCCAGCAGAGAGCCACAACCGGAAGGTATCCGGTAATGCTCAACGAAAGGCCCATTCTGCCTGCCTCTTCCGGACCCCGCAAGGAAAAGAGAATGGGCGTGAAAACCTGCATCGTAAAGTAGGAGCAGAGCCAACTGACGGCAATCTTCCACTGGAAGGGCCATATCTCCTTGTTCCAGGAGATTCCCTTGCCGTTCGATGGATAGCGCAGCAATGAAAGCAGCGTTCCGCGCCGCCGCAGGATGAAGACCCCCGCGACAGCAGACCAGCCCAGATTGACCAGCGCGCAGGCATAGAGTCCATGGCCGGATGCAACCGCGCCCCAGGAGATCGCCAGCACCACCACCGCCTGTATCATGCGCGCTCCGGCAACTTGCCTCACCTGGTTACAGCCTTCAAGGAATGAGCACAGCGGCGTCAAAAACAATGTCATCGAGATGGCAAATACAGTCGCTGTCCAAGGGCCGAGCCACCCCCCTCGAACCTGCGCGCCTCCCTTTGCCGAAAAGAAGGCGATGCCCAGGGGGAAGAGGATCGCCGCCAGCACCACCGCGGCGCGAAGATACCACCGCAGCGTCAGTTGCAAAACCGATGCCAGACGCGCATGAGATTCGGGGTCGCCCTCGATCCGCCCGTCCGGGTGCATGGTCAGCAGCGGCGATTCGTGCGCGGCCAGTTGCAAGATGACAAAGGAGAATCCGAGTTCGAAGACGGTTTGCAGAGCTGCCAGACTGAGCAGCGTGTAGTAATAGCCCTGCTCGACCGGGCTGAGAAAGCGGACGATCAGCAGAACCGTCCCGATGCTTCCCAGGATACTCACGACCCGCGCCAGAAACGTGTAAGCCACGGCGCGGTCCACGCCGATGGCCTTCAGCGCCCTCATCGCGCGCCTTCGGATAGAAGCTCCTCGAGCGTCACGGCCCACGAACCTGAGCGGCGGCGGCGAGCGCCGAGAATCTCCGCGGCCTCGGCACCCATGGCGATCAGCAAAGCCATCGGCAAAGAGAGCAGCAGCGCCCCCAGCCAGATCGCTATCTTGAAAAGGTAGTTGGGACGATCGGGCACCAGCGCCGGATCGACAACCTGCGCTTGGGATCCCTGCCGCGCCTCATCGATCCGCGCTGCCTCATACTGCCGGGTCAGCAACTGCTGCACCATCTCGCGGAACTTGACCTCGCGCAGCGCGCGCGCATACTGCATGCCCGCCTCGCCGACCTTGCCCTTGGGCGCCACCAGGTCGCCGTCCGCGCGATCGTTGTCCACGTCCATCGAGGCCAACTGGCCCTCCAGGCTCGATAACTCCTGCCGCGCGCGCTCCAGGTCAGGATTCCCGTCGGCGGCAAACTGGCGCATCGCCTGGATCTCGACCTGCTTTTCCGCGACCTGGGCGCGCAGCATGGCCGCCGAGGCGATCATGGCGTGGGCCTGCCCGTCCAATTCGATCACGCCGGTGCGCTGCTCGGTCTGCTTCATCTCTTCTTCGGCGCGCGCCAAGTCCCCTTGCGCCGCGCTCAGCAGTCGCTCGTAGAAGAGCCTGCGCTGCGCGGCCTCGGTCACCGCCAGGGTCGCCGAAAGGCGCCGGTACTCCTCCACCCAGCCGCTGGCCAGATCGGCGGCGCGGCGCGGATCGTCGTCGGTCACCGAGAGATGAATCAGGCTGTCCTTCAAGCCGTTGTCGATCGATGTGACCCGCTCCCAGCGCTTTCGGGTCGTCGAGAGGTACTTGCGGCGATAGAGCGCCTGCAATTGAAATCGCTCAGCCAACGCGTTCTCCACCGCGCGGCTCTTCAACAGGGCCACCTGCAGGTCGTTGGGATTCTTGATGCTTATGCCGCCGCCCGAAGCCATGGCGCTCATGCTGCTCAACTGCGCCAGCATGGCCGAGCCGGTAACGCCGCCCTGCTGCGGAGGAAGGATGACAATCGTGGCCGTGTAGCGATCAGGCAGCAGCAGGACAACCGCCGAGGCCAGCACAACAATAGCCAGCATGGCGGCGCCAACCAGCCTCCTTCGTTTGAACGCCACCTGAATCGCCGGCGGCAAGAAACCGGATCGAGGCTGAGATGCGGGTACGGCGGACTCCTGCTCTTCTGTCGGCACGCTGGGCTTCCTCTGGATAGTCTGGCCGCGGGGCCGGAAACTGCGCTCAGATTACCTGTGAATTGAGGAGAACGGGCGGAAAATCCGGGGAAAACCAACGCACGAAATCGATAGTGGGAAGACGCTTATGAAACTGTCCAATTTAGGAACAGTGCGGAGTTTCTCCTGCATTTTCTGGTGCGGTTGACCCCGCGAATGTGTGAACAATAGGGCGTCTATGAGAGACCATTTATCCGCCCGCTCAAGCCTTCTCGGCACGATGTTCTGCGCGGTTGCCGGCGCCTCATTCCTCCTTTCCGCTCCCGCGCTGCGCGCACAATGCGACGATTCGGATTCCATCGACTGCCAGTTGCAGCAGACGGCTCCCTTGCCTTCCCCAATCCAGTCGCCGGCTTCGCCCACCGAGCTGTCGATGGACGCGCCCTCCGATCAGGGATCGCCGCAGCCGGACCACTCCTCTGAGGCTTCGGCCGACAAGAGTCTTCCTGGCGGTTCGAATTTCACGGAGCAGGCGTCGCGCGGGAAGAGGTCCGCCGGCCAGCAAGGCGGGCGTTCCTTGCCGTCTGCGCCGCCCACCGAGTTTCAGCTCTTTGTGGCTGCAACCACGGGCCATATGCTGCCCATCTACGGGGCCGGCCTCTTTTCTCAGCGGGCGGCCGCCTTCGGCCTGATCGACAAGGCGCCGGCGCCCGAGAACATGGTGGTCGGCCCCGGAGATGAATTGCACATCCGCATCTGGGGACAGGTTAACTTCAGCGCCAATCTGCGCGTGAGCCGCGAGGGAGAGATCTACCTTCCCAAGGCGGGCGCCGTGCATGTCGCGGGCCTTGAATTCTCCGCGGTCGCCGGTCACCTGCGCGCCGCGCTGGAGCGGGTTTACCGCAACTTCGAGTTGAGCGTCGATATGGGGGAGATACACTCCATTCAGATCTACGTCACCGGGCAGGCGCGGCAGCCCGGCGAGTATACGGTGAGCGCGCTCAGCACACTGGTGGATGCGGTTTTTTTGAGCGGCGGTCCCTCCGGCGCCGGCTCCATGCGCCATGTGCTGCTAAAGCGTGAGGGCAAGGTGATCACGGACTTCGATCTCTATGCGCTGCTGGTAAAGGGCGACAAGAGCGGCGATGCGCAGTTGCAGTCCGGCGATGTGCTTTACATTCCCGCCGCCGGGCCGCAGGCGGCGCTGCTGGGCAGCGTGCGCGTGGCCGCAATTTATGAGCTGCGCGGCCAGCAGCCGGTCGAAGAGTTGCTGAATATGGGCGGCGGAAGAACCACCGTCTCTTCTGGCGGGCGCATCTCGGTGGAGCGCATCGAGGACCATGCGCAACGCCACGCCTTTACTTTGGCCTCGGACGCCACCAGTCTTCAGAGCTTGCTGGCCGACGGCGACATTGTGCGCATCGATCCGATCGTCTCCAGCTATCGGGAAGCGGTGACGCTGCGCGGCTCGCTGGCCAATCCGGGGCATTTCCTCTGGCACGCCGGCATGCGCCTGAGCGAGTTGCTGCCCGATCGTGACGCGCTGGTGACGCGCGACTACTGGTGGCGCCGCACCCAGCTCGGCCTTCCCGCGCCGGAGTTGGCCGCGCCCTCCAGCAGGGAGGAGCCCACCGAGAAGCCGGCCGCGGTCTCCAGTCCCGGCGCGCAAACCGATTGGAACTTCGCCGTCGTCGAGCGACTGGATCCGGCCACCATGTCCACCTCGCTGCTTCCGTTCAACCTGGGCAAGCTGGTGCTCGATCGCGACGCGTCGCAGGATCTGGAGCTGAAACCGGGCGACGTGGTAACCATCTTCTCGCAGGAGGACGTTCACCCGCCCATCGACGAGCAGACCAAGTATGTGCACCTGGAGGGTGAGTTTGTTCATGCCGGCGTCTACAGCGTGAGTGCGGGCGAGACGCTGCGCTCCCTGGTTGCGCGCGCCGGCGGCTTCACCGGCAACGCCTATCTCTATGGCTCGGAGTTTACCCGCAAGAGCACACAGGCGCTCGAAGAGCTGCGACTGAAGGAGTTTGCCGACCGTATCGAGCATCAATTGCTGCGCGCCTCGATCAAGATGGACAGCGCGAGTGAGGTGGGGGGCTTGGCGAACGGCGGCGCGCAGACCGCGCGGCAGGGTACGCAGGTCTCTTCCGTCAACCGCGAGCTGATCGAGCGGTTGCGCCGGCTACAGCCCACCGGCAGGATTGTGCTGGATTTGAAGCCGCACAGCACAGGGGAGAGCGAACTGCCGGAGATGCCTCTTGAGGATGGAGACACGCTCCTGGTTCCTTCCAGGCCCGCCACCGTTCAGGTGATTGGCGCGGTGTTTGACCAGAATGCCTTTCTCTATCGCGGCGGCGCGCGCGCAGACAACTATCTTCATCTGGCCGGCGGCATGAATCGCGATGCCGACCATCGGCAGGTGTTTGTCTTGCGGGCAGACGGATCGGTTTCAGGACGCGGCGCGGGCCAATCGGTTCTGACCTCGGACTTTGGAAATCTGCGTCTGAATCCCGGTGACACCATCGTGGTGCCAGAGAAGAATATTGGGGCGGGGGCCATGCGCCAGTTCATGGCCTGGACCGAGATTTTCTCCCAGTTTGCCTTGGGCGCGGCTGCCGTCAACATTCTCAAGTAGACGGTCGCGATGAGCTGCGCGACCGGGGAAGAAATCCGCGCGCCCCAGGGTCCGGCGGTTCAGATCCGGGGGTGAGCGAACCGCAGCCGTTATCGACTTGTGGAAGCAGCTCAACTCGTCCATGAGGACATCTCAATCAGTCATAGCTCATCGGATTCCGATAACGAGACTCGTCCCATTACTGTCTCGCTTCTCCGCCAAAATATTCCCTCCTCCCGTCGATTCACAGCGGCTGCGGGCGATGATGCACATATAGTCGTCGTCGCGGGCGAGAGCATCCTCGTCGATCGTTTGAGGATATGGGTTCCCCACCCTCGCCGGGTTATCGCGGCCAGGGCGGAATACAACATGCCGGCACTACAGGAACAGTGAAAATGCTCTGGAAATCAAACAGTTTGGCGTTCCGGCTAAGGTCTTCGCCACACACACAGGCTCATGCGCATCGGGCATCACGAGCGCATTGAGTTTTCATTCCGCTTTCGAGGTAAGCATCCATGCATCGTCCCAGTAGCGTGCTTGAGTCAGGCTCTCTCTCCCTCCCGGTACTTCCGGTCGCCGCGAGCCCGCTTGTAAAGGATGGAGCGCCGGATCGCGAACAGCGACTCGAAAGCCCCACGGCCAGCGAATGGAGCCTCTCCCATTTCAAGCGGCTTCTCGATCTCATGGTTGCGGTGCTGGTTCTAGTTCTTTTGGGGATTCCGATGCTGGCCATCGCATTGTGTGTGCGTCTATCCTCTCGTGGCCCCGCCTTGTTTGCGCAGAATCGCATTGGGCGAGATGGGTGTCTCTTCCGGATGTACAAGTTTCGCAGCATGGCCCTCGATTCAGAGAAGAATGGTCCGGGCCTCACCCGTGGAGGAGATAGTCGAATAACTCGCGCAGGCCTCTGGCTGCGCAAGCTGAAGATCGATGAGCTGCCGCAGTTTTACAACGTGTTGCGCGGCGATATGAGCCTGGTCGGTCCGCGGCCCAAGCTGCCGCTGTATGCCGACATTATCAATATGCCTTATCGTCCCGGAATCACCGGAGCGGCGACACTCGCTTTCCGCCGCGAGGAGGAGATTCTGAGCCGTGTGCATCCAGCCCAGCTTGAGCATTTTTACAATCGGCAAATCCGCCGGCTCAAGACGCGATTGGACGTGCGCTATATGTGCAGAGCCACTTTCTGGAGCGATATCCGCCTGTTAGGCAGAACATGCCGGGCCTGTATGGAGCCCGAGTCCAACGCCAATCACGATTCCTCCAGGCTGGTTCTTCCCTTCTCTCCTCTGCGGAGAGAGAGCAGCATAGGCCGGGCCTTTGACGCAGCCGATTGAGGCTGATTGGTTCCTTTGTGTTCCTGGAAACAGATCAAGATTCGGGTACGGATTGCCTTAAGTCACTGATTTCATGGTGGACCTGGTCGGGATCGAACCGGCGACCTCTTCCATGCCATAGGCCCAGCATTAGCATTCTCCAGTGGGAGCCAGCATCGCCCGTTCGAAGTACCCAGCCGGATGCATCCACGCTCATTCCCGAGATTCATCCAATCTTCTCGTTCAGAAAGGCTCGGTCGCGTGCATGCGGCTTCTGGCGATCTCCTCCCTATGCGTTCCAGCATCGTTTGACCGAACGACAGAGTAGTCTCCGCTGCCCTGTCCTTCGGCCGGGAAGAAATACCCCTCCGCCAAGACGGGCCCCGTTGCAAATAAACCGACGCCGCCTAGATGCCGGACGATTTCACAGTTTCGACGGGATCCCAAGGTCCACCGGAGGTCGAACGGCGCGGGTTAGGATTGTCCGAATGCAGCGGGGACCACGGCGAACATCAGGACTGAGCAAAGAAACCATCGAAGCGTCGTAGGCTCCCTTGAAATGCCAGATGAGAAATTGTACCTTCTCGACTAACGTTCGGTGGCGGGTGGGTGAACTCAATGGGCGTGCGGCTCCATCATGGGATCCAGCTTTTCCTTGGCGCAAGTCGCAACGACCCGTGCTATCTCGTCCACGGCCAAGGTCACGGCACCGTCATAGTCGTTGGCCCGAAGCCGAGGAATCATCTCCTGCCCGATCGCGTCCGCCTTGGAATTGGTCAGGATCCCTTCCAGTCCATAGCCCACCGCGATCCTCCACTTGTGGTCATCGGTCGCCAGCAGCAATGTTACCCCGCGGTTTGAGCCTTTTCTGCCAACTCCCCACGCGTTCGCCAACTTCCTGGCATAGTCCGCTATGTCCGCCCCATTCAGTGTGCGAATAGTGACCACCGCAACCTGCGTATCGGCATTCGAGCGATCAAGCTGGCTGCAAATGCGATCAATACGCAGAACTGCGCCAGGCGAAAGCACATGGGCAAGGTCGCTGACGTAATCGGAGGGTTTGGGCAGTTTCTCAACTGGAATCTGCGCCGCTAAAGCCGCACTCCATTGCGAGCCGGCTTGAAATGACGAAGCGCCACCAAGCGCTGGCGCCACCACGGCGCTAATGAGGTTGAGAACAATTGGCTCGCCAGTTTGGTACGTCAACCGGCCGTCACGTGTTTGAACTTCGAACGAGGGTTGCTGAGCCGCGATGTGAAGCGCTATTAGCGGGATCGCCAGCGAAATCGCACAACGCTTCATGGAAGGAGTTCCCGGTCGCAGTGAATATATCACAACGCGATGTATGGTCAAGACTGAGATTCTGTTCGAATGGTCGCCAACTCGGAGATTGCCGCGAGGGTCTCTTTCTGCGTGTGCATAATCGCGAGCCGACTCAGCGAGCACCATTGGCAGCGAAATCTCCAAGTCTGCGGGCCGCGGTCGTATCGCGGGCAGACCGGAAGGCGGGCGGTCAACTGGCGATAAGAGCCACGGGGCGCCCATCGAGAAGCTCAAACACCGCCCAAGGTGATATAGATCACTTGACAAGGGTTCCATGCCGCATCGGCGTTCTTACCCTTTTCAACATGGCATGCGCCCGGATGGTTTACAATTGGCCCGATTGGAGGAAGGTCGAATGATGCGAGCTTTCCGATTCCTCACAGTTTGCGCAGCGTTTCTGGCCCTTGGGGCTGGTTACGCTGCCGCTCAGGCCGTTTCGCCGGTTTTGCAGGCCATGGACGCCGAATTGGGACGATCCATGGAGAAACTCAAGACACAGCCGGTGCCGCCTTACTTCCTGAGTTACGAGATTATCGACACGCACGACTTCAATATCACGGGGGCGTTCGGCAAGCTGACCGGAAGCCACGAGAATCGCCGCCGGCAACTCAACATCGATTTGCGCGTGGGCGATTATGCCATGGACAATACGCGAGAGATTCGCGGCGGCATGTCGTTCGGTTCATTCGGAAACTACTCCAGTGTGCAGGTGCCCATCGACAACGATCCGGATGCCATTCGCGGAATCCTCTGGTATCACACCGACGAGCGCTACAAGCGCGCCCTGGAGCAACTCACCAGGGTGAAAACAAACGTTCAGGTCAAGGTGGCACAAGAGGATCAATCCAACGATTTTTCGCGCGAAGAGGCACAGCAATACAGCGAGCCGGCGGTCGACGTGAAGGTGGACCGCCGCGTGTGGGAAGACAAGGTTCGCAGGTACACCGCTCCCTTT
>JBEKDH010000084.1:0-17472 GCA_050014455.1 Occallatibacter sp.
CCGACGAACCCCACGCCGTACACGCCCGCAGGCAGGTTCTCACCACCCACCTTGATGGGAACCTCGGCAACGAGGTAGGCCTGATACTTCGACTGCACATCGGTTGCATAGCCGCTGGTATCCACCAGCGTGACCAGCACAAAGTACCCGTCGGCAAACTTCACTCCGCCAGAGTTCCGCAATTGCGTGGTGGCCGATTGGCCGCGGTAATATACGCTGGCCGGCAGCAGCTTCTGCAGATCCGCCGGCTTCAACACTGTGTTGCTTCCCTGTGCCAGCATCGCTGCCGGCACCGCCATCATCGTCGCGGCCATCACGCCGGCAGCAGCCCACTTCAAAATTGCACTTGAACCCATCTTGAAACCTCCATTTTTCTGCTTCGTACCGGAGTATATCGCACCGTCCGCGGCTCTGGCTCGGAGTTCCCTCTTCATAGCGGACCAGCCTCACATTGTCATTTCCGGCCTCGATTCAAGTCGGTTGTATCAAGCGCAGCCTCAAAACCCTCGCTTTTTCAGGCCGGATCACCAGCAGCGCTTCCGCTCCCGCTTCCCCTACTGGGGCTGGCGGTGCGACAATCTTCCCGTCGAGGCAGTCAAGCCACAATCAACGCTCTGCCCGGAGGAGAAAACCACCATGAAGCGTCTATTAGTCTGCACGGGCCTTCTCGTCGCCGCCACCGCATTGTTTGCCCAGCAAGGGCCGCCCAAGAGCCCGCCGGCCACCGAGTCGGCCACTATCGCCGGCAAGGCCATCAGCATCGCCTACAGCTCACCCAGGGTCAAGGGCCGCGAAGGCCACATCTTCACCAAGGACGGCCTCATCGGCCACGATCCCACCTACCCGGTGTGGCGCGCGGGCGCCAATGCCGCCACCACACTGCATACCGACGCCGATCTCGCCATCGGCGGCCTCGCCGTTCCCAAGGGCGACTACACCCTCTTTGTCGACATCTCAGACCCGGACAACTGGGTTCTGATTTTCAATAAGGCCACCGGCGAGTGGGGCCTCAAATACGACCCCGCGCAGGATCTTGGCAAGGTGAAGATGAAGATGAGCAAGCCGCTGGCCCTGGTTGAGAACTTGAAGTACACGCTCACCGGCCTTGGCGGCACCACCGGCAAGCTCACGCTGGAATGGGAGAACCGCTCGGCATCCGTTCTCATCGCCGTGCATTGAGGTTGGCGCGGGAGGCTCAGCAGCGCAGGGCGCACCATCCTTTTCGGTCGCGTGTGCCCCACCCTCGCGGGTGACCCATCCTTTTCGCGTCCTTTGCGAAAAGGGTGGGATGCCG
The DNA here is from genome assembly GCA_050014455.1 of Occallatibacter sp. GTDB lineage: Bacteria > Acidobacteriota > Terriglobia > Terriglobales > Acidobacteriaceae > Telmatobacter. The sequence goes on from JBEKDH010000084.1 coordinate 1,295, forward strand.
CTATGTTCCAGGCATTTGCCGCCTTGCCGATACAATAGGCATAGTGGGTAATTCTCTACCCAAGAGGTGAATGGCTTTGCCGCTGTATGCGTATCGGTGTACCCAGTGCGGCCACCGCTTTGAGAAGATCCAGAACTTCAGCTCCGAGCAGGAGCTTGTGTGCCCCGTGTGCCAGGGCGTGCTGGAGCGGCCGCTGACCGCGCCGCGCCTTCACTTCAAGGGCGCCGGCTGGTACGTGAACGACTACGCGGCCAAGAGCAGCGCGCCAGCCTCCGAATCCAGGCCAGAAGGTGCGCCCGAGGCTGGGTCCGAAGCTGGAAAGGGCGCTGCTCCGGCGGAGACCAAAGCGCCTTCCAGCGCAAGCGAAAGTACCCCCGGCGCTCCCGCTGCCGCGCCCAGCACAGCACTGAGTCCCTCTCCGCCGGCCTCTTGAATTCGATAGACTGGCGCCAGCAAGGAGGAGGCAGCGAATGGAAAATGACGAAGGATGCAGCGCAGGCGAGTTTCTGGAGCGCGCAGGAATCAATCTGACCTGCTTGGGAATCATGGCTTTGGTTATCTGGAAGGCGGAGTTTGTCGCGCGCTACTGGTTTATTGCCATTCCAGCCGGCGTGCTGGCTGCTCTCGCATTCTTCTTGGGCGTGGCGAAACGCAGCAGAGAGCGAATGAAGAAAGACGGCGGGCGCGCGCGTAAGAAAGGCAGGTTTCCGGATGTTGAGCGCCAAAGCGGCTGGATCACATTCTTCGCGATTGCGTCGTCCATTGCCGGCGGAGCGGTTCTTTTCTATCTCTGGCATGACCATCTTCTGGCTCGCTACTGGTTTTTGACAGCTCCAGCCGCCGTGCTGCTGGTGGTAGGCTGTATCGTCATCCCTGAGCCAGCGACCGGTTACGGCGGGGAAGGTAGCACGTAATCCGGCCTTGAGCTGGTTCCCAGTCTGATCGTGGGAAGCGGAGTCTATCTCCATACAGCCCGGCTGACAGCCTGCAACACTCATTTTATGCAATCAGGGTAAACTGCATGCGTCGAGGTGGCATAGTGTCTCGCGAAGGAAGAAGACCCAAGGCGGCGGACAACGGACCGGATAGGATCCCTCCTTTCAAAGGCAGGCCCGATGTGAAAGATTTCCTTGAGCATGCGATAGGAAGAGTTGCGGTCCTTGCGTTCTTTGTCTATGCTTTTTGGGTCGCCTCCCTTTCGATGCGCTCCATGTTCCTATTCGCGCCTATTGGGTTAGCGTATTTTGCCGGACTGGTCATAGTTGGGAAAAGAGTCAATAAGAACAGCGGCAAGCGGAGAAGGAAGGGCAAACGATACAAGTTCATGGACATCGAGCACCAAAGCGGGTGGATCACGCTCTTTGCGTACCTGGGGATGATAGGGGGTGGATTCCTGCTTTTTGGGCTCTGGGTGTCCGGGAACCTGATGCGCCAGTGGTGGCTGGCCGTTCCAGCCACGATCATAATGTTGGCAGGCGGGATCTTCTCGCCGGATAAAGAAGATATCAGTGGCGAAGGCGCCGCCGGGTGATTCCCTCATGAAGAGAATCCCTGCGGCCCGCTAAGATAGTTTCTGGGTATGCCGCTGCTCGATCCCATTCCGTCGCCGGTTTCGCACGCCGACTTTGCCGCGCTGGAGTGGGAGCCGCTGCTGGCGCTTGTGGCCGGCTTTGCTGCATCGCCGGTGGGCCGGCACGCGATACTCGATCTCAAACCCTCCACCGACGAGGAGTGGATCGGCCGCCAGCATCAGCTAACCGGCGAGCTCCGCCTGATGCTCGGCGAGCAGGTTTCCATCCCTCTCAGCGGCCTCTTCGACCCCACGCAACTGGCCTCGAAAGCCCAGATTCCCGGCGCGGCGCTCGAAGCCAATGAGTTGCAGGCCGTAGCCCGCCTGGCCAACGACGTTGCCTCCTGGCAGTCGCTGGTCCAGTCGCCATCGGCGCGCCTGGCGGGCAAGCTGCCTGGGCTCTCTGCGCTCTCGTCGGCTCTCACCACCAGCCTTCGCCCGCTGGCCGAGTCCATTGAGCGCACCATTCAGCCCGACGGCTCACTGGCCGACAACGCCTCGCCAGAATTGGGCCGCATCCGCCGCGACCAGGAGCGGCAGCAGCGCCTCATCGAAGAGAGCCTGCGCGCCACCCTGCGCAAGCTCTCCCAGGAAGGCGCGACCCAGGAAGACCTCATCACCATCCGCGGCGACCGCTTCGTTATTCCGGTCCGCATCGAGCTCAAGCGGCGCGTCTCGGGCGTGGTTCACGGGACCAGCTCGTCGGGGCAGACGGTCTACGTGGAGCCGCTGGAAACGATCGATCAGAACAACGAGCTGGTGAGGCTGCTGGAGGAGGAGCAGGCCGAGATTCATCGCATCTTCGTGGCCCTCACCCGCCAGGTGGGCGGCTATGCCCATGGATTGGTCGAGGGCGCGCGTGTGCTGGCGCTGGTTGACAGCATTCAAGCTCGCGCCCGCTTTGCTCGCGATTACGATTGTGTGGGGCCTGCCATCGATGTTGATCGGCTCAGATTGGAAGGCGCTCGTCATCCGTTGCTGGAAAGGCGCCTGCGCTCCACCGGCGCCCGCGCCAACACAAGCGTGGTTCCGCTCACGCTGGAGCTGACCGGCGAGGCGCGGCAGATGATTATCAGCGGTCCCAACACCGGCGGCAAGACCGTGGCGCTCAAAACCACCGCCCTGCTGGCCATGATGGCGCAGGCGGGCCTGCCCGTTCCCGCGGCGGCCGCCTGCTTTCCCGTCTTCACTGCGTTCCTGGCCGACATCGGCGACGCGCAATCCATCGAGGCCGCGCTCTCCACCTTTTCCGCGCACATCGTCAACCTCGACCGGCTCTCGCGGCTGGCCGATGCGCGCTCCCTGGTGCTGCTGGACGAACTCGGCTCCTCCACCGATCCCGAAGAAGGCTCGGCGCTGGCCGTGGCCATTGCCAGCCACTTTCTCACGGCGGGCGCGTGGTCGCTCATCTCCACCCATCACACCTCGCTCAAGGTCTACGCCGCCAACACCCCCGGTGTGCTGAACGCCGCGGCCGGCGTGGATGAGGTCACGCTGGCACCCAACTACCAGCTTCGTGTTGGGGTTCCCGGCGCTTCGGCCGGCATCCAGACCGCCGAACGGCTGGGGCTGAACGCGAGTATCGTCGCCGCCGCCCGCCAACGCCTGGGCTCGCAGCAGGTGGATATCGCCCGCTTTCTCGACCGAATGCACAGCGAACTGGCGCAACTGGAAGAGGACCGGAAGGCGGCTCGCGCCGAGCAATATGCTCTCAACCAGGAGCGGGCCAGGCTGGCCCGCGAGGGCGACATCGAGCTGCGCAACCGCACCCGCGACCTCGAAGCCAAGCTCGCCTCGCTGCTCAAGGACTTCGAGTTCCAGATGCGCGAGACGGTTTGCGCCATCGAGGATCGGGCCGCTCAGCAGAAGCTCTCCAAGGAGGCCGAGCGCCGCATCCTGCGCCTGCGCCGCGAGTTTCAGGAGAGCTTCAACCAGACCGTCGTCGCCCACCGCACCGGCGCGGACCAAGGCGACGCCAACGCCCAGCCGCACATCGTCAAGCACGTCTCCGCCGGCGACCAAGTCCGCCTCAAGTCGATGAACAAGGTCGCAGTCGTGCAGCGCGAGGTGGAGAAAGACCTCTTTGAAGTCGCGCTTGGCCCCATCAAGATGCGCGTCAAGCGCGACGACATCGCCGAAGTGCTGCGCCCAGCGGAGATCCGCCTCAATGAGCGGGCCGATCCGCTCGCTGCCGTCCGCCAGCAGAGGAATGTGCATGTGACCGTCACCAGCGCCAATACCGACGAGATGCGCATGGAGATCAACCTCATCGGCCGCACTGTGGACGAAGCCACCGAGGAGCTGGAGAAGTATCTCGACCGCGCCTTTCTCGCCGGCCTGCCGCGCGTCCGCGTCATCCACGGCCACGGCGCCGGCGTCCTCCGCCGCGGCGTCCGCGAATTCCTCAAGAGCCATCCCCACGTAGCCACGCTTGCCGAAGCCCCTCAAAACGAAGGCGGCCAGGGCGCAACGCTGGTGGAGCTGCGGCAATAGTTGAGGAATTGGGATTCGGACTATGATCGAGGCAGAGGCACTTATATGGTGAACAGCACAGAGTATCGAACGCCTTCCGAAGCTGCGGCGCGGACAGGGAAATGGGCTGTGATCATAACGAAGCAACGTATCCATCAAATCACGAGGCAAAGGCCGTTTCCTTATTGGCACCTCATAGAGTTCCGCGGACCCAATGGCGGCGAAGCGAAGGGAGTTGTGGACCTGATTGCGATCCGCAAGGACCACTCTGAATCAGGTTCAGGCACCAAGTGCGGCGACAAACTGCAAATCGTGTTGATTCAAGTCAAAGGTGGAAACGCGGCTTGGCCAACGGCTGATGATCGCAAGCGTCTCCGATTCGTTGCCCGCTATCACAGGGCAAACAAGGTCCTTCTTGCTGTTTGGAAAAAGGGTAAGGGAGTGGAGTTCTTCTCGCTTCAAGACAAGCCCGTGGAGGGTGCGGAAAACTGGGCCAGGGTATCCGATCCGAGCGCCATCTTTTGTTAGGGTTGCGTTTGGCGGCAGGAGGGCCTGGCTCTCCGCGATTGGGATATGGGAGTGCATCATCTCCCAGTCGCTAGCAGCCTTCCAGATCGACCATCCCCCACGCCGGAAGATATGATTAGGCGACTCACCATTGCATCCGGCGACCGCGACCATTTGCAGCCGCCAATTTCCGCGCGAAGGGACAAAACAACATGAAGCGATTTACTTATGCCGTTGCCGTTATCGCAATCCTGTGCAGCTTGAGCGCGCTTGCACAAACCGCCAGCCCCAAGACCGAGACTAAGAAAGTGAACGACTGGTGGCACGGCGCCTATCTCACCCGGCCTCTCAACAGCCCGGACGGAAAGAAGCTCCCGCTCATCTCCGTCAGTGGCAACCACTTTGTGGATCCAGCCGGCAAGACGGTTCTCTTCCGCGGCGTCAGCATTGCCGACCCCGATAAAACCGAGAGCCAGGGCCACTGGAGCAAGGACCTCTTCGTCAAAATCAAGGAGACCGGAGCCACGGTGGTTCGCATTCCCGTCCACCCGGTCGCATGGCGCTCGCGCGGGACGAAGAACTACCTCGCCTTGCTCGATCAGGCTGTGCAGTGGTGCACCGATCTGGGCCTGTATGTGGACATCGACTGGCACTCCATCGGCAATCTTAAGCAAGGTCTCTTTCAGGACCCTATGTATGAGACCAGCATGACTGAGACGCTTAACTTCTGGCGCATCATGTCAGCCCATTACAACGGAAATCATACCGTCGCATTCTTCGAGTTATTCAACGAGCCGACGGTCTTTTTTGGCCAGCTCGGATCGGTCTCATGGGAAGACTGGCGTCAGCTCAACGAAGATATGATCGCTGTCATCCGCGCCTATGACAAGGAGACCATTCCGCTGGTGGCCGGCTTCGACTGGGCCTATGACCTGACTCCTCTGCGCATCAGTCCCATCCGGGCCGAGCACATCGGATACGTTACTCATCCTTATCCCATCAAGAGATCGAAGCCGTGGCCGCCCAAGTGGGAAGAGGATTTCGGTTTTGCCGCCGAGCATTACCCGATTATTGCGACCGAGATCGGTTTCGACCAAGGCGACGGCACCAGGGAACAGGGTATCGAATACGGCAACGAGATTACAGGTTACCTCGAATCGAAAGGCATCAGTTGGATCGCCTGGTGCTTCGACCCGGAGTGGGGGCCGACAATGATCTCCTCATGGGACACATTTCAACTTACTGACGAAGGAAAGTTCTTCAGCGATGTCATGCGCGCAAAAGCGGCTGCCTCGTCCCCGACGGCCGCCAAGTAGCTCAGCGCCCAAGCCATGCCAGCCGCCCCGCGCCAATTCGATGTGATTGTTCTGGGCGCGGGAGCGGCTGGGCTGATGTGCGCGGCTACGGCTGGCCAGCGTGGGCGGCGGGTGGCGCTGCTCGAACACAATGGGCAGCCGGGGCGCAAGATTCTTATCTCCGGAGGCGGGCGGTGCAACTTTACCAATCTGCACTGCGGGCCGGATAACTTCCTCTCCGAGAATCCTCATTTTGCCAAGTCGGCGCTGGCTCTGTATCAGCCTCGGCACTTTGTCGAACTCGTCGAGCGCTATGGGATCGCCTGGCATGAGAAGACGCTGGGGCAGCTCTTCTGCGACGGATCGGCTCGGGCGATTCTCGATATGCTGCTGGCAGAGTGCGAGCAGGGCGGCGTAGAGATTGTCCTGAATGCGCGCGAGATCCAGGTAGAGCGAGCGGCGAGCGGCGGGTTCCGGGTGGCGTCTTCGCAGGGCGAGTTTCAAGCCGGAGCGCTGATGGTGGCAACGGGGGGATTGTCGATCCCCACGCTTGGGGCTACGAGGCTGGCGTACGAGTTGGCGCGGCAGTTCGGCCTGGGTGTGATCGCGCCCCGGCCGGCGCTGGTTCCGCTCCTGCTGAGCGGGGACGAAGCGCGATGGACGGGGCTGGCGGGGGTGGCCGCGGAGGTTGTGGCGCAGGCTGGTGGGGCCCGGTTCCGGGAGAAGATGCTGGTGACGCATCGCGGGCTGAGCGGCCCGGCGATCTTGCAGGCGTCGTCGTATTGGCGGCCTGGGCAAGAGCTGGTGGTGGATTTCGCGCCCGATTGCCGGCGCGATTCGAACGCCGATTCAGGGTCGCCGGGCGGGGCCCTTGGGGCGATGCTCGAACCTGGAGCAAGGCGGGATGAGACTGCATTCAAGCAAGCGCTACGCGCGGCGCTGCCGCACAGGCTGGCGAGTTTCCTGGCAGAGGCCGCCGCTCCGGCGGGCTGGTCGAACGCGGCGCTGGAGGCCGCAGAGCGCAGGCTGCATCGGTGGGCGCTGCATCCGGCAGGCACGGAAGGGTTTGAGAAGGCTGAAGTGACCGCGGGCGGCGTGGATACCGACGACCTGCAAGCGCGGACCATGGAGGCGCGGGCCGTGCCGGGGCTGTTCTTTATCGGCGAAGCGGTGGATGTAACCGGGCAATTGGGAGGCTTCAACTTCCAGTGGGCGTGGGCTTCGGGGGTGGCGGCGGGGAGGGCGGTGTAAGAAGCAGTGGTCAGAGATCAGACACCTGCGGTCAGGGAATATCAAATCTTGGAGCGAAAGGACCGACAAGTCGGCTGCTAGTCGCCTTGCTGCGGGGGGGCGCGAGGTGCCAAGTCAAAAGATGCTGACGGGAACCATTCGGCGGCAGCAGGCTCCGTAGCCGGCCTTGCAGGAGATGCGCTGGCCCGCTTCCGCCAGTTGCGAAGCGACGCCGGCGCTTGAGCGAGTCGTCAAGCGCCTGGATGACCGGCAGTATCTGCGTGAGGTTGGTTTGGCCGGCCGGCACGACGGCCGTGGCTGTGAGCTTGCCGTCGCCGATGCCGAGTGTGAACTGGACGGGAACGGTTTCCTGAGGCTGCTCGGTCATAGCTGAGAATTGGAGCCGAGACGGGCTCGTGAGGCGCAAGCGGAGATTATTGCCGAGTTGGAGCGGCGCCTGAATCCGGCGGGGCGCCGGGTTTGGCGGGCGGCGCGAGGACGAAGCCTTTGCGGATGAGTGCGAAGCCCTGCTGGGGAAGCTCGGCCTGAAGGAGCTGGTTCTGAGGGCCAGAAAAGATGTGGGTGGCTGCGCCGGCGATGGTAGCCACAAGATGATGGACGGCGATGGGCCTGCCGTCGAGGCTTCCCTGCTCGTCAGCGTAGGTGGCGAGCTGTATGGGCTGCATGGAGGCGATCTGGGTTCCGGCTTTTTTGGGAAGGATGGCCCAGAGACCGGCGTTGTTTCGGGCGACGGCCAAAGCGAGGAGGGTTTCGAGAGCGCCGGGATCGAAGTCAGGAAGAAAGACTGCGCCGGGGTGCGGGTCCAGCCGGATGGTGGAGCTGCGGCCGTTGGCGGAGATGTTCACGAGGATCTGGGCGGCGTCAGGAGCCGCGGTGACGTTGACCGCCGAGCCGTTGACGATAGCGCTCAACTGCACATGACGAAGGCGGTTGGCCGGGGAGAGCTGCTCGGTCTTGGACAAGGAATAGGCGAGCCCTTGCATGGCAATGCGAACCACCGAGGTCGAGTTGTAGCCGCCCGGTGCAGCCGCGAAGTTGAAGCTGGCTGTACCCACGGAGTGACCATGCTGCGAGATGGTGAAGACGCCGGATTGGGCTGGTACGGCTTGGCCCAGGGCAAGAACTCCCGCCAGCGGGATGAAAGCGAGTATACGCACAAGTCTCTTCATGGTCTTCGGGGCAAAGCTCCCTGTGCAGTTAGACACGGGAATCCGCAAAAGAGTTGCGGAGAGCGCCTTGCCGAGCACTTTGAGTCAGCGGGTTGCGCTCTTCCCTTCCCTCGGTGCGCCGCTCTCAGAATTGCGCCGATGTTTGTATGAGGGCAGGAGCTTGCCTTCGCCATTCAGCCCATCGATGACCCCCTTGTCCGGCTTTGTGAGAGAGTCGGGTTTGGAGGGAATGCGACTGGATTTCTCTCAACAACGAGCCCAGCCTTCGGAACTCGGGCTCACAGGGACTCCACAACCTCGAGCCCGCGGACAACGCTCTGGGCCAGGGAGTCGGGATCGCTGGGAAAGCGCTCGCGCTCCCGCGCCGGCAGAGCTTCCAGCAGAGAAGAAAACGCTACAGCCGCGCATCCCGGAAACGCGTGGAAGCCTGCGGTGGTCGCCATCGCGCAACTCACCTTGATCAACTCGGTCATGCTCCATGCTCCATCCGGCCTTCGGGGTTCATGATGCTCGGAAAGAATGGGTTCAAGGTCGGAAGGCAGCTTCCAGTCCGCAATGAGCCTTCGTCCCGCCTGGCAATGGTCCCATCCGAAGATCTCCCGCTCCGCATCGAGAATGCTCTCCGGTGGACCGCGATGCGTCCCCAGCAGGACGGCATATTCTCTTGGCCGGATCACTCCCAGGGCAAATCGCCCGACATCGTGGAGAATGCCCGCGGTGTAAGCAAGATCCTTATCCATGAACCCGGCCGCAGCCAGTTGCGTGGCGATGAGCGCGCAGGCCAGATTGTGACGCCATAGTCCACGCATGGCCGGATGGCTGAGCGACTTGCCGAGATAGGTTCTTATGCCCACCAAAAGGCACATGCCTTGCAGTTGATTTGCGCCCAGTACGGCGATCGCCTGCAAAATGCCGGTGGCTGGATAGCGGGGAGCGTACAGGGGGGAATTTGCCACCATGAGCACTTCGCTGGCGAAGCCCGGATCGGTCGCGATCAGGTCGCTCAGCTGGTGTAACTGCACGTTTTCGTTGTTGGCCAGTTGCAGGATTCGAATCGCAACCTGCGGAAACGGCGGAAGGCGCAGATGAGCCCAGGGCAGGCAAACCTCGTCTCTTCTTTGCCCGATCTCCACCGCCAAAGCCTCCGTAGATTGCGGTTATGCTCCTCAGGCGCGGCGCGGCCCATTCTCACCTGCGCGGGAGGGGCCGCCGCCATTCTTTGCGGTTCTGCCCATTTGACAACTGCTTCGGCACTCAACCCGCCTTTCTGTAGTCAACCCTTTATCCAGCAGTCTCCACTGCACTAATCCGTATGGCTACATTCGATGCCAGGCCTTCGATATCGGGATGAAACTGCCTGCGCTCCCGTGCCGGAAGCTCGTCCAGCAACTCCGGATAGGGCGTGGCCTCGCATCCTTGAAAGGCTGCAAAGCCCGCCGCGTCCGCCATCCTGCAACTGACGCCGATCAACTCAGTGATACCCCAGGAGCCGTTTTCCAGCCTGGGCGCGTGATGCTCCGCGACGACCGCTTCAAAGTCCGAAGGCAGATTCCAATCGGCAATCAACTGACGCCCAATTCCGCAATGGTCCGCGCCAAACAACTCGCGCTCGGCCTCGAGGATGCTGCCGGCGCTGCCCTTGTGCGCCCCCAACAGCGCAGAGTATTCCTTGGGGCGCACGGCGGCCAGCCCCAGGCGGCCGATATCGTGCAGAACCCCCGCCGTGTACGCGGTGTCCTTGTCGAGGAACCCGGCCGAGGCCAACTGCGCGGCGATCAAGGCGCAGGCCAGGTTATGCCGCCAGATCAACTGAGTAAAGGGGAGATTCAGCGCCTTGCCCACGAACGATCTGGCCCCCACGGTCAGGCACATCCCCTGCAGGTTGTTGATGCCCAATACAATGATCGCCTGCTGAATGCTCTTGGACGGGAAGCGCGGGGCGTAGAGCGCCGAGTTGGCGATGGTGAGGACTTCACTGGCAAAGGCCGGATCGGAGGAAATCAGATCGCTGAGCTGGTGCATCTGCACATTCTCGCGGTTCGCCAACTGCAAGACCCGGATGGCGACTTGAGGAAACGGGGGAAGGCGCAGATGCTGCCAGGTTACGTTGCCCACATCGGGTTTTCGCCGCTCGATCAGCGCCACTGGGATCTCCACTTCTGACAACAGCGGCGTTGGAGTACGGGCTCACTGCCGGCCATTGCCGGCGCGCCCTTCCATTCCGCTAAGAACCATTTCGGCAGAAAACCGCTTTTCTGCAGTGGAGCGAACGGCGCGCCGGCCGGCGCAGATCCCCAAGGCGAGGATAAGTCAATCTGCGTGCCCCATGTCCCTCGCATTTGGGGACATGGGAGGGGCTGGCGGGTCCAGGTTCCATAAGTAACAAAAGGGGGCGCCCAAATCTCGTGGCACATTGGCTTCCGGTCCCTATTTCCGGCTTCCCTGCCCTGTCCGCTGCGCGTGAGCCGCACTATAATCGCGGCATGTCGTTTCTCGGCGATCCACGGCGGCGGTCCATTGCTCTGCTTGCGGGCGGGGTGTTTTTCGTTCTTGCTTTGCTGGGCGCTTTGCAGGCCTTCAACACCTCCAATATCGGTCTTCTCAATCCGGTCACCAGCGGGGAGACGCTGGTGTTTACGGCGCTGACCGTGCTGGTGTTTCTTCTGCTGCTGGTGTTGATGCTGCTGCTGCTCAGGAATATTCTCAAGCTCTATGCCGACCAAAGCAGCAGCGCCCTGGGCGCGCGGCTGCGGACGCGCCTGGTGCTGGGCGCGGTTCTGATAGCGCTGACCCCCGCAGTCTTCATGTTCCTCTTCAGCTTTCAACTGATGAACCGGTCCATCGACCGCTGGTTCTCGCCCAACACCTCGGCGTTGCGCGAAGACTCGGCCCGCGTGGTGCTGGAACTGGCGCAATATGTGACGTCGAACGCACGCGTGGAGGCGGAGTCCATTGCCGCCTCGGGCGCGCCGGACCGCGAACTGCCGGAGTTGAAGGATGTGCTGGGTTCCCACCGCATTACGCTGGACGGCGGATTTGTGGTGGTTTATGGGAAGAACCTGGGGGTTCTGGCAAGTTTCCAGGCTCCGGATGAAAAGAGCCAGGCAAGCCTGCTTCCCTGGCTGGAGGGTGAGCGCGGGGGCGCGGTTCGGCTGCACGGCCCGCTCACTGCGAATCTGCTCTCAGCGGCGCAGCGCAGCGATGAACCGGTGATCGGGGTGGGGGGTAACGAGTACGCCCTGGGCATGTCGGCGACCGCCTCCGGCAAGGTGGTGGTGGTGGGGCTGCCCATGCCGCAGGGGCTGAACCAGACGGCCATGCGCATCCGCTCCGGCGCGGACGAATACTGGCGGCTCTTCCGTTCGCGCAACCAGATACGCACCATATTCTTCCTGACGCTACTGTTGATTACCGTGCTGGTCTTTTTTTTCAGCGTGTGGCTGGCCCTGTTTCTGTCAAAGCAGATCACGCGGCCGGTGGAGGCGCTGGCCGACGCCATGGATGAGATTGCCGCCGGCAAGTACGACCATCGAGTGGCAGTAATCGCCACCGGCGAGATGGGCGACCTGGTGCGGGCCTTCAACCGCATGGCGGCGGATCTGGATGCCAGCCGGCAGTTGGTCGAGAGCTCGTCGGCGCAACTGACGGCCGCAAACCTGGCCATCGAGGAGCGGCGGCGGGAGTGGGAGACGATCGTAGAGACGATTCCCAGCGGCGTGGTCACGCTGGACAGCGCGGGCATCGTGCTCAAATCGAATCGCGCTTTCGCGGCGCTGATGGGGCGGCGCGAGGACGCCAGTCTGGCCGGGGAGCGCGTTGACGAGCTGTTGCCTGCCGATTGCGCAGAGGATCTGGCAGGTGTGATCCGCCGCGGGCAGCGCATGGGCCTGGCCTCCACTGAGATCGACTTCCACGCTTGCGGCCGCACCATCCATCTGGCCGTCACCAGCGCCCGGCTGGAGCTGGCCAGGGGGCAGACGGGAACTGTGCTCGTGATGGAGGATACGACGGAGCTGCTGCGCGCGCAGCGTCAGTTGGCGTGGAAGGAAGTTGCGCAGCGGGTGGCGCACGAGATCAAGAACCCGCTAACGCCGATAGCGCTCTCTGCCGAGCGCATAGCCAAGCATCTGGACCGCGGCCAGCCGGACTCGCCGACCGTGATCCGCAAGTGCAGCGAGGTGATTCTGGGGTGCGTGGGCACGTTGCGCACGCTGGTTGACCAGTTTTCGGCGCTGGCGCAGTTTCCCGCTCCGCAGCCGCGGGCATGCGATCTGAACCGGGTGGCGGAGGAGGCGCTGGCGCTGTTTGCCGGCCGGCTCAACGGAATTACGGTGCAGTGGGATCTGGAGTCGGATTTGCCCACGGTGCTGGCCGATCCCGAGGCGATTCGGCGCGCGATCGCCAACCTCATCGACAATGCCGCAGAGGCTATGCAGGGCAGCCTGCTGCGCGTGATTGGAATCCACACCTCGCTGGCCGAGGATGGAGGGGCGGTAGAGTTGTCTGTCTCCGACACCGGCCACGGCCTGACGGAAGAGATTCGCGAGCGGCTGTTTCTGCCTTTCTACTCCACCAAGCAGCGGGGCACGGGCCTGGGGCTGTCGATCGCGGCCAAGATTGTCCAGGAGCATGGCGGCAGCCTGCGCGCCGAGTCCAACAGCCCCAAGGGCGCTCGTTTTCTGTTGCGGCTGCCCCTTATGGAGCCCGGCGGACGGGCCTCGCAGTCTGCGATCGAAGCCGGCGCCGTGACGCTTAAGGAGCTGCCGTCATGAATCACATTCTGGTGGTGGACGACGAAGCGGAGATTCGCGCCTCGCTGGAGGAGATTCTGCGCGAAGAAGGCTACGGCGTGGCCAGCGCCGCCACTGCCGCGGAGGCCATGGTGCTGATTCAGGACGCGCCCTATGACGTAGTCCTGCTCGACATCTGGCTGCCGGACCGGGACGGCCTGGACGTGCTCGGCGATATACGCCAGTTGGCGGCAGATATGCGGCCGGAGGTGGTGATCATCAGCGGCCACGGCACCATCGAGGCGGCGGTGAAGGCCACCAAGCTGGGCGCATACGACTTCCTGGAAAAGCCGCTCTCTCTCGACCGCACGTTGATAGTGCTCAAGAACGCCGTGGAAGCGCGGCGGCTGCGCACGGAGAACCTGGAATTCAAACGCCAGTTCAGCGTGGGATCGGTGCTAACCGGGGCGAGCGTACCGGTGAAAGCGCTCCGCCAGCAGATTCGGCTGATGGCGCCCACCAACGGGCGTGTGCTTATCTACGGCGAATCGGGCACCGGCAAGGAACTGATTGCCCATGCCATACACGCAGAGAGCCTGCGCCGGGATCGCGTCTTCGTCGAGCTGAATTGCGCGGCCATCCCTGAGGCCTTTATTGAGGCCGAGCTTTTCGGCTACCGGTACAGCGCCCAGCCGGGCGGTCCCACCGAGCAGCGCGGCACCCTGGAGCGCGCCGACGGGGGAACGCTCTTCTTGGACGAAGTGGGCGATATGAGCCTAAAGACGCAGGCCAAGGTGCTTTCCGCGCTCGACGATCAACTGTTCACTCCGGTGGGTGGCACACAGCCCCTGCGCGTGGACGTGCGCCTGATCGCCTCCACGAACAAGGATCTCGAAGAAGAGATTGCCAAGGGCAACTTCCGCGAGGATCTCTTCTATCGGCTTAATGTCGTTCCGTTCTTTGTGCCGCCGCTGAGGGAGCGCAAGCAGGACATACCGCTGCTGGCGCGCGAGTTTCTGCTGGAGTTCGGCCGCCAGTACGGCCGCCCGCGCATGGAAATCGCCGACGAAGCGCTGGAGACCCTGGCTCAGTATCACTGGCCGGGCAATGTGCGCGAGCTGAAAAATGTGATCGAGCGCGTGCTCATCCTCAATCCCCGCGCCCTGCGTATCGAACGCAAGCACCTGCCGCCGCTCACCCACAAGGCCGGCACTCGCTCAACAGAGGAGTTCTCGACCCTGCAACAGGCCCGCGACGCCTATGAACGCGAGTACATACTCAAAAAGATCGAGGAAGCCCGCAACAACATCAGCCGCGCGGCGGAGATGCTGGGCCTGGAGCGCAGCCACCTTTATCGGAAGATGAAGGCGCTGGGCATCAGCGTGCGGGAGTAGGGAGTCTTGGGATTAGAAAAACCTGTGCGTCCGGCGCAAGTCAGACAGGTTTCTACTCGTGGCAGGAAGAGTGTTCGGCCTCAAACGGAAGATTCTTGTTGAAACGGTTAGAGGCCTTGTGACACTATGCATTAACCAGGCAAGTGGCATCGAAGGCCGTTTCCCCAGATTCCGGCCGATGGTGCCAATCAAATCCATTTCGTTCTTTCCAATCGAATTCCAGTCCCGCAAGGAACTCGGGCTCGGTGTGCAGACGGATGCGTCCACAGCCGGATCACAGTTGAGCGGGAAGGAGAGGGAAGCTCTATGCCTCCAGGCCTCGATGCCTTGAAACACATCGTCGTTCTCATGATGGAGAACCGGTCCTTCGACCACATGCTGGGATCGCTACAGGCGGTAAACCCTGCCATCGACGGATTGGCAGGCAACGAGACCAACCCCGATTCAACCGGAGTTCCGGTCTCTGTTGGACCCAATGCCGCTTACCAAAGCCAGCTCGATCCCGATCCAGACCATCACTTTCCCGCGGTCGACCTGCAGATCTTCGGTGGCGTCACGACGGCTCAGAATCCCAACCGCCAGGCAAACATGCAGGGCTTTGTGCAGAGTTACTTCAACCAGCAGTTCAACGTTGCCCACTCGCACCTGATCATGAATTATTTTCCCCAGCAAATGCTTCCCGTGCTGACGGGACTGGCAACAGAGTTTGCCGTGTTCAACCGCTGGTTTTCATCGATTCCCGGCCCAACTCTCTGCAACCGGGCTTTTGCGCACTATGGAACCTCCTTCGGCCAGGTGAGCATGGATGTCTTTTACTGGAACAAGCAGTATCTAAGCATCTATGAGCGGCTGGTAGCTGCCGGGCACACCGCCAAGCTTTATTACTATGACGAAGCTAGTTCCTCGCTCGAAGTCGTCAACCTGCTGCAGAATCAGCCCGCGCTCTTCGGCAGTTTCCAGGACTTTCTCGACGCTTGCAACCAGAACCTGCTCCCGGATTACTGCTTCATCGAGCCCAATTACACCGATCACGACGCTCCCGACGGCTCCGGCGAATTGATCGCGTCTGACCAGCATCCGGACCACGACGTGCGTGCCGGGGAGCAATACATCGGCTCGGTCTACAACGCGATTCGGCAGAACCCCAATCTCTGGCCCAACACTGCCCTGCTAGTTGTCTACGACGAGCACGGCGGCACCTTCGACCATGTTCCGCCCCCGCCTTGCATCCCGGATGGTTTCGTGGCTCAGCCCAGCACCACCGGCACGCCTGACCCATTTCACTTCGACCGACTTGGAGTGCGTGTTCCCGCCATCCTCGTATCGCCCTGGGTGGCGCGCGGCAGTGTGATCAACGATGTTTACGAACACGCCTCGATTCCGGCCTCCATCACCCAGCATTTCCTGGGCGCCTATGCGAATCGCTCCCCGCGCGAGATCGCCGCCAATACCTTCCTCGGTAACATCGCTCTTCCCGACATGCGAGCCGATGACGACTGCCCCACATTTTCCGACTGAACTTCGAGGAGAAACGCATGGAACCGATTCGAGTACCTCATCCCCCGGCGGAAGCCTTCAATAAGAACCGCCGCGTCTCCGATCTGATCCGGGCGCAGGTGAATCACTTCAAGCATGTTGAACAGAAACTCTCCGCCGAACAGCGCCGAAGCATCCCTCAGCATGGAATCAGCACGGAGGGCGAGGCCGCGCTTTACATCGCCGCCATGACCGCTCTCCTCCGCGGACAGCCCGTCTCGGCGCCCTCGCCTGGCCGGCAAGCGGTTCCCGGC